>JBCCVR010000098.1:0-26556 GCA_039194995.1 Cyanobacteria bacterium P01_E01_bin.42 | reverse complement strand
TAGAATTATACCGATTTTATATAAATTTGATTCTCTGAAACTCCGTCTAACTAATGAAAAGAATTTAAAACTATGTCAGATTAATCCAAATCTTGGAAATTTACATGGTCAATTGGAGATTAATAATAAATTTCTAGAACTTGTACATATTCTTATTGATAGCTCAGAAAAAAATGTTCTTTTTTGCTTAGGAATTTGCAATCATCCTGCTCCTCAATTGGGATATTTATTTTTTTGTGATTGTCATGATTGTACAATCAGTCCTCGATTAATTACCCACCCTAATGAGTGGCTTGCTTATTTGAATATACCCGAAACATACTGGCCTTTACATAAAACTGACAAGAGAATATTTATGATAGCTTTATCTCTTTTTATTCAACAAGAATACAATCAAAAGATTAGTGATTTTCCAAACAAAGTAGAATATTCAGAGCAATTTGTGGATAGTCTGGTAAATGAAGTTAAACATAGAGAAGCAATCTTAGACAGTTTAGCAAGAAGGCTCAGTATAATACAAAAACAAGCAACTCAAAATAAAAGTCTCAAAGATGAACCTATCAAAGGAAAAAAAAGAAAAAAAGGTGAAATAGAAAGAAGATTTCGAGTAACAGGTGAATGTCGAATTCATTATAAATATTCTAGTAATGGGACTATCGTGTTACTAAGATATTATGGTGAAGGACAGCACGATACAGGATTGCGTAAGTCTTGACAAAATAAAGATCGCATATTCACCTCTTATAAAAAAGATTAATCGTAGAAAGATTAAGTTATCGCGATTTTACCGAGGAAGGAATTGCCAATCAGTTGGTAGAATTAGGCATACCTAAAACAGACATCGTGCTGGGATTTAGAGCGCCTGTCGTGCGACAATTTACCGAATTTGCAGTAGTATAGTTGCGATTGCCAGAAAACTAATCCGCAGTTAAGGTTAATCGATAGTTCAAACTCTCACTAGAACGAGAAATGATCGCCAGTTGATAAAATCCCGTGTCGGGTAACTCTCCCGACCAGTTCAACTCGATGGAATCCGATCGCAGGGCTTCTCCTCTCGGGGTATAAAATGAAAATCCCATCGCGCGATCGGTCAGCACAGTAGTAGAAATCGATCGTCCTCCGTCGAGACGAACGAGAAATATCTTCCCTTCCCCCGCAGCGAGACTGCCTTCAATTGAGCTACTTGCTTCACTTTCGGGAATAACCAACGTTTCCAAATTCGTCCCTTCTTGGAGTGCTCTCACTCGATCTAAAGCGATCGCGTGCCAAACCTGACCGATTGCCCGATCTAAAAAATCCTTATCTTTCCATTCCGGGAAATCGAGAAAGAAGGCTGCATCCGTTAAATCGACCAAGGCGCGATTACTGGCGTTTAACTCATTGACTTCCCTGCGCCAGCGATCGCGATCCACCCGCCGATAGCTGCCCAATCTTCCCCTTGCGTCCCCGCTCAAATTTTCGAGGCGATCGAGCAACTGTTCCGCCGTTACGTCGATAATTTCCCGCCACGCCGCGTCTTCGGGGGCATTGCTGGGAGTGCCTCGTCTTTCGGGATGCTTTTCTCGAACCACCTCCCGCACCAACCCTTGGAAAAACTCGTAATCGATCGCCATCTGCAAGCGACGCTTGCGTAACGCTAATTTGCGCTGGCGTTCGCTTTCGGGCAGGTCTTCGGAGGGCTCTGGCTCTGAATCGTCAATGGGGGGAAAACTCAACCCTTCCGCTTGGGCTGCGGTGGGTGTCGGTGGTTCCACGACTGGGGAAATATCCAAGTCCGGCACTTCTTCAGGGGGCGTAATTTGGGTTTCGAGCCATGTCTGGCCGACAAACCAACCCAATGCCCCCGCTCCCAAAATAAAGCCGACGGCGAAAATAGATTGCAGGAGAAACTTGAAGACTCGCACGCCAAAATTTTGCTGCTGAGAAAAAAGGGGCTGGGTCATTTCGATGGGGGAAGGGGGGGCTAAAGTTCCCGAGGATTTTTTCCCCTTCTCCAAGGCAGAACGGGGAATTTCGCGCAGGGCACTGATGACATCATACGCACTGTGATAGCGATCGCCCGGATGTTTGGCCAGCATTTTTTTGAGGATCGAATTAAATTGGGGCGACAGTTTGATTTTGTCCCGCCAGTCCCACTCCCCAGTTTTCGGATCGATCAGTTGTAGGGGTTCTTTCCCTGTCAGCATCACCGTCACCGTCGCCGCGATCGCGTAGAGGTCGCTATAGGTAAAAATAATCCCTTTTTGAACCTGCTCGGGGGGCGCATAACCCGGTTTTCCCAGAGGTACCGAAACCAGTGTCGCGGTGGGATCGTCGAGTTGAGCGGATAGGGTAGCGAGAACTTGCACGATGCCCCCAAAATCCCCTAAGAGCAAGCGTCCGTCCTGTTGGCGAAAAAAGATATTTTCCGGGGAAATGTGGCGATGAATCACCCCCGTAGAGTGAATGTAGTTCAGAACCGAGGCAAGCTGGTAGAGCAAGCGCAATCCTTCCGTTTCGCTGAATTTGCGCCCTTGCACCCATCGGGCATTCAGGAGCGATCGCAGACTTTGCCCCTCGATATAATCCTGTACGAGTAAAACCTTACCCCGCTCTTCCTCTTGAAAGCAGTTGAGATGATGGACTTTGACGATTTGCGGGTGGTCGAGGTTGTAGAGAATATCCGCTTCCCGCGCGAACAGTTCCTCTGCTTTGGTAAAAACATCCGGCGTTCGGAGAGTAAAGGTATATTCTTTCAGGACAAAGCGGGATTTCGAGCGTTGTAAGTCTTCTACTAAATAAGTTTGCCCGAAATCGCCCCGCGCTAATTCTTCAATCGTGCGATAGCGATCGCCTTTAATTTCCCCAGATTCAACCGAACGAACCATAAGCATTTCTGTTTTCTATTCCCCCCAGTCTAAGAGATAAAGGCTGAAGGATGAAGGCTGAGAGTTGAAATTTTACGCTGTGCTTTTACTCTTCTTTAACGCTCTGAGGCACCCTTGTAGTGGAGAGATTGGCAAGACTCCGTAGATTTTGCGCGCGCAGCAGTTCGATAAAGGTCAGACTCGATCGCCGCTCCAGTTTCGCCGCACTCTCAATTCCCAATAGTAGATGCTTTGCGGCTTCGGTTTCGCTGTATCCCCGTCGGGTTGCCAACTGGAGGGCTTGTTCGTCTACTTCGATTTCTCGTTTTGTACTGCGATACCCCCGCCACAATTGACGTAGGGCGATCGCACTCAATCCTCCCGCCACGATAACCCCCGTCACATCGCCTTGGGTGAATTCCGCGATTGTGCCCACCAAACCGATCGCCGCCAATCCTTGGTAAATATCCGGTTTAAACCATTGTACGTCCGTCAGCCAAACCACGGAGCGCAATAGGAGTAAATCCCGTTCTGCCCCTTTTAATTGCCGCCACAGGTCGAAATTAATGGCGATCGGTCGGTTGTTCCGCTTCCAAGGGAGGGGCAATTC
Source organism: Cyanobacteria bacterium P01_E01_bin.42 (assembly GCA_039194995.1). Taxonomy (GTDB): domain Bacteria; phylum Cyanobacteriota; class Cyanobacteriia; order Cyanobacteriales; family Spirulinaceae; genus CCY15215. The sequence goes on along the minus strand of JBCCVR010000098.1, from coordinate 23,100 downwards.
CATCTCGATGACTTGGGTTTGTTGGGGTTTGCTCGCGATCTGGCAGTACATTCGCCCCGAGGCGGGCATCAACTCTCTCAAACGCCGAATTTCAACATCTGGGTTCATTGTGTTGGTTGTTGGTTGTTGGTTGGTTGTTTGTGTCTTGGTGCGCGTTCCCTCTCTTGGTCAGCATTCCCTTGCGTCTTTCGCCGACGCGGGGTCTGACCGCTTGCGTCTTTCGCCGACGCGGGGTCGCACCGCTTGTTTGACTTCCTCTTTTCCCCCCTTAATTAAGGGGGGTTAGGGGGGATCGACACCTACTCCCTAATTTTTCTACTCTTCGATGGCTTGTAAGGTGGGTTCTAGGGTGGAGTAGACGGCATCGATTTGGCTGGCGGCGCTTTCGGTGGCGGCGATCGCCAAAATTAACAGCCGACCGGGAATTTGACGGGAGAGTAATAGTCCCTGCATGGGTTGCTGATTTCGACCCATGGTTAACGTCCCCGTCCAAGGGACAATCGCGCCGCCCAATTCTCCCTCAACGACTTCGTAAGCGCCAGCCATTAAGCCTTCACCGCGATCGAAGGTATCGATCGCCACTTGGCTTAGCGCCCATTCTCGTAAGGGGGCATCCGCAGCCCGAGGGCGCACGGTTACGGTATAAGCTAAATTACCGTCGGGGGATTCAAAGAGAGGAACGCCCGTGACGACGGATTGGTTGAATCCTTGGATAATCCCTAATTGAAAGCGCCCCCCGGGGTCTTGATAAGGCGTTTCTGCAAGGGGAAGGGCACTGGGGGGTGGGGGTTGGATTTCTGGAGCATCGGGAGCGTCGGGAGCGTCGGGAGCATCGGGGGTCTGTGCCTGCACGATCGCGCCCGACGGAGATTGTTGTGCCAATTCGAACGGCTGTCCCCAAGCGATCGCGGCGATCGCCACCATAACCGCCAAACCAATAAACCAAATACGATTGAATTTCATATCGCCTGCTGATAACTGATAACTGAATCAAAGTCCAAGGGCACTTGGCTGGCCGAAGTAGAAGACTCCCGCCACGGCTCCGGTCATGAGGGTTGCGAGGGTTGCCCCCCAAAGCGCCTTAAAACCAAGGGCTGATACCTCACCCCGCCGTTCGGGAACGAGCGCTGAAAGTCCCCCCACAAAGATGCCGTAAGAGGCAAAATGGGCAAAACCGCAGAGAACGTAACTGACGATAATGAGAGCGCGGGGACTGAGAACTTGTTGGGCGGAAAGACCAGCGAGGGAGAGATAAGGCGGAATGCTGGTCTCAAAGAGCCGCCGTCCGATAATCGTGGAGGATTGCCAAAGCTCGTTGGGATCGAGGGATACTCCCGTGAGAAAGGTCAACGGGAAGAATAGCACCCCAAGAATGTTGGGAATGGTGACATATTGCAGAACCCCACCGATCGTGCGGATGAGGGTGTAGGGACTCTCGCTCAAGGTGCCGAAAAAGCCGAAAATCATATCCACCAGTTCCAATAAACCGAGGATGGCAATGAGTACCGCCGCGATCGCTACGGCCATTTTTACCCCATCCAATGCCCCGACGATCAAACTATCCACTGGATTGAGTTTGGGAGTAGATCCGTCTTCTTTCTCTTCGGGAATCGATCCCATGGTTTCCGGTTCTCCGGTTTCCGGGACGAGGAGTTTGGAAACGACGAAACAAGCGGGAATGGTCAGAATGGAAGCAGAAACCAGATGTCCCGTAATCGAGGGAAATTGCGGTCTCAGGAGTCCCGCATAGAGGGCGAGGACGGAAGAGGCAATAGAGCCGAAACAACTGGTTAAAATCGCGCAGAGTTCGCTACGAGTCATCTTCGGTAAAAAGGGCTTGACCGCTAAAGCCGACTCAATGCCGACGAAAATATTGGCCGCCCCAGAAAGGGATTCCGCACCGCTAATTTTCATCGTCCGTTGGAACAACCAAGCAAAGGCTTTGACAATCGGTTGAATGACATTTAAGCGATAGAGCAAGCTCACCAACCCGGCAAAGAAAATCACTTGGGGTAGGGCGCGAAAGGCGAGAATATAGCCCACACTGAGATTATCGGGACCCAAGCGATCGCCCGGAATGCCCACGTAGGGATCGCCAAGGGTGCGGGCAAGCCAGCGACCCGCCGGTCCCGGACCCACCATCCGCCCGGGATCGGGAACGATAATCGAACTGCCTCCTCCAAATAAAAACCTCGCACCAGCCTCTGAAGCGTCTAAAACTGGATTGAGTAAGGTATTAATAATTTCTACGGCTTGAGAGCCGACAACGAAGACAAAAAGACCGATAACCAGTTGGAGTCCGATCCCGAAAATAAGGACATTCCAAGGAATGACTTTGCGATTTTCCGACCCCAGCCACGCGATCGCGCACAGCCCAAAAATACCGAGAAATGAGATGACATTGAGGATTGGATCCACGGGATTTTCACCTTTTGAGTTAAAGTTAGCTCCGCCCGAGCGTGTTTTCATGCCAATAATATCAGGAGTTCGCCCAGTGCGAACGAAGAATCCTTCCCCCTGATAAGCTAGTAAAGAAAGCCACTGCGATCGCCGAAGTTTATGGAAGCCTTCGATCCCGTCCCCCCCGAATGGACTCAAAGCGCCACTCACGCCGTCGAGTTTTTCTGCCCCCGTTGCGGTGCGTCCAATTACCAAGCCAAGCGCGTTTGGATTAATCGCCGCGCCCCTGCCATTGATGAAGAGTATCGCCGCAAATGGCAGGAGTTTTATGACTGCGAGTGCGGTCAAGTTTGGTGGGCGTGGAGTAGCGATCGGGCTCCCACGGAATTATCCGAACGCTACCGACAAAGCCAAGAAGATCCCGAAAGCGAACTATAATCCTTTCTACTCCCGATCCCGTCCTCCCTACCAACATCAAATGCAGTTTTCAAAAATATTAATCGCCAATCGAGGGGAAATTGCCCTACGAATTCTTCGTAGTTGCAAAGAATTAGGCATTGCCACCGTTGCAGTTCACTCCACTATCGATCGCCAAGCCCTACACGTCCAATTAGCAGATGAAAGCGTTTGCATCGGTCAAGCCCCCAGTAACAAAAGTTATCTCAATATCCCCAATATTATCGCGGCGGCGCTAACTCGCAATGCTACGGCAATTCATCCTGGTTACGGCTTCTTGGCGGAAAACGCCCGCTTTGCCGAAATCTGCGCGGATCACAAAATCGCCTTCATCGGGCCGACTCCCGAGGCGATGCTGGCAATGGGGGACAAATCAACGGCAAAGAAAACCATGCAAGGGGCAAACGTCCCCACTTTGCCCGGGAGTGAGGGATTATTATCCGGGGAGAAAGAAGCCCTCGCTTTGGCGCAAAAAATCGGCTATCCCGTCATCCTGAAAGCAACGGCGGGCGGTGGCGGACGGGGAATGCGTTTGGTCAGGGATGAGGGGGATTTAGTCCGCCTGTTTCAAGCCGCCCAAGGGGAAGCCGAGGCAGCATTCGGTAACGCAGGGATTTACTTGGAGAAGTTTCTAGAGTGTCCCCGCCACGTCGAGATTCAAATTTTAGCAGATTCTCACGGTAATGTTGTTCACCTAGGCGAGCGGGATTGTTCCATTCAGCGCCGTCACCAAAAGTTATTAGAAGAATCCCCAAGTCCGGCACTCACGCCCGAATTGCGGCAAAAGATGGGAGAAGCGGCGGTTAGTGCGGCAAAATCCATCGATTACGTCGGTGCGGGGACGGTGGAATTTTTGATGGATCGGGGGGGAGATTTCTATTTTATGGAGATGAATACCCGCATCCAAGTGGAACATCCGGTTACGGAGATGGTGACGGGATTGGATTTAATCACCGAACAAATCCGCATTGCTCAAGGGGAAAAATTGCGGGTCAAACAGGAGGATATTGAGTTAAAAGGCCACGCGATCGAATGTCGGATTAATGCCGAAGATCCCGCCCATAATTTCCGCCCCCATCCCGGACGAATTAGCGCTTATTTACCCCCCGGCGGTCCGGGAGTGCGAATCGATTCCCACGTTTACACGGATTACGAAATCCCCCCTTATTACGACTCTTTAATTGGTAAGTTAATTGTTTGGGGACCGAATCGAGAAACGGCGATTCGTCGTATGAAACGCGCCCTACAAGAATGTGCGATCGCAGGTATTCCCACAACCATCGATTTCCACACTAAAATTCTCAATTCTCCCGCATTTTTAGCCGGGGACGTGTATACAAATTTCATCGAACAACATATGAGTTTGGGGAATCGGTAATGGGCGAATCTATGATTTCGAGGAATAGCCATGAACGAACTGCACCGAACAGGAGATATCGTATGCGATCGCTATCGTATTCTTTCGCTATTGGGTGAAGGTTCGACAGGAAGCACTTATAAGGCGATCGATCTGATCGATTCTCAAACTGTTGCGATTAAAGTTGTTTCCTTTCGTCGAGTTCGCGACTGGAAAGTTCTAGAATTATTCGAGAGAGAAGCAAAAATACTCGCCAGTTTAGAACATCCAGCAATCCCAAAATATTTCGATTATTTCCATCAGGATACTCCAGAAGATCGCCGTTTTTATTTAATCCGAGAACTGATTGAAGGGAATTCACTTACAATAGAAATTACTTCGGGATGGCATCCTCAAGAAGCAGAAGTTAAGGAAATTGCCAAACAACTTCTCAATATTTTGATTTATCTACATGGTTTAAATCCACCCGTTATCCATCGAGATATTAAACCGGAAAATATTATCCGAGATGCTAATGAAAAAGTCTTTTTAGTAGATTTTGGCGGCGTACAAGAAATTTATCGTAAAACACTCAGTCGTAGCGGTACATTTGTCGGAACGGTTGGTTATATGCCACCGGAACAGTTTCGCGGCAAAGCAATATTCGCCTCGGATTTATATGCTTTGGGAACAACTTTACTCTATTTACTCGCTCGTTGTTCTCCAGAGGATTTACCACAAAAGCGAATGAAAATCGATTTTCATTCTCATGTCAGCATTTCCAAGAAATTTGCTCGCTGGTTGGAGAAGGCGATCGAACCTGCGATCGAAGATCGCTTTCATTCTGTCGAAAATGCGTTAAAAATCTTAGAAGAAAAGCAGACTTTAGCTCTACGCTATGAACAGCCTAAATATAGTCGAATTCTTATAGAAAACAAATCTAATAATTTGATTATTAATATTCCCGGAAAGTCTTGGGATACAATGTTTTTATTGAATCATATTATCATAATCTCATTTCTTGGATTAATATTTTATTCTCTTTTCTGGATAATTCGGATTTCTAAATATGCAGAAAACTCAATTTTAGGAATAGTTCTTGTTTTGTTTATAATAGGAATTCTCTACTTATTTTTTCTTGCAAAAAAAGGATTAAAAAAGATAACGACAAATCAAGTTTTTATTGATATAAGGCCTAAAGAATTTCAATTTCAACAGGATTTCTTTAACCATGCCTATATTATTCAAGGACAAACAAGTGGTATCAAAAAAATAGAACACTCTCAAAAATCAAAATCTCTAGTATTAATATGTAAGGGTAGAGAGGGTTCTAGCTTACAAAGAATTCTTGTAAAGGAAAAAGATATTACTCATTTCAAAAGAGTTGAATTTGGTTCGTGGTTTAAACAAGCCGAACGAGATTGGTTGCAAGCCGAAATCACAGAATTTCTTGAGAATTTGTAAAATATAGATTAATTCTATTACAATGTTGACTGTAGCTTGTAGCGATCGCTCTCTTTGGGAGACTAGCCATGAATGAACTGCACCAAACCGGAGATATCGTGCGCGATCGCTATCGCATTCTTTCCTTGTTGGGTGAGGGTTCGACGGGAAGCACTTACAAGGCGATCGATCCGATCGATTCTCAAACTGTTGCGATTAAAGTTGTTTCCTTTCGTCGAGTTCGCGACTGGAAAGTTCTAGAATTATTCGAGAGAGAAGCAAAAATACTCGCCAGTTTAGAGCATCCTGCAATCCCCCAATACCTCGATTATTTTCATGAAGATACACCAGAAGATCGCTGTTTTTATCTGATCCGAGAACTCATTGAAGGCAATTCTCTAGCAGGAGCAATCAAGGCGGGATGGCATCCCCAAGAAACAGAAGTTAAGGAAATTGCGAAACAAATTCTAAATATTTTAGTTTACCTCCACGGTTTAAACCCACCCGTTATTCATCGCGATATCAAACCGGAAAATATTATTCGAGACGTAAATGGAAAAGTATTTTTAGTCGATTTCGGCGGCGTACAAGAAGTTTATCGTAAAACTCTCAGTCACAGTGGCACATTTGTCGGAACGTTAGGATATATGCCACCGGAACAGTTTCGCGGGAAAGCAATTTTTGCCTCGGATTTGTATGCTGTGGGAATGACTTTACTCTATTTACTCACTCGCTATTCCCCAGAAGATTTACCACAAAAGCGAATGAAAATCGATTTTCATTCTCATGTCAGCATTTCCAAGAAATTTGCTCGCTGGTTGGAGAAGACGATCGTACCCGCGATCGAAGATCGTTTTCATTCAGCGCAAGAAGCATTGCAAGCATTACAAAAAAATCACCTTGTCGAACTTTACCGAAAACAACCCAAATATAGCCAGATCGTTCTCAAAAAAACTTCAGAGCGATTGGTTATTAATATACCTCAAGGAACTTTTGAAAAAATAGGTTTGATTTTTCCTTTGTTTCTTAACTCATTCGTTTTTACATCCAGTATTGCTCAGACATTAAAAATATTACTTTATGAAGAGATAGCAGGAATGAATTTGGCATTGCTTATTTGTTATTTAGTCTATATAATTTTAATGCCTCTGGGAATAATCAACTATTTTAAAATTACTGGGAGAAATCCGAATTTTATTGCTCTCGATCGCAAATTTTTTCAGTTTAGATGGGATTTTTTAGGTCTGGTTTATATTATACAAGGAAAAATACAAGATTTAGAACCACTAGAATGCGAGAAAAAATGGCAATACTGGAAATATCCGCAATGCTTAGTAAAGGGAACGTCGATTTTAATTGTAGGGAAAAAAATACTCAAACAACGCGAGATCGTCTCTTCCAAACGCATTAACTTAATTCAATCTCTAAGACTAAAAGAGCGAAAATGGTTGGAAGCAGAACTCAGAGAATTTCTCGATCGTCAATTAGATTAAAGCAATCAATAAAAAACTAAAAAATAAAAAACTGACAATCAATTAAGGAGAACTTATCATGAATGAATTGCATCAGAAAGGAGAAATCGTGCGCGATCGCTATCAAGTAGTCTCTCTTTTAGGTCAAGGTTCGACAGGTAGCACTTATAAAGCGATCGATCTCTTTCATTCTCAAACTATAGCGATTAAAGTTGTTTCTTTGTATCAAGTTAGAGATTGGAAAATTCTCGAATTGTTTGAGAGAGAAGCTAAAGTTCTCGCCAGTTTAGAGCATCCAGCAATTCCTAAATATCTTGACTATTTCTATCTCGATACTCCAGAAGATCGTCGGTTTTATTTGATCCGAGAACTCGTTGAAGGCAATTCCCTTGCTGTAAAAATTAAAGCGGGATGGTATCCGATAGAAATGGAAACCAAAGATATTGCCCAACAAATTCTCAAAATTTTAACTTATCTTCACGGTTTAGAGCCTCCAGTCATTCATCGAGACATTAAGCCAGAGAATATTATTTATACTGCCGATCGCAAAGTCTTTTTAGTAGATTTTGGAGGCGTACAAGAAGTTTACCGCAAAACCCTCAGTCACAGTGGCACATTTGTCGGAACAATTGGTTATATGTCTCCCGAACAGTTTCGCGGTAAGGCAATATTTGCTTCAGATTTATATGCTTTGGGAATGACGCTACTCTATTTACTCGCTCGTCATTCGCCAGAAGATTTACCGCAAATGCGAATGAAAATCGATTTTCGCTCTCATGTTAAAATTTCTCAGAAGTTTGCCAATTGGTTGGAAAAAACAATTGAACCTGCAATTGAAGACCGCTTTTCTTCCGCAGGAGAAGCATTACAAGAATTAGAACGCGATCGCATTGCTAAACTGAGCTACGAACAACCGCTATACAGTCGAGTTAACCTGCACAAAACCCGCGATCGCTTATTTGTTGAGATTCCTCCAGCCGATATCGGCGTTGCAGATGGTTTAAGGTTTTTAGTGACAGTTGTTTTTATTATTATGGCAATATTTATGACATTAATTACTATAGGATATTTATTCTATCTCACGGGTAGCGATCGTTCTTTTCATATTATCAAAGATATGAGTGGAGTTTTATTTATGATCTTGAATACCGTCAACTTGTGGGGTTTTAGTTTGCTATGTATTTTTATTTTGAAAGAAAGAATCGGCGATCGCGTTCGGATCGCGATCGATCGCCAATCTTTTCAGCTTCGTCGTCAGTTCTTCTTTTTACGGCATACTATCAAAGGAACAACCTCAGATTTAGAAATATTAAAAAATCGCTCTAAATGCCAAAAAATAACTTTTTCATATACAAAGACAGGAATTCACAATCCGGATCGAGAAGCTGATGCACAATCATTTTTAGACTACTCTCAACAATATGAATTTGGTTCGTGGTTAAGACAAGCGGAACGAGATTGGCTACAAGCAGAAATTGCAGAATTTCTCGATCGTCTCTAAACGAAGATTTCGGAAAGTGTCAATTCCTATGGCGATCGCTCTCACAACTGCTTAAAGATGATAAAAAAGCCTCTGGAACAACACCAAAGGCAATTTAAAAACGCTAGTTTTGTTGAATTCTATTCCAAAACTGCCTTAATAAGTACGTCGGTTAAGCCGATCTCCGATTTGTCAATGTCCTCAATGGTTACAGTATTGACAATATCAAACTTGGCTCCTGCTGCAGCAAGGCGATCGTCGAGGGCAACGAGAAATTCCGTTGCTAACTTATCGCGACCGATTTGAATGAGAGAGATTCCCAACTCCTCATCGCGATCGATTTTACGAGAGGCTTCAATAATCAGACGCATCACCGATTTGCGATCGTCGGGTTCTCCATCAGTAACGATCACGATGGTTTCTCCGTTGGGTTTTGCTTCTCCGGCTTCCTTGCGCTGAAAATAATTATCGAGGGCATCATAAAGAACCGATGCAAGATCGGTTTTGCCCATGGGCTGATGTTCGGCGAAGACTTGAGACACCTTACCGGGGGTCACATTATCGTAGCGCTTGAATCTCCCCGAAAATAGATAAACCGTAATGCCGTCGGGATCGAACTTGTCGCATTCCTCGGCGAGGGCAAGGGTAGACTCTTGGATAGCATCCCAACGACTCTTGCCACCGGGCTGGTCTGGAGTGGACATACTGCCACTCTTATCGATGATTACGGTATAGTCGCGTTGTTCGACAACTGAGTTCACTGCTCGATCGCTCTCCTCAAATATCGGTTCGTTCTCAATCTAGCTTATGGAGTTTGGGAATCGCCGAGGTAAAAGGGAAAATTTAGATTTTGTTATTGGTTATTGGTTATTGGTTGTTTGCTCTCCCCCTCTTGGGAGGGGGTTGAGGGGTGGGTTGTTCTTGGTTGTTGAGAATCTTATCTGTAATATCTTCCTAGTATTCAGGACTCTAGGGGGCGAGCCGCTCTCGCAACCATGTTCCATCAGGTTGCAAGCTGTAGGAGAGGCGATCGTGGAGGCGACTGGGGCGACCCTGCCAAAATTCGAGCGCCTCGGGAATAACGCGAAATCCCCCCCAATGGTGGGGACGGGGAATCTCGCCCTCGCTGTATTTGGCCTCGAAGTCCCGAAAGCGTCCTTCTAGTACCTCGCGATCGGCGATCGCCTGACTCTGTTCCGATGCCCAAGCCCCTAGTTGTGATGCGAGGGGACGACTGGCAAAATAGGCATCTGACTCCTCCTCGGCTATCTTTTCCACTCGTCCTTCAACCCGCACTTGACGTTCGAGGGGCTGCCACAAAAATACAAGAGAAGCGTAGGGATTTGCCTGTAACTGTTGACCTTTGCGGCTGTTGTAATTGGTATAAAAAACAAAACCCCTTTCGTCAAACCCTTTGAGCAAGACGATTCTTGCGGTGGGTTTGCCCTCGGGGGTTGCCGTTGCGAGGGTCATGGCGTTCGCTTCGGGAATTTCTGCCGCGATCGCCTCCTCAAACCAAGTTTTAAATTGTTGCAAGGGATCGCGATCGGCTTCGGTTTCTTCGAGTCCGAAGCGAGTATAGTTTTGACGCAGATTGGCAACAGAAATGTTCATCGAATGGGATATCTTATATTTTGTAAGGGATGGGGAGCGAACAAACTTTACCGCTATATTGTAAAGTTTTTTAACAATTTTCGACAAAGTTAGCGCGATCGCTTCCCCGTTACCCACTTGGTTCTACTGATTTTGCAATAACTCATGTTCCCCATGCGACAAATCAACTTTTTACTGATTTTTCTCTTTAGTCTGGCGATCGGGCTATTTTGTCTGGAAAATACCAATCTCGTTATCATCCAACTAATTCCCGGCTTTAAAGTCCAAGCACCCCTCTCCGTCGAGTTAGTATTAACGATGGGAGTGGGGGCAATTTTAGCGTGGATCTTTAGCGTCTGGGTGAAACTGCAACGCCAAATCATCTCCTTTCAGGACATGAATGAATCGCGCTCCAAAGATCGACGCATCAAAGAACTCGAAAAAGACATCAAACGCTACAAACAAGAACTCGAAACCCAACTTACTCTTCCCCCCAGTAAAAAATAAATGGGTTGTTGGTTGTTAGCGGTTAACCTTTCCTTATGGCTAAAAACTTTGCTAAAGAAGCGATCGCGGTGCTTCTCGACCTTGCCCAACAAGGAGAAATCGATCCTTGGAACGTGAATGTTGTTGAGGCGATCGATCGCTACTTGAGCAAGATATCCTTAACAGCAGTTCCCGATCCCGACCGGGAAGCGGCGAATTTACCCCAATCCGGGCAAGCCTTCGTTTGGGCTTCCATGCTCATTTTGCTTAAGGCCAACACCTTGGAGCAATTGGCAGAGGAAGAGGAAGAAGAAGAAGAATTTTTCGGCGAAGAACTCGATCCGCGGGAGCGCGCTCTACCCCTGCGTTTGGAAAAACACATTCGCCGCCGTCCTGCCGCCCCCCCCCTGCGCCGCCGTCGCGTTACCCTAAAGGAGTTGATCGAACAGATTCAAGAAATGGCGGCAGTTCTGGAAACCAAAGCCGCCCAACCGCGCCCAAAACGAAGAACCTCTCGTAAAGAAGCCGCCCGCCACATTTCCCAACTCGCTCACAATGAAAATTTAACGGAAATGGCAGGACTGCTCGAGGCATTTTTTGACGATGTTTTTCCCCAATTGGCCGGCGATCGCGAGATCGTCGATTTAAACCAATTGGTAGAGTGGTGGAGCGATACCCAAGAATCGGAAGAAGACCATCCCCCCGCTCATCATCGCGTCGGCGTTTTTTGGGCGCTATTGTTGCTCTCGGCCCAATCAAAAGTGGAATTATCCCAAACCGAGTTTTACCAAGATTTAACAATAAAGCCGTTAATGAACAGTCCGACCCAGAGATTGGGATAAAATCGGAGAGAATTCAATCGTCAAGAGTAGATTCGAGGAAAATCAATATGAAAGCCATGATTTTGGCAGCAGGTCGGGGGACTCGCGTTCGTCCCATTACCTATACGATTCCTAAACCTTTGATTCCCATTTTGCAAAAGCCCGTGATGGAGTTTTTGCTTGAATTGCTGCGAAAACATGGTTTCGACCAAATCATGGTAAATGTCTCTCATCTAGCGGAGGAAATTGAAAGTTACTTTCGCGACGGCCAGCGATTTGGGGTAGAAATTGCCTATTCTTTTGAAGGTTACATCGACGATAGCGGTCATTTAGTCGGAGAAGCCCTCGGCTCTGCGGGGGGACTGCGCCGCATTCAGGATTTTAATCCCTTTTTTGACGATACTTTTATCGTGCTTTGCGGCGATGCCCTGATCGATTTAGATATGACCGAAGCGGTGAAAATGCACAAGTCTAAGGGCGCGATCGCAACAATTATCACCAAAAATGTTCCCCGAGAGCAGGTCTCTAGTTATGGGGTAGTGGTCACAGAGGAAGATGGGCGCATCAAAGCATTTCAGGAAAAACCCAAGGTCGAAGAAGCTCTCAGTACCACTATTAACACGGGGATTTATATTTTCGAGCCGGAAATTATCGATTTCATTCCCTCAAAAACCGTTTTCGACATTGGCGGCGACCTCTTCCCGAAATTGGTGGAAATGGGCGCGCCTTTTTATGCCGTACCAATGGATTTTCAATGGGTGGATATCGGCAAAGTACCCGACTACTGGCACGCTATTCGCGGGGTGTTATGCGGCGAAATCAAGAATGTAGATATTCCGGGTAGAGAGATCGAACCGGGCATTCACACCGGACTGAATGTGGTGATGAATCGGGATAAAGTTGACATTAGCGGACCCGTTTATATTGGCGGTATGACTCGCATTGAGGACGGGGTGAAGATTGTCGGTCCGACGGCGATCGGTTCTAGCTGTCATATCTGTAGCGGGGCGACAGTGGAGAATAGCGTTATTTTTGAATATTCTCGCTTGGGATCTGATGTGCGCTTGGTGGATAAACTGGTATTTGGACGCTATTGCGTAGATAAAAATGGAGCGGCAATCGATGTGAAGGCGGCGGCTTTGGATTGGTTGATTACCGATACCCGTCAGAGTCCGCCTCTTGTAGAACCGCCAGAAAAAGACCTGATGGCTGAGTTTCGTAGCGATTCCAAGGTCGAGGAAAAATAGAACGTTTCCAAATCAAGGGTACATTGCTTTAAGGATCTTCTCGTACTGCGATCGCAATTCTTACGCCGTCTAGTTTGCGCAGGCGATCGATAACTTCTACAACTCGTCCGCGATCGGTTTGTTCGTCTGCTTCAATGAGAATCGTGGTTTCATCGGGTGCAAGTAACGGACGCATTGTATTTTTAAGGTCTGCAAGGGGTGTGGGTTGGGATTGAGGATAACTTATTTTTCTCGTACCGCGATCGCAATTCTTACGCCGTCTAATTTGCGCAGGCGATCGATAACTTCTACAACTCGTCCGTGATCGGTTTGTTCATCTGCTTCAATGAGAATCGTGGTTTCATCGGGTGCAAGCAACGGACGCACCATATTTTCAAGATTTACAAGGGGTGCGGGTTGGCGATTGAGAAAAATTGACCCATCGACGGCTAGGGTAAGGGTTATACGGGTATTTTGTTGCACCGATGCCGTTACGGCTGCGGGTAAATTGACGGGCAAGCCTTGGGAACGAACAAGCTCGAGGCTTGATAAGATAACAAATGCCAAGATGGCAAAAATAACGTCAATGGCAGGGATAATGTTCAGGGAAAAGGGGCGATCGCTTTCTTCCGGGAGGCGCATATTATTCTTGTTGTTCGTTGTTGGTTGTTGGGTCTGTTTTGAAATATTATCCCGAATAAAAGACGATCGCGACTATCAGAATTGGGTCTTTTCGCGATCGCTACCTTTCCCATCACCCACTAAAATAGGGGAAATCTTGCCCAATTCCTCGCCATGAAAACATCGGTTTTTGCGATCGCAACCTCCCTCATACTGGCAGCATTGCCTTTCTCTGCGCCTGCAAAAGCGGAAAATCTATCCGCCATTCGCCAACTCCTCTCCAGCAAACAATGCGTGCAGTGCGATTTGCGGCATTCAAGTTTAATTTTGGCGAATTTACAGGGTGCGGATCTGCGCGGTGCGGATTTGCGTTTTGCCAACCTCAGTCAAACGAATTTAACGGGCGCGGATTTAAGCGGTGCGAATTTAACAGGCGCATCTCTTAACGGAGCCAATCTCTCTGGTGCGATTTTAACAGGAAGCAATTTTACCAGTGCAGATTTACGCAATGCTTATTTCATCGGCGCAACTTTCTCGCAAACTCGCCTTGATGGAGCGTATATTCGAGGAACTGTTGGCTTGCCTTACTTACAAGAAAGTGCCGAATCTCTCTACGTTCGCGGCATGAATGAAGCCCGCCAAAATAATTATACTGGCGCGATCCAATATTACGATCGCGCCTTACAAGTCAATCCCCAATTTGCGCTGGCCTACTTGGGGCGGGGTTTTATGCTCTATCGATTAACCGATGAAAGGGGAGCAATGGAAAACGTACAAATTGCTGCCCAATTGTTTGAACAACAAGGTAATGAACAAGGGATACAAGCTGTTGAAAACTTCGTCGCTCACGTTAACAAGCGCAACAATTCAACTAGTGGCAGTGGTTTGGGAATCGATTTACTTAATATTCTCGGAGGTGTGAGTGCTTCAGTTCTACAATTCTTATTTTAGGGAGTTAGAATTGTTGCAAGATCGATTTAAGTTGTTTTTTGAATCTCTAACTCAATCTCTTCTAAGGTTTGGCAATTATCTCTTTCGCGATCTTGAAAATCCGACCATAAATCTCCCAATTCTCCAGTTTCAAGGGTACTATAATTCAACCCCAGAACCAAGCCGGGGCAAATTTCTAAAAATCTTGCTATTGCCTCATGTCTAGTCACTGGAGAATCATAGCTCGGCATTTTCAGTAAAGCCTCATAGCGAGTTAAATTGAAAAAATCTTTTTGATTAAAGCCGCTTGCTTTTCCTAAAATAATCTGAATCTGCTCGACAAACTCTTGTTTGTTGAAAGTAGAAGACAAAATTTCAGCATTTCCGCCTTTAATCTGAAAAGATAGCTCCTCAATTGCTTGACCCGGTTGCCAGCCATCGCCCGCACAGGTCGTATATTCATCTAACATTACCCCATTTTTGGCAAGATGATACCAGAAACAACTACCGTCGTAGACAAAAACTGCTAAAGCCGAACAGTGAAATATTTTTGAAAGGTGGTATGCCCAAAAAACAAATAAACCTAAAGTGTCTTTATATCGATTGATGATTACCCTAAAATAACTATCTAATTTATCTAGATTCAAGATTTGTTTTTGAACATTCTCTTCCACAGAAGAAAGATACACTGTTGTAAATCGATCAATTGTAGGAGATACATACGCATCTTCTCCAATCCCAGAAAGATAATTGACTATATCCGATTGTTCGACTTTATACAAAGTAATATTACCATATTGAATTCCCATAATTGTTCGAGTAAACGGGTGCATCTCAAATTTGCAAATTTATAAAGAATTGGGGTTCTAGGGAGCTCCCACTACAATACTATAAATATTCAGGATTTTAGGTAGTGCGAGCAAGATGCTCGCTCGCTATTTTTACAAAACTGAGATGCACCCGAGTAAACTATCTTAAACTTTTAAGAATTCTCCTTTAAAATCTCTATAATTCCCTTTTGACCGTCCAAGCGAACAAACTGACCGTCTCGTAAATACTGCATGGCATTGTTTACATCCATTACTGCCGGAATGCCGTATTCTCGCGCTAAAATTGCCCCGTGAGATAACTTTCCTCCTACCTCGGCAATAATCCCTTTGGCACGGGAAAGTAAAGGCGACCAACCCGCATCGGTATAGGGGACGACAAGGATAGTTTCTCCGTCAATTTCTGCCCCTGCTTGCAGCGATCGCGCTACTTTGACTCGCCCTTCAACAATGCCAAAACTGGCGGGAATACCCGTTAAAGTTTGCTTGGGAGGTAAATTCGATAAAATCGGCAAATCCCCTTCGGTTGTTTGACCATAAACCACATAAGGGACTTGGGAGAGTCTCTTATTTTTTTCCCAACGAGATCGCCTCTGATCCACTAAATCGGGAAAACGCGATCGCAATATCAAATCGTCCTCTTCTAAAACCGCGTGAATTTCCTCGAGTTTAATGAAGAAAATATCTCCCTCTCCAGCCAAAATGCCTGCGTCTAACCAGCGTTTTTCTAGGGCTAAAACAGTTTGGCGCAATTTTGCCAACAGACGAGAATAAACTTCGCTGACTTGTCCTTTTAAGTTTAATCTTTCTTGTACGATGCGCGATCGCCATCCTTGCACTCCATCGGGGCTAATATTGCCCTCTGTTTGTCGATCGTCAGGATTGTAGAAAATGTATTGGGAAAATAATTCCCGCATGGGACGGGGATCTTCTTGCCATCGGGGGACGGAAATATCCGTTGCCACTTGACTTAAATAGCCATAACGTTCCAACCATTCGTTAAATTGGTGCAAAATGCTCTCGCAATCTGGTGTTTCCGCTAAATAGGCAAATAACGAAGGGCAGCTATCAAAATTTAAGCGAGATAATGGCAGTAAATTGCGGGTTTTTTTTGCTAACTTGGCCAGCGATCGCAGAGATTCCACTTCCGGTAATTGGGAATTATCGAGATCCTGTTCGGAGACTCGAAAAACCCCCTGTCGAATCGCCGCGCTCAGGGGGGCTAAAATGCTGTAATACGTTGCTCGTTCGAGAGTCGATAAGATCGAATCAATCCGGGCGAGTAACTCTTCTTCATTTAAAGATTCTGGAGAAGATTTGAGGGGATTGAGGGCAGGGGTAAACCATTTTTGACAGTCGCGATCGAAATCTGTTTTTAGGATGCGTTCTCGTCCCAATAAACGCAATAATCCGGGGACATTTTTTAAGGTTGAAAGCAAAGGCGGTTTAGAAAACTTTGCTCCCCGGGTGAGAAACTCCAAACTTTCCGGGGGCAAACCCATGCGGCGGAAAATCTCCCCCAATAAAGTGGCATTAAAATAAGCGTGGGAGTAATGCAATGTTGCCGTTTCGGTAAAGTCTAAATCCCGATCGCGATCGCCTAAAACAATCCTAAAAATATCTCCCCACACGCCACAGGTTAACGGCCGATTGATCGACCAAGTGAGGGGCGGAATTGCACCCGGAATCACCTCGGCGGCAATTTTTCGCGTCCAGAGGGGAATTAGGGTGGTGATGGGGCGAACTTGCAACAACCATAGGGTTTCTCCGTCGTAAGTCCATTCCATATCTTGGGGAATGCCGTGGAAGCGATCTTCCAAGTCGCGGACGATCCGCGCCACTTCTTGAATCAGACCCGAGGGAATTTCCCCTTCTCCTTCAATTAATATTTGCGAAGATTCTGGCGACTCGGAGGATCCTACCTCCAGATAAACGCGATATTGCTCTGGGGTCACTTGTCCCGATACCACCTGTGCCGCTCCACCGGATGCGGCTTCTACGATCGCCGCCTCGTTAGCCGGATCCACCGGATCGCGACTGAAGGCCACACCAGAAAAGACCCCGGCAATCTGTTGCTGGACGATAACCGCAATCGCCGTATTTGTCGTCTCCCCACCGCGATCGCGTCGGTAATTCGTGGCAGCGAGATTATTGTAGGAAGTCTGACAGCGAATAATCGCAGCTTCAAGGGCAATGCGATCGTTCACATTCCCAATAGTGAGGTACTGTCCCGCCGCCGAAGCTGTTTCCGAATCCTCCCCCACTGCTGAAGAACGAACGATGAGGGGATTTTCTGCTGAAGGAGAAACCGACAGGATGAGAGGCTGGGGGTCGTCTCCTGCCGGCAGGATCCACCCCTCGGGCACGTTGTAATCCCAACGTTTGAGTAGGGCAAGATTAGCGGCTTTTCCGCCAACTTTGAGGGGATCGAGGCGATCGTTAAAAGTCAGCAAGGCATTATCTCCCCGGAAAAATCGAAAAACGCTTTGAGATTCGGATTTGGCTTTGGATGCGGGCAAGTCGAGATCGTCGGGAATTTTTTGGTAAATCCAACCCAACAGGACGGCAAGGGCGATCGCGGCCAAAATATAATCGGTATTGTGGGGACGGCGCAGGGCGAGAACGAAGGCCAACACCCCCAAACCCACCAAACGCCCCGTCACGCGATGGCGAAAAATGGTAAAACTCGTGCCGCCAATTAAAACAATCAAACCGGCGGCGGCGGGATCGTGAACGACAATGCCCCAAAAGGCATTGGTTGCTCCCGCCCCTTTCCCCATCCAATACCGCCCCATAATTAAGGCAATGAGAGCAATCAATTGCCAGGTAGGCTGCCCGGGGAAAAAATAGCGGGCAATGGTTACAGCAGCAATCCCTTTACCTGCTTCTGAGAGGGCGGCGAGAATGCCAACCCCCGTTCCCCCATGATAAAAAGCTGCCGATACAGATGTATTTCCCGTTCCCAGTTGAGCGAGCTTCTTCCCCGTCAAACCGAAGGTTATCCAATCTACGAAGGGGAGTCCCCCCAAAAGGGGACAAAAAATAAAAATAGCTGCCGAACCCAGAAAAATATCCATTTTTAGCGATCGCCATTGATTATCGAAGAACCAACAACCAATAACAAATAACAAATAACGAACAACAAAGATTATATATGCTGGAAAATGCAGCGATCGCGTCCGGCTTGTTTGGCGTGATATAGGGCGCGATCGGCAGCGAGGATGAGGGTTTGGGGCGTGTCCTTCTCTTCGGGAATAAAACTCGCCCCCCCAATACTGAGGGTGACGCGATCGCTGACCCGAGAGTGGTGATGGGGAATCTGCAAGGATTGAATATTTTTGCGGATGGTTTCTGCGACTTGCCAAGCGACATTGCCTTCGCAATTGGGAAGGACGATCCCAAATTCTTCTCCGCCGTATCGCGCCACTAAGCTGCCGTTTTCTCGAACGCTCTCTTGTAAGACTTGGGCAACCCGCACCAAACAGTCATCTCCCGATAAGTGACCGTAACTATCATTGTATGCCTTGAAAAAGTCTACATCGGCGAGTAGGAGGGATAAAGGCAGTTGCGATTGTATCGATTGTTTTAATGTTTGCAGCAAGTACGTGTCAAAATAACGGCGGTTGGCAATACTCGTCAGACCGTCTAAGGCAGCCAAGCGTTGTAGTTCTAGATTGGCTTCTTCGAGTTTTTGACCGGACTCTCGCAGGAGTTGGGTGGTCAGGTTCAAAATTCGCGCTTGGGCGACAAGGAGTTGATGGGAGTCGAGAAGTCGATAATCTTCAGCAGAGAGGGTGACCACAATCGGTTCTGTTAGGAGTTCGGGCGATCGCTGTAGAGAATAGCGTGCCGCTTCCACCACGGATGTTTCTCCCTTTAAGAGGAGGATATCTGACCGCACGAATTCATATAGATAATGAATAGGACGATTAGAAAATAATTCCAAACTATAGGGACGACTCATATGCTCCCAGAACCGTTCGCGAGAGATCATGCCTGCAAATTCCCCTTCCTTCGTGAGAATTACCCCGGGACGGGTAGGAGATTGCTCGAATTCTTTGAGTGCGTCAAGGCTGGGACGAGAACGTTCGATCTGAAATTTATCGAGAAATAATTCTTGAATCGAAGAATCCAAGGAGAGCGCCAAGGGCGGCTTTCCCGATATGGGTGACAGTAAGGGAGGCTCTGATGTCACGATTTGTGCGGATTGGCAAAGGATCGAACTGGCTTTTCCTTTCCAAATAGCGAATTGACTAAGGGAAAGGATGAATGCAAAAGATACAAACCCATTTTATCGGAAACTTTACCCAATCGCTCGGGGAATTCGCGATCGATGCCATCGCGCTCCCATAACGAGATACAATAGGGGCGCGATCGCTGCTCCTTCGTTCGTCTAGTCTTTGATGAAGAAATTTTTACTCCTCCTCATTTCGCTTCTCTTTGCATTCTCGCCAATCACGAGTGCAGCGCGATCGCCAGACCGTCCCATTCTTCGCATCGGCTCTCAGGGGGAGGAAGTCCGAGAACTGCAAGCGGCTTTACTGTTATTGGGATTTTACCGAGGTGCGGTAGACGGACGGTATTCAGAAAGCACGGTTATTGCCGTCTCTCGTTTCCAAGAAGCGGCCAATCTCCCCATCGATGGCATTATGGGGGTCGAAACTTGGCAGCGTCTTTTTCCCCCTTCTCCCGTTTTGCAAGCGGAAAATAACCCTCCTCCTCCCAGTCCGCCGCCGGAGTCTGCCAGTCCTGAAAATCCTTCTCAAATTAATCCTATTCTGCGATCGGGAATGCGCGGTGAAGCGGTTAGACGCTTACAAGAACGCCTTCGCAGATTGGGAATTCTTTCTGGCGAAGTTGATGGAATCTTTGGAGAACAAACTTTAGAAGCGGTCAAAACCTTTCAACAACGAAATAACCTTACCGTTGATGGGGTTGTCGGAGCGCAAACTTGGGAAATATTGTTGCGGTAATTAGTAATTCGTAATTAGTTGTTAATTTTTCCTCTTGCTCTCCCCTTCTTGGGAGGGGGCAGGGGGTGGGTTGTTATTTGTTATTAAAAGAGTTACTCCAAAACCTAATTGCACCTCCTACTCCCTATTTCTTCTTTGCGGATTTATACCATCGATACCATTCCCCAGAACTGCGAACGGAAAGCCACAATAAAAACATAGCAATTAAACCGCCTTGTTCGGGGGCATTAAACGCAAAAAAGACTAAAAAAACACAGAGTGCATCCTCTAAGAAAATTACCCATAAAGGCAAACCCTGCAAGCGGAAGAACCAACCCACCTGAACCAATTTCAGGACAAATGCCAAAAGTCCCCCGACGGTTGCAACAATCCACAAGGGTTGCAACTCTACCGAACTAATTTTGATTGCCGTAATTGCCATCAATCCGCCTACTACCGGACTGAGGATAAGTTGTAGTAGCTGATTGACTCGCTGACCCAATAGCTTTTTTGAACCAAAGAGTTCAAACAGCGACCAACTGGTTAAAATTCCTAATAAAACTGGTGGATGAATTGCCGACAGCAGCGGCACGTTATACCAAAGACTATCGCTTTGCAACAAGCCGATCGCTAATAAAGGCAGCGCAATTCTCATTCCGGCGGCGGCGGCGGCGGAAAGTGCTGCTAAAAGTCCAACAATCGCAATGGTCATACCCACAAATACAATGAAACGCCTCGCACCCCATCGGATTATCTTGAAGGCTCGATGCACGGTTAGAGCGATGGCTTATTTCTATTTTGCCTTTTTTTGCGTCGAATCGGGCAAGACCCGCAATATTTCAGCATCAGAGAATATTTCAATATATTTCCAAACATAAATTTGTGTTAAAAAGTAATATTTTATACTGTTTTTATGTGTTGTACTAGAGTTAAGGACAAAGCAATTAGGAGAAATAAAGCCCTAATTTGATTTTGAAACAGATTTTTTTGTAAGGTTTTAATTTCACCGATATTTAAATGCGTTCCGAGAATAATGATGAGGTTTAAGTTTGATTATGACGATCGCAATCCCAACCCCGGAAATCACCCAATCTTTACTGGCAGATGCCAGCAGTCGTCTCGAAGGAGCATTAAAGTATGTGGCAATTTCTGAAGATGCTTTGAGACGCTTGAAAGCTCCCAAAGCCAGTTTAAGCGTTTCCATTCCCGTGCGGATGGATAATGGCTCCTTGCGGATTTTTCAAGGGTATCGCGTGCGCTATGACGATACGCGAGGGCCGGGAAAAGGAGGGGTTCGCTATCATCCCGACGTGACTTTAGATGAGGTTCAATCTCTTGCCTTTTGGATGACATTTAAAGCCGCTTTAATGAACCTGCCTTTCGGAGGGGCAAAAGGCGGTATTGCTTTAAATCCAAAAGAATTATCCCGTCAGGAATTAGAACGTTTGAGTCGGGGTTATATCGATGCGATCGCGGATTTCATCGGGCCCGATGTAGACATCCTCGCACCGGATATGTATACCAATGCCATGATTATGGGTTGGATGATGGATCAATATTCGATTATCAAGCGTAAGGTCAGTCCGGCGGTAGTCACGGGAAAACCCGTGATGATGGGGGGATCTCAAGGTCGCAGTACGGCAACGGCAACGGGGGCATTTTACGTTATTAATACCCTTTTACCCTATTTCGATCGCATTCCCGAACGGACGACGGTGGCAATACAGGGATTTGGTAAAGTTGGTGCGACTTTGGCGGAGTTACTGGCCAATGCAGGTTATAAAGTTGTGGCGGTAAGCGATTCTCAAGGGGGAATCTATTGCGATCGCGGTTTGGATATTCCCAGCATTCGCCAATACAAGGACGAACGGCGCAGTATTAAGGCGGTTTATTGCGAGGATACGGTATGCGGGATCGTCGAACATGAAGTCTTGACCAATGAGGAATTATTGGCTTTAGATGTGGATGTCTTGATTCCGGCGGCGTTGGAAAATCAAATTACCGCAGCCAATGCCAATAATATCTCTGCAAAGTATATTTTTGAAGTGGCAAACGGTCCGATTACTTCTGCTGGCGATCGTATTTTGGAGCAAAAAGGGGTTTACGTCTTTCCCGATATTCTCGTCAATGCTGGCGGCGTAACCGTGAGTTACTTTGAATGGGTGCAAAATCGCAGTGGGATGTATTGGAGTCTCGATGAAGTTCGCCAACACCTGAAACCCAAAATGGTGGAAGAGGCGCAAGCAACGTGGAAGATCGCCCGAGAATACGATACCTCTATGCGCACGGCGGCTTATATTCATGCCCTCAATCGCCTCGGAGAAGCCTTAGATGCCAAAGGAACGCGAGATTATTATACCAATGGCAAGCATTAACAAGCGTTGATTTGAAAGGATCTTTGCGATCGCTCACCCGGGGCGATCGCTTTTCTTGGGAGGTTACTTTTCGCGATCGTTCTGTTCATCATTGCTTTCTTCTAGGAGAAAAGGGCGATCGCTTTGCTGTTCAAATTGACGCTGAACTGTCAGTACAATATTTGCTAACCTTCAAACCAGTTTTTCCATTTCATTTTTTCTAGTCTCAACAAGTATCAGCATGGTTGACATAAATCTAAATATATGATTAGATATATCCAAGAAAAACTATTTGAAAATATTAAGATTATGTCTATTTCAAGAAATATAAAAGATATATTCAATCGAGTAAAAGTATTTTCCTTTTTTGCAGGTTCTGGATTTTTAGATCTAGGCTTTGAATCTAGCGATATGCCTGTTGTATATATTAATGAAGTTTATGCGCCATTTTTAGAAGCCTATAAATATTCTAGAAAATTGTTAAAATCACCTTTGCCAGAATATGGGTACTATAACGGGAATATCGTCGATCTTCTCGAAGGAGAAGCCGCCTTAGAACTGGGTATTTTTGTTCGAGACGCTCGAAAAAATAACAATATTGTTGGTTTTATTGGCGGTCCTCCCTGTCCGGATTTCTCGGTAGGCGGTAAAAATCGCGGTTCGGAAGGCGATCGCGGTCGCTTGTCAGCTTCTTATATCGAAT
>JBCCVR010000097.1:0-26596 GCA_039194995.1 Cyanobacteria bacterium P01_E01_bin.42 | reverse complement strand
GCTAATTTTTGGCGTTCCTGCAAATCGGACACCAGATCGATTCCTAAATTAAAGTTGTTAACAATATTGAAAAGCCGATCGTCTTGATTGAAATCGGTCATTTTCTCGAGTAAAAGTCGTCCGATCTTTAAATGACTGGCTTGCTTGCTATTTTTTTCAATTAGAGAATAGGCAGCTTGTTGAACGCGATCGTGTAAGAAGCGATAGCGAACGTTAATCTCCCTTTCTATTTCGATCGTCCGTTCTTCTCCCTGAAAAAACTTGTAGGTTTCGTTTTCGGGAATGACCAAGCCGACTTGGAGCGATCGCCATAAATTGGCGGCGACTTCTTCTCGATTTTGTTCGCAAACGGTTGCTAAGGTTGCTAAATCGAACTGATTGCCCGTACAAGCCGCTATTTTTAAAATATTTTGGGTCTCTTCTGGCAGTTTTTGCAGTCGTCCCACCATAAACGCCACCACATCATCCGTCAGAGCTAATTGACGCACGCGAGTTAAATCGCACTGCCAGTATCCCCCTTCATTTTCCTTCCCATTAAAGGAAAACTGCGGGGGGAGAAACGAGATCCAGCCATCCTCATATAATCCTTGTAAAAACTGGGTGGCAAAAAAGGGATTGCCTCGAGTTTTTTGATAGACTAGTCGGGAGAGGGGTTGGGCGATTTCGACCGAACAATGCAGACTCTCCGCGACTAAGCGATCGATATCTTCTTCCCTCAATGGCTCTAAGGTTAGGGTATTAACAATTGCCTGCTGTTGGCGAATTTCCTCGAGGGTCAGCATCAAGGGATGAGCGGGAAATACCTCATGATCCCGATATGCTCCCAGCACCAGCAGATAGCCCGATTCGCCCTCCATTAACAGTTTAAATAGGTTGAGCGAGGCCGAATCCACCCATTGCAAATCGTCGAGGAAAATAACGAGGGGATGGGCTGGGGTTGCGATCGCCCGGATAAATTGGCCGAAGAGCAAATTAAAGCGATCGCGAGCCGCACTCCCTGAAAGTTCGGGGACGGAGGGCTGAGAACCGATAATGCGTTCTAATTCCGGGATGACTTCAATCAGAACTTGCCCGCTCTCTCCTAATGCTTCTAAGATTGTGGTTTTCCAGCGAGCCAAGGCACTATCGGATTCTCCCAATAATTGTCCCATGAGGCTGCGAAAAGCCTGCACAAAGGCGGAGAAAGGAATATTGCGGTTAAACTGGTCGAATTTGCCTTTAATAAAGTAACCGTGCTGTCGAGTAATGGGTTTGTGAACTTCGTTGATAACTGCCGTTTTGCCAATGCCAGAGTAACCCGTGACTAGCATCATTTCCGTACGGGTTTGTAGGGGGAATGCAACCCGTTTCTCCTCCGGAGACGCGACGCGAACAAAAGCATCTAAGAGCAATTGCACCTCTTTTTCCCGTCCGTAGAGTTTTTCGGGGATATTGAAGCGATCGCACAGATCCCGCTCTCCCAAAACAAACGGTTCGATGGTTTCATTGGTTTGCCATTGCGATCGACATTGCTCGAGGTCGCATTTGAGTCCAAAAGCACTCTGATAGCGATCCTCGGCATTTTTCGCCATCAACTTCATCACAATATTGGCTATGGATGTAGGGATTCGATCCTCCCAGTTATCACCACCCCCCTTAATAAGGGGGACAGGAGGGATCTTCGCAATGTGACAGTGAATGAGTTCGAGGGGATCGTCAGTTGCAAAAGGCAGTTTTCCCGTCAATAGTTCGTAAAATGTGACCCCCAGAGAATAAAAATCGCTGCGATAATCAATGCCCCGATTCATTCTGCCAGTTTGTTCGGGGGATAAATAGGCTAAAGTTCCTTCGAGGACATTCAGTGTTTGTAGGGTTTGGGCTTCCTTGGGCAGAAGGCTGGAAATACTGAAATCGATTAATTTGACTTGTTGGGTTTCGGGATGGATGAGAATATTGGCAGGTTTAATATCTTTGTGAATAATCTTATTTTGGTGTAATTGCTGGAGAATTTCTGTGAGTTGAATGGCAATATTAAGAAACTCGGCGATCGCATTGCGATTTTCCCGTTCAGACTGCCAATTTCCTAAAGAAATGCCCCCAAAATCTTCCATAATTAGGGCATAACGATTTTGGTAATGTTCTAGAGTATAGGGTTTAACAATTCCCTCAATTTCTAGATTTTTAGCGATCGCGTATTGGTTTCTAAACTGGACGAGATCTTGAAAAGAAGGGTATTCATTACGCATCAATTTAATCACGACCGATTGTCCGTCATTGCCATTTCGAGCACGATAAACGCGGGTACGAGAGCTTTGGTAGATAAGTCCGCTCGCTTGATAATTGGCAATTTTGGGTAGATCTATCGCAATGACGCTCATTGGTGTTTCTCGTTCTCAATGTATCCATATCAAGTGTAGGCAAAGATTGTGAAAAACTTGTGAAGGATTTTGAAGATCGATCTTTTTCCAGAGCATTCCGAGGCACTTTAACGGATTGGTAGAGAAATAATAAATTCTGTACCTTATTCGATATCCAATCGATCTGCGATCGCGCGCCCATACTTGATTAACCGGATTTGATATCATTAGTATCTTGAGTGGTTTCCGAACTCGGTCAGGGAACAGAGTTCAGAATGAGTTGCGATCGCCCCACTATGTTTTTCCATGATAATTTGATAGGCGATCGCCATTCCCAAAACCGCTCCTTTCCCTACACTTTGAGTTTCATGATAGAGGAAGTTCGATCGAGAATTGCGTTTCTCCCGCTCGAGAAGTACACGATAATTTACCCCGATGTTGTTCCACAATAACCTGATAGCTGATGGAAAGTCCCAATCCAGTTCCTTGCCCGATGGGTTTGGTCGTAAAGAAGGGATCGAAAAGTCGCTTTTGGGTTTCTTCGCTCATGCCGATGCCATTATCCGCGATCGCGATCTTTACCGTTTCTTCTCCAAGTTGAGTCTGAATGCGAATGGTCGGAATGTATTCTGTTTCTGGGGGAAGATTATCAAGAGATTCTTCGATGGCATCAATCGCATTATTGAGAATAGCGAGAAAAACTTGATTGAGTTGTCCGGCATAACATTCAACTAAAAAAGGAAATTGCCCATATTCTTCGATCGTTTGAATCCCTTTGCGCGTTTTGTTTGACTGCAATCTTGCTTGCAGAATAAATAAGGCACTTTTAATATTTGCGTTTAAGTCTACTGCTTTAAATTCCGATTCATCAAGACGAGAAAAAGTTCGCAACGAGGTGACAATCTCTTGAATCCGCTTGCTGCCACTTTGCATGGATGCTAAAATCTTGGGAAAATCCTCTTGTAGAAAGTGCAGATCGAGCGCGGCGATCGCGCGTTCGAGTTCCGGGTAGGGTTGGGGATAACAATGTTGATAGAGTGCGAGTAAATTGAGCACGTCTTCCATGTATACACTGGCATGAGCGATATTACCAGAGATGAAGTTAATTGGATTATTGATTTCATGGGCGATTCCGGCTACCATTTGCCCCAAACTATACATTTTCTCACTTTGAATCAATTGCAGTTGGGTGTGTTGCAGGTCGTGCAGTTCTTTTTCCAATTTTAGTGCTTGTTGTGCCTGTTGATAAAGCCAAGTATTTTCGAGGGTAATTGCGGCTTGGGCGCAAAGCAAAGAGAGAACTTCAACGCGCGCCTTGGTAAACGCCTTCGTACATTGATTGTTTTCGAGATAGAGAATGCCAAGGGAGCGACCGCGATCTTGCAAGGGTAGACATAAAATAGAATGGGGCCGATATTGTTGAATGTAAGCATCTCCCAAATATGCGGGATCGTTGCTGGCATCATCTATGATGAGGGCAATTTGCGTTCGCTTCACGGTATTGACGATCGCCAAGGGAACGGCTTGACTCTCTTCTACGGGAAGCGCTGTCAAGAATTCGGCTTGTCCGTTGGTTGCTTTCGCTTCCAACATTAATGTATCATCGCGAAATAGCATTAAGGCAACGGTCTCGGCTCCCGCATTTTCCAGAAGCACCTGCATTAAATTGGCAATGGCGCGATCGCGTTCCATTTCCCGTGATAGGGTGCGAGAGGCTTTCATTAATGAGGCTAAGTCGAGTATTTTGCCATCTTCGGTGGTGGTTTGAGAAACCGTTGTCGTCCGGAAGCGATCGGCGCTCCAGGTGGGTTGCTGTTGGTTCAAAATGGGGGAGAGAAGTTGAGGATAGCGCTGTTCGAGGTCGTCGGTTTTCGCTTTCGCATCCCAGCGCGCATAACAGTAATATGCCTCCTGCATATATAGGGCGGCATATTTGTCTCGGCCGGCTTTGAGGTAAAATCCGGCGGCGAGTTCGTTGGCCAGTCCTTCATCTTGCAAGTATTCGTTTTCTTTGGCTCGGGCGATGGCGCGATCGTACCAGTCCCCGGCAGCGTAAACGTTTCCGAGGACTCGCTGTCGTTCTGCTTCCACCAAACACACCTTATGCTGGTGATTCATCGGTGCGGAGTCGGCCCACTGTTGCAGTCGCGTTTGATTGGCAGCTACTTGTTCTAATACGGTCTCCGTTGCCCCAGAATTGCGCTCAAATTGAGCCAAGAGGATGAGAGAATCGTAAAAGTGAAGGGTAGAGTCATTGATGAGACCCGCTCCGCCTAAGAAATACTGTCGAGTTTCGGCAATATTCGTTTTTGCTCCTTCCAAGTCACCAAAGAGAAAGCAGAGAACGGCTTTATGGATGTAAAATTGGTAGGGAACACCGGGTTCGTTGGCCGAGAGTCGCGGCGGCAAAAACGTCTCTTCCTCGATGGCTTCTCCCGATAGTAGAGTGGGAGACTCACTAGAGCCGAGTAAATTTAATACCGACTGCCAGACAATCCAACAGTAATCGGCGGCAATTTGATTGATTTTGGGCAAGCCACGAGCATATTTGCGAATTTCCCGTTCGAGTGCTTGGAGGGGACGACCGCCCACAAAGGCTTTATTACACAAGAGAATGATACCATAGCCGGCGTGCTCTAAATTTCCCACTTCTATCCCGGAGGTATATCCTTCTATTGTCAGGGAGATCAGGTCTTTGAGATGGGTTTTGCGGTGGAGGGCAAAGGCAACAGCAGGGGCGATCGCTTCGGCTTTGGCGGCTTTCAGTTCCGGGCGATCGGTCATTTGTACCGAGACCCGACCGAATTCGAACCCTGCATCCACATTCCCCAGCAGATTACACGAGAGGGCACCGTAGAAGGCGTAACTTCCGGGTGAGGCCAGGGTATTGCCGTATTTAATCGACAGTTTAACGCACAGAAAGACGAGTAAGGGATACAAGGGGGAACCGGAAAGATAAGCCGAAACTAAAATACTGCTGGCAATTTGGATGGTTGCAAGCTGGGTGCGATCGCTCATGAGGGGAAGATCGGCAAGAGTTTCGATTTTGCGATCGCCGATGAGGGTCTCGATCTCGCGCACGTCTGCTTGTATCTCTTCCAGTCCAGGTTTTTCGGGAAAATTCACCCCCAATTTTTGCAATAGGTCGCAACCCAAAACAACGGCTTCGGTGAGTCGATTGTGGCGAACGACGGTTAGAATTTGAATGCGACGCACTCCCACCGTATCGAGTAGCGTTCTTGCATTTTCGATAACTGGGACTGCCAATGCCTCCATCTGCTCCTCGTCACCGGACAAAACGGCGGTATCGGCGGCCAATTCGTGGAGTTCGAGGCACAGATCGTATTGGGTTTGCCAGGGGCTTTCTCCGAGCAAGGAGATGCCGATGGTGGCATAATCTAAGGCGGCTGGATAGGCAATCGCCTGTCTGGCTTTCCGTCCGGCCGCGAGATTGAGGCGAGCCAATTCTAGGCGATCGCGTTGCTGGGAGATTAAGTCCGTTCCATAGTTTAAGTGATTGACCAGTTCAAAAATTTTCTCCTCGCGATCGCGTTCGGAAATATGCGCCAGCAGTAGCTTGCCGATGCGATAATGGGTGGCTTGTTTTTCTGCTTCGGGAATGAGGGAATAAGCGGCTTGTTGGACGCGATCGTGCAAAAATTGATAGCTGACCGAAATATTATCAATGGTTGGCCCTTCTCCCTGAAAAAATTTGTAAGTTTGACTCAAGGGCAAAATAAACCCTTCTTGCAGGGATTGGCACAGATTCGTCGCCACTTCGAGTTGTGGCTTTCGGCTTGCAACTGCTAAGGTATTCAAATCAAATTGATTGCCGATACAAGCCGCTAGCTTCAAAATCTCGCGGGTACTCGGGAGCAATTTATTCAACCGCGTTGTCATAAACTCGACGACATCATCGGTCAGCGTTAACTGACGGATTTGTGCCATGTTGCATTGCCAATACCCCGCGTTAGCATTAAAAGAAATCCATCCATCCTCGTGCAATCCTTCTAGCAATTGGGTCACAAAAAATGGATTTCCTTTTGTGATTCGATAAACCAATTTTGTGAGGGGCAAAGCAAGTTTTAAGCTGCAACTGAGGGTGTCGGCAACGAGTTGATTGAGATCGCTGTTGTTCAATGGGTTTAGTACGATTGTCTCGATCTCGGCATCGGATTTCCGCATCTTATCCAATGTCAGCATCAAGGGATGAGCGGGGGTGACTTCATTATCTCGGTAAGCGCCTAATAAGAGCAAATCACTTGTTTCTTCATCCCCTATCAACAGTTCGATCAACTTGAGAGATGCCGAATCAGCCCATTGTAGATCGTCTACAAAAACGACAAGGGGGTGTTCGGGAGTCGTAAAAACGCGAATAAACTTTTGCAATAGGAGTTTAAAACGATTTTCCGTTGCGCTTCCCGATAATTCCGGGATGGGAGGTTGCGGCCCGATAATTTGTTCTAATTCGGGAATTACGTCAACGATCGCCTGTCCGTTTTCTCCCAACGCTTGCAGGATTTTTTGTTTCCACCTCGTGACGCGATCGTCGCTTTCTCCGAGCAATTGTCCCATTAAATCTCGAAAGGCTTGTACGAAAGCACTGAAGGGAATATTGCGTTGGAATTGGTCGAATTTTCCTTTGATGAAATAGCCGTGCTGTCGTGCAATGGGTTTGTGGACTTCATTGATAACCGCCGTTTTACCAATGCCGGAAAAACCGGCAACCAGAATCATTTCCGCATTGGGTGTTGGGTGTTGGGTGTTGGGTGTTGGGTGTTGGGTTTCCCCCTCTTGCTCTCCCCCTCTTGGGAGGGGGTTGAGGGGTGGGTCTGAGTGTTGGGAAGTATTGGCGACTCTTTCAAAGGCATCTAGTAGCATCTGAACTTCTTTTTCTCTTCCATAGAGTTTTTCTGGAATGAGAAAGCGATCGCAGATATCCTTCTCCCCTAATTCAAAAGTCTTAATTGTTCCGCTTTCTTGCCATTGCTGCCGACATTTTTCGAGGTCGTATTTCAATCCCAACGCATTCTGGTAGCGATCCTCGGCATTCTTCGCCATCAATTTCATAACAATATCGACTAAGGGAGTCGGGGGTAGGGAGTAGTTGTGTGACTCCGGTGAATCGCCTAACTCCTTCGGAGACCCTTCGCGAACACCTAGAGAACACCCGCCAAGAATGGGAGTAGAGGGAGGAGGTTGGGCAATATGACAGTGAATTAATTCGAGGGGATCGAGACTTTCATAAGGTAATGTTCCGCTTAAGAGTTCGTAGAAGGTGACACCGAGGGAATAGAAATCGCTGCGATAATCAATCCCTCGATTCATTCGTCCGGTTTGTTCTGGAGAAATATAGGCTAAAGTTCCTTCTAAAACATTAGGTGCCTGAATCGTTTGCGTTTCTTTCGGCAAGAGAGAAGAAATACTAAAGTCAATGAGTTTAACTTCTCGAGTTTCGGGATGAATGAGAATATTAGCGGGTTTAATATCTTTATGAATAATACGATTTTTATGTAGTTGGTGTAAAATCGTCGCGAGTTGAATGGCAATATCGAGAAATTTAGCGATTGTATCGCCTTCATTTTTTGTGCTGTTCCAGTTTTCGGATAAAACGACTCCGCCATAGTCTTCCATGACCAAAGCATAGCGATTTTCATAACGCTCTAGGGCGATCGGTCGAACGATCCCCTTCCTGTTTGAATTTTTCACGTTCGCATTAGCGATGCGGAGCATTATCGCGTATTGATTGCGAAATCGCACGAGTTCTTCAAAGGAAGGATATTCGTTTCGCATGAGTTTTACAATAACGGGTCGATCTCCCTCCTTGGTTTTGCCGCGATAGATAAAGGTGCGATCGCTGGAATGGACGATCTCAACAGCTTTATAATGAGGTAATTCTATAGTTTTAGCGTTCATTATATTGATAAATTGATATGTAATCTATATATAATAGGCTAGATAGACATGAATTCGATGATGGAATCATAAAGATCTCGTGAATATTTTTGCGAATCTGTATAATATGAACTTATGTAACGAGTCGAATTGCTATTCTCAGACGACTGGAAAAGCGATCGCGAATTCTGTGCCCTTTCCCAAGTGCCGATATGCAGGTTATTGCGATCCCGGTTTTTTTCGTAATAATTTGGTCAGCGATCGCTGCTTCCCAAGTTGCAATCTTTCTTTTATTCCTCAAACATTGGCAAGATGATTTTGAATGAATTTTTGCAACCCTTTGAGTTGAAAACTATTGGCCAATTGCAAGATTTCTCTCTCAAAAGCAGCGAAGGTTTTATCCGATTCGAAGCGTTCTTCGGCAACTTCTTTAATCCCTTGAATATCCCCATCCCGCACGAGTTCGAGTAATTGTTCTAGAACTTCTCGGCTCGGAGGAACGATCGCTTCTGAAGATCCTCGGGAGTCCGTTTCGCTTTCTTCATAAATCCACTCCAGCTCGAGGCATTTTTGCAAGGCTTCTATTAAGTATTCGGCTTGCACGGGCTTGGGTAAAAACACATCTGCTCCTGCCTCAAAAGCCTCATCTTTGTTACTTTCAAAAATACTGGCAGATGAGGCAATGGCAGCAATATCCTGACTGGTTTCCGAAGCGCGGATCGCTGCCAGCAACTCATAGCCATTCATCTCGGGCATCATCAAATCAGTGAGGATAGCATCTGGCTTGCTTTGTTGTATTTTCTGCCAAGCCTCCCGACCATTTTCCGCTTCGCTCACTTTAAAGCCGATGGGTTCGAGCAAGCTCACGACGACCGAACGGTTTTCCCAGCGATCGTCTACTACAAGAACGTGGCGTTTTTCTCCTTTATAGCCTGCAAGCATCCCCTGTTCGATGGTTGTGGCGATCGCTCCCCCTTTTTGGGTCGCCAGGACTTCTATCTCAAACCAAAAGGTACTCCCCCTAGCCCATTCACTCTCGACTCGTAATTGACCCCCCATCAATTCTACAAGCTGTTGGCTGATGGCGAGACCCAAACCCGTTCCTTCGACTTGTTTTTGGCGATCGCCCACCTGCTCGAAGGGCTGGAAAATGGTTTCAACTTGCTCGGGTTGCATGCCGATTCCCGTATCGATGACGGAAAAACGCAGGCGATGGGATTCGAGGGAAGATGCCGCCAAAACCTCAACCTTTAAGCTGACAGAGCCTGCATCCGTAAATTTGATAGCATTCCCCAAGAGATTGATCAACACCTGTTGCAGGCGTTTTTCATCGAAAATAGCGGCTTTGGGAAGATTGTCTGGGGGATTGTAGAGGAAAAGCACATCCTTGCGATCGGCGCGGATACGACAGATTTCTACGACCCCTTGTAAGAATGTGGGTAGATAGGAAGCATTGGGATCGAGTTCTAGTTTGCACGCTTCTATTTTGGCTAAATCCAAAATATCGTTAATCAAGTTTAACAAGTGAGAGCCGCATTGATGGATGATACTCACCCCTTGTTTTTCCTTGTCTCCTAAAGACTGAGAGCGCTTAAGGACTTGAACGTAGCCGAGAATGCCATTGAGGGGGGTTCGCAACTCATGGCTCATGCTGGCGAGAAAGTCGCTTTTCGCTTGGTTGGCGCGATCGGCAGCGAGTTTAGCTGTTTGGAGTTGCTGAGTTCGCTTTGCAACTTTGCTCTCGAGGGTGGTAAATGAATCTTGGAGTTGCTGAGTCATTTGCGTAAAGGCAGTCGCTAACTGACCGAGTTCATCTTGTCGTTGGCTGTCGAGAGCCACATCAAACCGTCCTGTTGCAACTTGCTGCGTTGCTCCTAGTAGTTTCCGAAGCGGTCTGGCGACTCGTTGACGCAGGACGAGTAAGAGTAACAACACTTCCAGAAGCAAGGAAGTGAAGCCGATCGATAAGAGAAACCAAGTTGCGCTGAAGACTTGTTCTCGCAAAAGATACTCTGGATAAACAGTAATAAGATACCAATCCGGGCCCCGCAGTCGGGCAATCGCTAAATATTCGCGATCTTGGCGATTGTAAACGACCCTATCAGTCTGGGAGGTCTGCCGAGCTAGGGCAAACAGTCGTTGGAGATGGTCATTTTGTGAGGTTTGCACGCTTAAATTGCCTGCCTCGGCTTGAATTTGCACCATTAAATTCGGCTCGGCAATCAACTGACCGTCAGTACGAACGAGTAGGTTATAAGCACCATCCAAATGGTCTTGAATAACCCGATCGACCAGATCGGTCAGGATAATATCGTTTTCGATCGATCCCAAGTGACGGCCATTGGGATCATCCACGGGGGTTACAGCCGATACCATTAAGTCATTCGTGACTGGATCGGTATAGGCTCTCGTCCACAAAGTTTTTCGTTCGGGATTGTGCTGCGGATCTCCCAAATAAATTGGTTCTAATACTGTCAGATCCAAGTCACTTTCCGCCGTGGGTCCCCAAGGGATATCGGGATAAAATATTGAGAGTCCGCCCTCGGGCAATGCGATGTAGGTATTGGAAAAGCGATTGCGCCATCCGATTCCATAGCGTTCGACTAATTCATAGCCGAGGATCGCGCGCTTCTGAAAATCCGGCGTTATCGTTACACCTCTCTGGATAAAGGATGTGGCATGATGTTCTGGGTCGAGGTTTTGCAGTGGAATATCTTCGGGAACATCGCGGACCGTACCATCGGTCCAAGGAAAAAAGTGGCGATCGAAGCGTTTTTGCCAATCGATCGCTGAATCGGCAGTAAATTGTTCGAGAAAGTCTTCGCGCAGGAGGGCGTGATTATCTTCTGCTAAGACAAAGAGGCTTTCTTCTCGCTGACCTCGCTCGCTAATATAGCTTTGCAGGTTAGCTCGAGTATCTTCGCCGAGTTGAGACATGAGATGCCAGTAGCTAATGGCTGAAATTAGAAGGACGACTAATGCGAGTCGCAAACCCATATTCACGAGGGTGTTGAAGGTCAGGGATTTTTGGTATTGCTCGTTGGCTTTGAAGAGATGGCTAAAAATTTTTTTGAGCGAACGAACAGTGACTGCAAAATTACTGCTTTTTTCTTTGATAATTTCCATCAATTTTTAGCCTCTTAACCAAAAAATATGTTTTTAGTGAATCTATTCGCAATCTGCCACGGGGAGATCGATCGCAAAGGTCGTTCCTCGGCCGAGTTCCGATTCACAGGCGATCGCGCCACCGTGTTTTTCTTCCACAATAGACTTTGCGATCGCCATGCCCAAACCCGTTCCTTTTCCCACTCCTTTAGTAGTAAATCCTTGCTCGAATATCTTCTCTTTTACATCTTCTGGCATTCCCATTCCATTGTCAGTCACTTTCACGACAATACTCGTTTTGTCCTCGCTTACTTCTGTTGCAATCGTAATGCGATTTGGGGCTTTTTCAATCTCTTCATAGGTTTTCCCTCGATTACTTTCATCGAGAGCATCGATCGCATTGGCCAATAAATTCATAAATACTTGGTTGAGTTGTCCTGCATAACATTTCAGAGGGGGAATTTCACCGTAATTTTTGACAATTTCAATGCTCGGTCGTCGTTCGTTGGCTTTGAGACGATATTTAAGAATTAAGAGAGTGCTATCGAGACCGTCATGCAAGTTAAACTCGGTTTTTTTGTCTGTATCCGTGCGGGAAAAGGTTCGCAGAGATGTGCTGATATTGCGAATGCGATCGCAGCCCGTTCGCATAGATGCAATGAGTTTGGGGAAGTCTTCCCCTACAAATTCCAAGTCGAGTTCTTCTATTTCTTCGACGATTTTATCGGGAAGTTGAGAATATTCTTGGTACAGAGCTAGTCCGGCGAAGACATCTTGTAGATATTCTTGGGCAGCCCTGACATTCCCATCAATGAATCCCACGGGGTTATTGATTTCGTGGGCGACTCCGGCAACAAGATTTCCTAATGTTGCCATTTTTTCACTTTGTACCAGTTGTAACTGTGCTTGTTGCAAATCTGTTAGAGCTTGTTGGGTCTGTTGATAGAGACGAGCATTTTCGAGAGAAATGGCAGCTTGGGAACAGAGTAAAGTTAGAGGTTCGATGCGAGCTTCAGTGAATGCCCCTTTGGCTTGGTTGTTTTCTAGATAGAGGATACCTCGGAGTTGACCTCGATCAATTAAAGGCAGACATAAGATTGATTGGGGTCGATGTTTTTGGATGTAGTCATCTCCAGCATAGTCGTTGGCTGCGGTGGCATCTTCGAGGACGAGGAACTCTTGAGTGTTTTTGATGCGATTGATGAGGGTTAAGGGGACGTTTTGAGTGGTTTCTATGGGAATGTTGGGGATTGATATTTCTTCTCCCGTGGTGTAGGCAGATAGCCGGAGAGTTTCCCCTTGAAAAAGCATTAGAGCAACGGTTTCGGCCCCTGCATTTTCTCGGATGACTTGCATGAAGTTGATAATAGCACGCTCTAGGTTGATTTCTTGGGATAGGCTGCGGGATGCTTTCATCAGGCTGGCTAAATCTAACAGGTCTCCGGTGGCGGTATTGCTGCTCGAAACCGTTCCTTGGGTGAGGGTGGATATTGTTTTATTGTCGCTCAAACCCAGTTGTTGCCGTTGGAAAATCGGAGCCAAGAGTTGAGGATAATGTTGCTCTAGGTGGTCGGTTTTGGCTTTGGCTCCCCATCGGGCATAACCATAATATGCTTCTTGCATATAGGTGCAGGCGATTTTTTCTTTGTCCCAGTTGAGATAAAATTTAGCAGCCAGTTCGTTGGCTAAGGCTTCTTCTTGAATGTATTCGTTTTCTTTCGCTCCGGCTATGGCCTTCTCGTAGAGCTCTATGGCTTCTAATTTCTGTCCAAGGACTCGACATTTCTCCGCTTCCACCAAATCCACTTTATGTTGATGATTCATGGGGGCATAATCTGCCCAATTCTGTTGGAGAACTGTAAGGTCAACTTCCACCTGTTGAACAATTTCTGCGACATTCTCCGAAGCAGGTGACGAATCTGCCAAAATACTTAAAGCCGCGTAGAAATGAAAAGCGGGTGCACTAGGGGTTGTAGCTGCTCCAAGCATATATTGCCGATTTGCATCAATGTGGATGCGCGCTGACTCTACTCCAAACAGATAGCAAAGCATGAGTTTGTAGATATGAAAAAGAGATAATCCAACGATATCGTTAGCCGCTTGCCATTGAGGGAACATTTCTTTTTCTTGTAAGGCTTCTCCAGATAAAAGAGTGCAATTGTCTGTACGTCCGAGCAAATTTAATATCGCTTGCCAGTAGAGCCGAGCGTAATTCGCTGCAGTCATTTGATTGAGTTGCTCTAAGGCATGACAGTAAGTACTGGTTTTATCTACTAAAGTATCGAGAGAGATGCCACACCAAAATGAAGCCATACAAAAACACTGAGCATTATGTCCTGCAAATTCGTAACTTCCTGTTTCCAAACCATTAGTATAGCCTGCTTGCAAGAGTGGCATGACTTCTTTAAGATGAGAAGTGCGATGAAGAACATTAAAACCTGCAGCCAGAAAAACCTCTGACTTGGCCGTTTTAGCAGAGAACTTGTCAACCAATTGCAAGGCGAGCCGAGCAAATTTGACTCCAGTAATAACATCAGGAGTGGTACTGGTCGAAATAATTGCACCATAGGAAGCATAGGGAGCATAACTTAAAGGAAAAACATTACCATATTGGATCGAGAGAGAAACACACAGACAAATAACGAGGGGATAAAGTAGAGGAGCGCCCAAGTAAGTAGCTGCACTAATGGTACTGGTAGTTTGCACGATGGCGATTTTTTCGGGATCTGTCATGTCTGGGAGATCCAGCAAATCTTCCACCTCCCGCCCAATCATCAGTTCTTGAACGCTAGCAAGGGCTTTACCAATATCCGCTCCCGTCGGATTTTCCGGGAATGTTACTCCCAATTGTTGCAAAAATCCTAGGGCAATTGAGATCGCTTCGGTTAATTGGTAGCGGGAGGCATTCGCTTGAATTTGGATGCGATAGGCATTCGTCTGTTCTACCAAGGAATGACTGTTGGCTACCACTTCTCCCACAAGGCACTCCATCTCTTCCCATTCCCCGCACAAGGAGGCAAACTCTGCCCCTAGTTCACTCAGTGCTAAGGTCATTTCATATTGTTCGTGCCAAGGGTTTTCTCCCAATAACGATAATCCTATCCCTGCATATTCTCGTCCTGCTTGATATGCTGTGGCATTTTTGGCTCGACCACAGGCGATGAGATTGAGTCGTGCCAATTCTTCTTTTTCTTCGGGTTGGCTTATCTCCTCGATACCATAGTTGAGTTGACCCACTAATTCAAAGATTCGCTCTTCTTGTTCTTGGAGGGGGATGTTTTCTAGCAGTAAACGTCCGATACGATAGTGGACTTTTGTCTTTTCTTTTTCGGGAATGAGAAAATAAGCAGCTTGTTGCACGCGATCGTGTAGGAAGCGATAACCCACCATAATCCCCTCGGCTTTCTTTTCTCCGTTTTCCTCTCCTTGAAAAAACTTATAGGCTTCGCTTTGGGGTAATACTAATCCTTCTCGCAAAGCACTCCATAGGTTGCTGGCGACTTCTTCGGATGGGGTTTGGCAGACGATGGCTAGGGTGTCTAGGTCAAATTGATTCCCTATACAAGCTGCTAATTTCAACAGGTTTTGGGTCGCTTCTGGCAATTTGTGCAACCGTCCTGCCATGAATTCTACCACGTCATCGGTCAGGGCTGCATCTGTGACTTTCACTAAGTCGCATTCCCAATATCCTAGATTTTGATTGAATGCAATCAATTCATCTTGATGCAATCCTTTGAGGAATTGGCTGGTGAAGAAGGGATTTCCTTCGGTTTTTTGATAGATTAAATCCGTTAAGGGTTTGGCTAACTCTCGGCTACAACTCAGGGTTTCGGCTACTAATTCATTGATGTGAGCTACGGATAAAGGGCTTAGGGTAATTGTCGAAATTGTCGTTTTTTGTTTCTCTAATTCCCCTAAAGTTAACATCAAGGGATGAGCCGGGAAGACTTCGTTGTCTCGATAGGCTCCCAATAGGAGTAGGTATCCGCTTCTTTCCCCTCCTATTAGCACTTTGAGTAGGTTTAATGAGGCTGAGTCTGCCCATTGCAGATCATCTAGGAAGAGGGTCAGGGGATGTTCTTGGGTTGTAAAAATGGCAATAAATTTCTCGAATAGGAGGTTGAAGCGGTTTTGGGCGGCTGTCCCTTCTAGTTCTGGCACCGGAGGCTGTTTTCCGATTATCCTTTCGAGTTCTGGGATCACTTCTACTAGTACTTGTCCGCTCTGTCCTACGGCTTTGATGATTTTCTCTTTCCATTGTTGCAGTTGGGCATCGCTTTCTCCTAGGAGTTGTCCCATTAAACTCCGAAATGCTTGCACGAAGGCAGAGAAGGGAATGTTGCGATTGAATTGGTCGAATTTTCCTTTGATGAAGTATCCTTGGGCTCGGGTGATGGGTTTGTGGACTTCGTTGACCACTGCGGTTTTGCCGATGCCTGAATATCCGGCTACTAGCATCATTTCAGCTCGGGCTTTTTCTTCGTTTGGGGGGGATGCTACTCTTTCAAAGGCATCGAGGAGGGCTTGCACTTCTTTTTCTCTTCCGTAGAGTTTTTCGGGGATTAAGAAGCGATCGCTCCTATCTTGTTCTCCTAATTCAAATATCTCGATTTTTCCGATTTCTTGCCACTGAGTCCAACATTTTTCGAGGTCGTGTTTGAGTCCAAGGGCACTCTGATATCGCTCTTCTGCGTTCTTCGCTATTAATTTCATTACGATATCCGAGAGGCTCTGAGGATGGTTGTCTCCGTTGCCATTCAACCAATCTCGGGGTGAGATGGGCTGTTGGGCAATGTGAGCATGCACTAATTCCATCGGGTCATTACTATTGAAGGGCAAACGTCCCGTTAGCAGTTCGTAAAAGGTCACTCCGAGAGCATAGAAATCGCTGCGATAGTCGATTCCTCGATTCATCCTTCCGGTTTGTTCTGGAGACAGATATCCTAGGGTTCCTTCTATGATATTGGGGGTTTGAATGGTTTGGGTTTCTTTGGGCAGTAGGGTGGAAATGCTGAAGTCGATTAATTTAACTTGCTTTGTTTCTGGATGAATCAGTATATTAGCGGGTTTGATATCTTTATGAATAATTTGATTTTGATGCAATTGATGTAATGTTTCGGCCAGTTTGACCCCGATCTCCAGAAATTGGGGAATGGGGAGAGGCGAACGATTTTGATATTCAGATAAAGATATGCCTCCGATATCTTCCATGATCAAGGCGTAACCATTCTGATATCGTTCTAGGGCAATGGGCTTGATGATGCCTTCGAGGTCGAGATTAAGTGCGATCGCATATTGATTCTTAAATTGCACCAATTCGTTAAAGGAAGGATATTCATTTCGCATCAGTTTGATGACGACGGGTTGCTCATTTTCTTCTTTTCGACCCCGATAGACGAGGGTGCGATTGCTTTCGTGGATGAGTTTTTCTAGGTGATAGTTTGGGATTTTTAGTAAATTCATTGTTGCGCTTTCAGTTGGAGCTATTCAGATTGTAGTCTAACTCAAACTTAATTTACAATATTGAATTCGTCAAATGTGTCAGAAATGTGTCAAGCTCGTCGAGATTTTTCAATTGATAGACAAAGAAATGCTAAACTCTGTACCTTTTCCTAGCTTAGATTGACAAGCGATCGCACCACCGTGTTTTTCTTCTATGATTTGTTTGGCGATCGCCATGCCTAAACCCGTCCCTTTCCCGACCTCTTTCATGGTAAATCCTTGCTCGAAAATATGCTTTCTTATCTCTTCTGACATTCCCATACCATTATCAGCAATTCCCACAATAATACACTTTTCATCTTCGCTAACTTCTGTCCTAATCGTAATGCGATTGGGCATTTTTTCGATCTCAAAAAATGTTTTTCCTATATTACTCTCATCGAGAGTATCGATCGCATTGGCAAAAATATTCATGAACACTTGATTAATTTGTCCGGGATAGCACTCGAGTTCTGGAATATTGCCATAATTTTTAATGATTTCAATATCTGGGCGTTTTTCATTGGCTTTGAGGCGATATTTTAAAATTAATAAGGTGCTATCGAGTCCTTCATGGAGATTAAATAAAGTTTTGGTTTCGCGATCGCGGCGCGAAAATGTGCGCAGGGCCATGCTAATTTCCTGAATGCGATCGCAACTGATAGAAATCGAATTTAGTATTTTGGGAATATCATTGAGCAAATACTCAATGTCAATCTCTTCTGCATGGTCTTGAATAATAGTCTTGACTTGGCGATCGCGATATAGTTGCAAATGCTCGATCATATCTGCGATCGCTAATTTTGCCTCACTGGTATTGCCGTTAATTGCCCCGAGGGGATTATTAATTTCATGGGCAATGCCGGCCACCAGATTCCCCAACGCAGACATCTTCTCCTGTTGCACCAGTTGTAATTGAAAGTCTTTCACTTGGGCTAAAGCGACCTCGAGCTTTTGCGTTCGTTCGGCAACTTTAGCTTCTAGGGTTTGATTCAACTGCCAGAGACGAAGATGAGTATTCACCCGAGCCAGCATCTCTTGCTCTTGAAACGGTTTAGTAATGTAGTCAACACCCCCCAATGAGAATCCTTTCACTTTATGATCGACATCAGCCAGGGCAGTGATAAAAATGATGGGGATATGCGCCATAACGGGATCGGCTTTGATGCGCTGGCAGGTTTCAAAGCCATCAATTCCGGGCATCATTACATCCAACAGAATGAGATCGGGTTGATAACTCTGGATGCGTTTAATGGCTCTTACGCCGTCGATCGCAGTCGATACCAGATAGCCCGCATCCCCGAGAGTCTCAGCGATCACTTCTAAGTTAGCAGGGGTATCATCTACCGCCAGAATCTTCCCTTTAGTCATCGCGATCGCCCTCCTGTTGTTGATATTGCTGAAGTTGTTCTTCGACTTCCTCAATCTTAAATTGTTTTGTTAAGGATAGAAGCGGATCGGCAAAATTACGATAGGATGGGTCAGAATTGACCAATTCTGACAAAGCTGCTCGTACCCCTCGGGTATTGCCCTGTTGAGCCATCTCCAACAGCATTTGGAGTTGTTCTGGCTCGGGTTGCTTGGGTTGGTTAGACTTGAGGTTCTCTGTTTTTTGGTCTTGACTCGACTCCCGTTCAATCCAATCTAAAGCCAGATGTTCCTGTAACACTGCCCGCAGGTCTGACATTTGCACTGGCTTGGCCAAAAAGTCATCTCCTCCTGCCCGCAGAGCCATCTGGCGATCGGCTTGGGCAACGGAAGCGGAAGAAACAATGACGGTCATTTCGTGAAATTGCTCGTCTTGACGTAGATGCTTGAGGAACTCCAAGCCATCCATAACCGGCATGGCAATATCTAAAATAATCAAGTCGGGTTGAACTTGGCGCATGGTTTCTAAGCCCGTTTGACCATTGTTAGCCTCACTCACCTCAAACCCTAACAGTTCCAGCAAGCCGACAACGACTGCTCGGTTCTCTAGGCGATCGTCAATCATGAGAATGTGACGACGCTTGCCGTGGTAGCCCACAATGTGCTGGGTATCTGAGAAAACCTGCTGTTGTCCCCAGTTTTGGACGAGGGGTAGCTCCACCACAAAGCTGAACTGACTGCCTTGACCCAATTTGCTCTCGACTTCGATTTTGCTCCCCATCAGACTGACAATTTTCTGACTAATCGCCAGGCCTAACCCCGTACCTTCGGACTGCTTGGCGCGATCGCCCACCTGCTCGAAGGCTTCAAAGAGTTTGGCAAGGTCATCAGGGGCAATGCCCACGCCGGTATCTGTCACCTGAAACTTAAGGCGAGCCGTATCTTGGGTTAAATCTAGAACTTTAATACTCAGGATAACTTGACCCTGTTGGGTGAATTTAATCGCATTCCCGAGGAGGTTGATCAGGACTTGACGCAAACGTTTCTCATCGGCTTGTACGCCATCGGGTAGGAGATCGCTCGGTTGGTAGACAAATTCAATTTGTTGCTGGTGGGCGCGAATCTCGCACATTTCTACGACACTTTGCAGCAATGAGGGCAGATGAACCGTCGTAGGATTGAGTTCCAGTTTACGGGCTTCGATTTTAGCAAGATCGAGAACATCATTAATGAGGGTGAGCAAATGAGAGCCACATTGATGAATGGTGTTAACCCCATTACGGGATTTATCTGAGAGTTCCGGGGAACGGGAGAGGATTTGCGCATAGCCGAGAACACCATTAAGCGGTGTGCGGAGTTCGTGGCTCATGTTGGCAAGGAATTCGCTTTTAGCGCGATTAGCAATATCTGCACGATTTTTTTCCTCAGCCAGTTCAGCCGTCCGAGCTTGAACGCGCTGCTCTAGGTTGGTGAAGGACGCTTTGAGCTGTTTCGCCATACTGTTAAACGCGCTTGCAAGCTCACCTACCTCATCGGTTCGGTCGATCGGAACCGTCCGCTCCAACTGCCCTGCTGCCAGATCCTTCGCAGCCAAATTTAGTTGCAGCAAGGGTTGAGTCAGCCAGCGAGCGGTCGCGATCCCCACTCCCGTTGCGACGACTAATGCCACCAAACCCAGCAAGACGGTGACTTGACGTTGGGCATTAATTTCTGCCATGAAGTCGGATTCGGGTACGGTGATGAAGATAAACCAGTCAATCCCTCGTTCATCCTGGAAGGGAATCACTTGCGCGAAGTATTTCTGTTTCTCCAACACAAACGTGAAGTTTTGAATGGTTTGACTGTTTTCAAAGTCTGGAACTTGGGTTTGGGCTGCCGTAAAGGCCGTGTGAATTAAGGGTGAGGAACTGTCGATCGCCATTGACAGGCTGTCGGTTTGTTTATCCTCTGCTTCCTCTGACAAAGAACTCGATAGCAGTTCCCCCGTGCGCTGGGTGATGAAAATTTCCCCGGACTGGCGAATCTTGAGGCTACCGAGGAGCTTATCAAATTCATCAAAAAGTAAAATATCTGTCGAAAAAACACCTAAAATATCTCCTTGGGCGTTATAGACGGGAACGGCTGCTGAGCTAATCGGAGTCTGAGTGAAGAAATCGATATAAATTTCGCTCCAAGTCGGCTCCCCAGCTTTGAGTGCCGCAGTGTACCAAGGCCGAATAGTTGCATCGTAAAAGCCAAAGTTTTCAGTTTGTCCGATGGGCTCATCAGATTCATTGACTTGATAGACGATATACTCGTTTTTGATGAAATCCAATGTCAGGTGTATTTTGGATGTATTCGTGTTGCGGAATTTTTCTGCAGTAATCATTCCGCCCTGAGGATTACCGAAATAAACGTAAACAACATCTGAGAACTGTCGAACCTGTTGGAGAAAATGACGACCGAGTACCTCTTGATTGTCAATGGGAAGTAAATTTGATTTGACCAGATTGAGATTAGTTTGGTTGATTTTGTGGGGAATATCTAATTTGGCTTGAAGATTGCTTTGAATGTGAGCGCCGACTTCTTCCATGAGCTGGTTTGCGAGGGCTTCGACTGCTTTTTGACCATTGCGAACGGCTAACCAACTGATCAAACTGACAATTGCAAAAATCTGGAGAAGGAAGGGAATGACCAACACCACTCGCAATGATAACTTTCTGGACGGAGATATCTTTTTAGACATAAGTTAAAATTTAATGTATTTAGAACTTTCCAATCTTTCTTGTTTGGTGTTGAGTATGAGCCTGATTCTTCTTCAATGATGGGGATGAATCAGGATAAAAAGATGAGGATTTTGTAAAGTTTTATTAATGGATCTGCGATTGTAATAGTCCTCCTGCGATGGGTAATTGGATTGTAAAGGTTGTGCCTATACCCAATTCTGAAGCGCAAGCGATCGCGCCACCGTGTTTTTCTTCGACGATCTGACGGGCGATCGCCATCCCCAAACCCGTCCCTTTTCCCACTTCTTTCGTAGTAAATCCTTGCTCGAAAAT
The DNA here is from genome assembly GCA_039194995.1 of Cyanobacteria bacterium P01_E01_bin.42. Classification (GTDB taxonomy): domain Bacteria; phylum Cyanobacteriota; class Cyanobacteriia; order Cyanobacteriales; family Spirulinaceae; genus CCY15215. The sequence continues at coordinate 5,373 of JBCCVR010000097.1, read as the reverse complement.
CTTAGCTTTGACCTCCTCCGACATTCCTTTTCCATTATCGGTAATCGCGATCTGAGCTTCCCTTTTGTCTTCGCTCAATTTCGTATGAATTGTAATGCGATTGGGAGCTTTTTCGATCTCCTGAAAAGTTTTGCCAGCATTACTTTCATTCAACGCATCGATCGCATTGGCCAATAAATTCATAAACACTTGATTGATTTGCCCGGGATAGCATTTGACAAATGGAATCTCGCCGTAATTCTTGATAATTTCAATGGCCGGGCGCTCTGGGTTGGCTTTGAGGCGATATTTCAAGATTAATAAAGTGCTGTCGAGACCATCGTGTAAGTTAAATGCGACTTTTTCATCGGCATCCTTGCGAGAAAAGGTTCGCAGAGATGTACTAATGTTGCCGATACGTTTCACGCCTTCTTGCATGGATACAATGGTTTTGGGAAGATCTTCGAGCAAGAAGTCGAGATCCAATTCTTCAATCTCGTCTGCTAGTTCGGGACTGGGTTCAGGAAGTTCTTCGCGATAGCCTTCGATAATTGTGGAGAGATCCCTAAGATTGTCTTCTAGGATTTTGACATTACCACTGATGAAACCGAGGGGATTGTTGATTTCGTGAGCGACTCCCGCCACCAAATTGCCCAAGGTGGCCATTTTTTCGTTCTGCACCAGTTGTAATTGTGCCTGTTGCACCTCGGAGAACGCGTTTTGCAGCTCCTCGGCCATCTGTTGCGATCGCCGATACAAGCGCGCGTTTTCGAGGGAAATCGTCGCTTGGGAGCAAAGAAGTTCGAGGATTTCCATGCGATCGCGGGTAAACGCTCCCGCACAGCGATTGTTTTCGAGGTAAAGAATGCCTCTCAGTTGAGGGCGATTCTCTTGCACAGAGGCTGCACGAACGATCAGGGGCAGACAGAGAACCGATCGGGGTTGGGCGCGTTGGATATAAGCATCTCCAGCTAGGGTCACATCTTGACTGGCATTTTCTAAGAGTAAGGGGTGTTGGCTGCGTTTGACTTTATTGACAAGACTTAAAGGTACGGCGTTGCTGGTTTCGACGGGGATGGGGTCGATGGCGATCGCCTCTTCTGCGATCGCGCGAGCAACGAGCATCAAAACTCCTTCTTGAAAAAGCATTAAGGCGACGGTTTCAGCACCGGCATTTTCTCGTGCAACCTGCATTAAATTAGCGATAGCATTCTCTAAATCGATTTCCGCAGAGAGGGTGCGACAGGCTTTCATCAAGGTTGCCAAATCTAATAAGGCTGACGTTTCCGTGGTGGTTTTGGACACTGTTCCGGCCATGAGTGTCGTCAAAGGTGCAGTCGGTGTGGGGCTAATGGTTGGCGGTGCGAGAATGGGTTTGAGGAGTGCTGAATAGCGCTTTTCTAAATCTTCAACTTTGGCTTTGGCTCCCCAACAGGAGTAACAATAGTAGGCACCTTGCAGATAGTCTGCGGCGAGTTTTTCTTTACCCCAGTCGAGGTAGAATTGAGCCGCCAGTTCCTTGGCTAAGGCTTCTTCTTGAACGTACCCGTTGGCTTTGGCTCCGGAAATCGCGCGATCGTAATTTTCAATCGCTTCGGCTTTCTGACCCAAAATTCGATTGCGCTCTGCTTCTACAAGATAGAATTTATGCAGATAATTCATGGGGGCATTATCCGCCCAGTATTTTATCTGAGTTTGATGGCTTTCAATTTGCTCGAGCAGGCGATCTCGTTCGCTTTTGCTGTCGGTTCTAGTTACGGAAACGATTTTAACCAGAGCATCATAGAAATAGAACAACATCGTACAGAGCATGGCTACCGCACCATCTAGATATTTTTCAGCGCCGATCGCACTGTTTACAGCCCCTTCATAATCTTGAAAGAGGTAGCACAGGCTGAGTTTGGCAACGTAGAAAAAAGCAAGGGTCGTTCGATTATTCGCTTCCTCGTGCAACGGCACCATCTCGGTTTCATTGTAAGCCTCGCCAATGAGGGCGCAAGGATTATCGGTGCGACCCAATAAATTCAGGATCGTCTGACGCGACAGATAGATCTGATGCAGTACGTGTCCTTGTTTCAGTTGGGCGATCGCCTCGCTATAGGCAAAAAACTCCCGTTCGAGACTCTCTAATTCTTGCCCGACAAAGATAGAGTCAAAACAGTAGAATGAGGCCGAATATCCGGCAAATTCTAAATCCCCTGTTTCTAAACCGACTCGATACCCTTTACGGAGTAGATATCGGTTGTCATCGATGGATTCTCGCCAAGGCTTAATTAAGTGACCGACCAAGGGCAACACTCGAGCCGCAGTCCCTTTGACATTCAAGCGATCGATCAGGCCTAATGCCAGTTCGCCAAACTGACAGCCTACCTCAATATCGTTCGCAACACCGCAAAGCACAAAACCATACATTGCATAGCCAAAACCCGAAGCAGAGGTATTGCCAAACTCGATCGAGAGATTCACCATTTTCATGGCAATAAGCGGGAAGAGTGCGGGAAAGGCAAAGTAGGCAGGGGGAGCAACGCTGGATAAGATGCGGATGGCTGCTAATTGGTAGGGATCTTCCATTTCGGGTAAGTTGAGCAAGTCTGCAACCGCTCGATCGCCGATCGTTCCTCGCGTCTCTGCTAAAGCTCGTTCAAAATCGGCGCGATCGGGTTGTTCGGGTAATTGAATGCGATCGTCAATGAGGTTGAGTACGGCGAGGGAAGTGCGGATCGCCTCTAGCAGTTTGACCCGAGCGATATTACTTTGAATTTGGGTGACATAGATGTCAATTTTATCCAGCAATGTTTTGGCCTGTTGCAAGACTTCGGCTGATAATTGCTCCATCTGTTCGAAGTCAGCATTCAAATAGGCAGCCTCGGCAGATTCTTGATACAGTGCTAAGGTCAGTTCGTAAGCTACATGCCAGCTTTGCTCTCCCAATAGCCCTCGACCGACAGCAAAATATTTAACGGCGGCAGCATAAGCCGTAGAGGCTTTGGCTTTTCGCCCCGCACTCAGATTCAAACGGGCTAATTCCTCTTTTTCCGTCCGCGTTTTGACAAATATCGTCCCGAAATTGAGTTGATTGACAATTTCAAAAATTTTGTTTTCTTTGGTTTCGGACGAAAGGTTTCGTATCAGGAGTTGTCCGATATGGTAGTGAGTGGTTTGTTTTTGCGCTTCTGGAATCAGAGAATAGGCAGCCTGTTGGACGCGATCGTGTAAGAAACGATAACCCACCGATACCGCATCCTCGGGCTTATTCTCTACCCCAGAACCGTGAAAAAATTTATAGGCTTCATTGGTGGGGAGAATCAGTCCTTCTTGCAGGGCGCGCCAGAGATTCGCAGCAACCTCTTCCTCGGGCGCTTCGCAGATGGTTGCTAAGGTATCGAGATCGAACTGATTGCCGATACAGGCGGCTAATTTTAATACTTTCTGCGTGGTTGGCGGTAACTTCTGCAAGCGCCCTGCCATGAATTCCACCACATCATCGGTCAGGGTGACATCGCGCACGCGGACGAGATCGCAGACCCAATAGCCCGAGTCGCGATTAAAGGCAATCAGTCGCTCTTCGTACAGCCCTTTCAAGAACTGAGTGGTAAAAAATGGATTGCCTTGAGTTTTTTTGTAGACCAATTCCGTGAGGGGTTGAGCCAGTTGTTCGCCACAACTGAGGGTTTCGGCAACTAATTGATTGATGCGATCGGCCGCCAAGGGTTTGAGGGTAATGGTGGCGATAACGGCTTGTGCTTTCTCCAGTTCGGCTAAAGTCAACATTAGGGGATGTGCGGGAAAAACTTCGTTATCTCGATAGGCTCCCAGTACCAATAAGTAACCCAAATCGAGATCGCCCATTAAGACTTTCAAGAGGTTGAGGGATGCAGAATCTGCCCATTGCAGATCGTCCAAAAACAGCACCAGGGGATGTTCTGATGTTGCGAATATTGCAATGAACTTTTGCAACAATAAGTTAAAGCGATTTTGACCCGCATTGCCCGCAAGTTCGGGAATGGGAGGTTGTTCGCCGATAATCTCTTCGAGTTCGGGAATGACTTCCACCAGCACTTGTCCGTTTTCTCCCAAGGCGGCGAGAATTTGCTCTTGCCACTGTTGTAATTGGCGATCGCTTTCGCCGAGGAGTTGCCCCATTAAGTTCCGGAAGGCTTGCACGAAAGCAGAGAAGGGAATATTGCGATTAAACTGGTCGAATTTACCTTTGATAAAGTAGCCGCGCTGTTTGATAATCGGCTTGTGAACCTCATTGACAACGGCTGTTTTGCCAATCCCGGAAAACCCCGCCACCAGCATCATTTCTGTTGTTCCCCGGGCAACGCGATCGAAAGCCGCTAGTAATTGTTGTACGTCCGTTTCGCGTCCGTAGAGTTTTTCCGGGATTAAAAAGCGATTGCTCCTATCTTCTTCTCCCAATGCAAAGGCCGCGATCGCCCCGTTTTCTTGCCATTGAGTCCGACATTTTTCTAAATCGTACTTTAATCCGAGGGCGCTCTGATAGCGATCTTCGGCGTTCTTCGCCATCAATTTCATCACGATATCGGCTAGGGGGGTTGGGACATTGCCGGCAATGTACCGACACGATGGGGGAATCTTGGCGATATGGGCATGAACCAATTCGAGGGGATCTTCGCTTTCAAAGGGCAATTTTCCCGTCAGCAGTTCGTAAAAGGTCACGCCCAAGGAATAAAAGTCGCTGCGATAGTCTATCCCTCGATTCATCCTTCCGGTTTGTTCGGGAGATAGATAGGCGAGAGTTCCCTCTAAAACATTAGGGGTTTGTAAGGTTTGGGTTTCTTTCGGTAAGAGTGTAGAGATACTAAAGTCAATTAATTTAACTTGTTTGGTTTGGGGATGAATTAATATATTAGCGGGTTTGATGTCTTTATGAATAATTTGATTTTGATGCAGTTGGTGCAGAATTTCGGCGAGTTGCAGAGAAATATCTAAAAATTGTTCGATATATTGTTCGATATAAGGTCGATCCCCTCCTGCCTCCCCTTCGTAAGGGGGGAGGTCTTGAGAAGGAGGGAGGTATTGAGAAGATTGGCGTTGATATTCTGCGAGGGAGATGCCGCCGATATCTTCTACGATCAGAGCATAACCATTTTTATATCGCTCTAGGGCGTAAGGTTTAATAATGCCTTCTATCTCTAAATTTTGGGCGATCGCATACTGATTTCTAAATTGAACTAATTCGTTAAAGGAAGGATAATCATTGCGCATTAATTTGAGAACGACGGATTTCTCGTCTTTCTCTCTTCGAGCGCGATAGATCAGAGTACTTTTGCTCTGATAAATGAGTTCGGTGGCTCGATAATTACCGATTTGAGGGAGATGGGTTAAGATGGCGTTCATAGTCATTTATTTTAGCCTAGAACCTCAATT
>JBCCVR010000096.1:0-26777 GCA_039194995.1 Cyanobacteria bacterium P01_E01_bin.42 | reverse complement strand
GGAAAAAAGAATTAAATATTGGCAGTCCTCGCTTGTACCTCTTTGATGCTAAACAATATTTTAACGCGACCGTTGATGCTTGTTTGCTTGTCATAGATTTATCTAACAAAGCACATAAAAATTCTGCTGCTGTCTATTCCTCTTTGCATCGCGATCGAGAAAATCTCTATGAATTTGGGTTTCGCGATGGAGAAGCGATCGCAAATTTAGCAAACTATGAAAAATATAAATATCTAGATGGTTTATCCTGTTTTCAATGGCGTTCCGGACTCAAACACGATGCAGCAAAAGTAATGGAACTGTCTCTTCAAGAAGGTAAACTAATCAATGGTTTTGGAGAAATGGTTGAAATTGAAGAAACATATCTCTATCCACTTTTAAAATCTTCCGATATTGATAAAGGACGCGCGATCGCTAAAAAATATGTTATTGTGACTCAAAAAACATTAGGAGAAGATACTAAAAAAATTGCTCTTCAAGCACCCAAAACATGGTCTTATTTATCTCAATATGCTTCAATCCTAAATAATCGTAAAAGTTCAATTTATAAAAAGAAACCCCAATTTTCAATATTTGGAATAGGTCGCTATAGTTTTGCTCATTGGAAAATCGCAATTTCAAGTTTGTATAAAAATCTTAACTTTTCTCTTGTGCCTCCTGCTTGCGTGACTTCTGGCGATCGCGGCAAACATCTCAAACCAACAATGCTTGATGACACTTGCTATTTTATTTCGTTTGATTCTCAACAAGATGCAGAATATTGGTTAAACCATCTCAACTCGGAAGAATGCCAATGTTTTTTAAAATCCTTGATTTTTTTTGATGCTAAAAGAGTCATTAATATTGATATTTTAATGAGGGTGAATTTAAAACATTTCCATTAACTATAGCGCTTCGCGCTAGAGAATAGGGAATAGGCAAGAGGCAATAGCTTACCCTGCTTAGGGTTTCAGATTTCAAGCCGTACCTCATGCGTTCGAGAATTGCTATATATCTTAGAAGAATCTCAAGGTAACAGTACAATTCAAAACGTTCCCAATCGCCTGAGTGAAAGTAACGATTCTCAAGATTAAACTAGCTTTTAAACAATCTAACTGCGATCGCATTAACCAACATCCCCAATAAAACCAATCCCAAGCCCGATCGCAGTAAAAATATGCCTTCATTGGGTTGATTTACAATCCCATCAATAAAGTCGGCATAAGCAGAAACTCGCGTATCGAAAAAGATTTCCCCAAAACTACTATCTCGGTTCGAGGTAACATCAACTCGTGGCAAAACCGATCGCCTGCCACTCGAAGAAATTCCCGCAATTTTTCCCTCAATAAATGCCGGACTGCCCGAGTCTCCAGAAGTCGATCCCGATTCATAATTGCGTCCGATTTCTAATCTGAACTCTCCTGTTAATCCCTGACTCGCTCCCGTATCGTAACCGATAATTCCCAAATCGTGAATGCCGTACTCTCTTCCTAACGCATCGTGAGTTTTCAAACCATTATCAAAATCATAAACTAACTGTTTGCCAACATTCAATCTCGTATGAATTTCCGGACGTGCTAATGCTTCTCTCAAGGTATCGTAACGATTGCCTCCGAAGCGTTTTCGGATGGCGCGATCGCCTCGTCTTTCTCCTTCTCCTCCTGTTCCTCCCACACCATATCCCACCCGCGTGAAAATCCGTCCCACTTCATCAGAACGGCGATAAATCGTATAGCGTTCTGCGGTAGAAGGAGCTATTTTTTCCAGTTCGAGAATGGCGATATCGTTATCCCCATTTTCACTCCCATTCCATTGAGGATGAATAAAGATTTCTTTGACTTCCCGACGGGTTGTTCCCATAAAAACAACCGTTACCGTTGTTTGATTGGGTTCAAAAAAGAACGAATTATTAAAAGTATCGCGATCGCTCAAACAATGGGCGGCGGTTAGTACGTGCTTTCCACTCCACAATAGAGACCCCGTACAAATCTCGCCATCGGGCAATTCCAATAAAACTACGCCATCATACCCCGTTCCCGCTTGGACGAGGTAGCGGCGATCGTTGGGGTTATTGGTGGGAAGACTTAAAGCAATGCGTTGCATAGGTTTTGAATTCTCTCCTTTTAAGAGGGGTTGGAGGTGCGTTACTCTCCTTTTGGGAGAGGTTGGGAGTGGGTTGGCGATCGCATCTCAAAGTGTAGCGAAAGAGAAACCCGATGGCTAGAGAATATTCTCGCGGGATGGGGTAATATCGATTAGTGCTTTCGCAATTCGCTCCAAACCAAGCGATTTTGTTATTACTTATCGTTCATCGTTCCTGAAAATGACTGGCGAGAAACAACTCAGTTTATTTGGCGATCCCGAACCCCTACCGGAAACGCAACCCGGACTCCTACAAATCGAACGCATTCCTTTTGATGCTAATATTCCCATCCCTCCTCAAACTTACAGCAAGATGGAAGAATTAGCCGCTCACTGTCAGCAATGCGATCGCTGCGGGTTAGGACAAAAACGCATTAATGCGGTTATCGGACGGGGAAATCTCAATGCAGATATCATGGTGATTGGCGAAGGACCCGGACAGAATGAAGACGAACAAGGATTACCTTTTGTGGGAAAATCGGGTCAATTATTAGAGAAAATTCTCGCTTCGGTTCAACTCGATTCTCAAAAAGATGTTTATATTGCCAATATGGTGAAATGCGTCACTAAAGATACGCCAATTTTAACCCAACAAGGCTATAAAACCATCGGCTGGATTGTCGATAATCGCTGGTCTGGAGAAGTATTAAGCGTCGCCCCCGATCGCCAATTAAAATGGAAAAAAATAACGGGTTGGTATCGTTCTCCCTTGGGGGGAAGACCCCTCTATAGAGTTACCGATAAAGAGAGTAACCTAGGATATACTGCTACGGGAGATCATCCCATTCTCAGCCGTCGGGGTTGGATTCCCGTAGAAGAGTTGCAACCTCGAGATTTAGTGGCGACGGGAATGCCGGGGAGAATTGACCGAGAAATGCGGAATCTCGAAATGGCGTTTCGCGATCGCCTGCCCATTCTTTCTTCTTCTTTAACTGCCACTCTCGTTAGTGGTAAAACTGAATGGAAAACGGTAATTAAACTGCCGATTTCCCCGTCAGAAACAGCAATGGATGTTTACTGTATCGATGTCGAGGAAACTGCCAATTTCGTCACCCCTGCGGGAGTTGTTCACAATTGTCGTCCTCCCGGTAACAGAACCCCAACCCCGGAGGAAATTTTTGCTTGCAAACCCTATTTATTAGAACAAATTCGCCTCGTCGATCCCAAGATTATTCTATTTACCGGGGCGACTGCTTACAAGGGACTCACGGGGAAAAAACAGGGCATCACCAAAATTCGAGGGCAATGGTTAGAATGGGAATCAAGGCAGTGTATGGCAATTTTCCATAACGCTTACTTGCTCCGCAATGCCTCCCGAGAAAAAGGAAAGCCCAAATGGTTGATGTGGCAAGATATTCAAGCGGTACGGGCAAAATTAGACCAACTGCGTGCCAAATAACCGTATTTTTAATCGCAAGCGTTTTGCGATCGGGGTGACATCATGCTAGATAAACTTCCTCCGGAAGCGAGAACTTGGGCATAAAAGTTACATTGGAAAGAACGACGCTATTTACTCTCTCTCTGTCACCTTCTTTGTGCGGAATCTCCCGAAACTCAAGCACAATTTTTAGATCAGTATACAGCAGATGGTTTAATTGCGAAAATCATTCAAGACTATGAAACGCAAACCAAAATCAAAAATCATTTCAAAAGTTTTCATATCAATACAGAACTTAATCCGCGAGTGCTGAGAAAGTATATCAAACAATTTTATATTCATTCTGCCCAAGATGTTCGGAGAGAGCCAGCAAAATATTTAGAATCTGCCCTGCGTCTCGTGACCAGTCCGGAAGAAAAAAATTATGTTCTCAACTATATTTTAGGCTTTGATTTGATTAAGTTAATCTTTCAAATGAGTTGGTTACAACAAGAAAGATTTTATTCATTGCAACACAATCAAGAAGAGTTTTTTAACACTTACATTAAACCCATTCAGTACGCTCACAAATTGAATGGAATTGTCAATCCCAAAGATTCCAATCTCTTTTTTGCCCAACGCAGTTATTTTGTGCAAAAACCCAATTTAAGCGATCGCAAAACGATTGAGTTAGTGATGGTAACATTTACAACAGACGCGGTGAGTAATTTGGGTTTTTCCATCGTTCGCAATATTCGTCCCGTTCCCTTTGATTACGATTATATTTATCAACCGGAAGAAGAACGTATTTTTTGTTGAATGTGCGATCGCTGCCATCTTTTTAAAACATGAGGAAGTATGAACCAGAAAAAACCATTTATCGGATTGAATCGCTACGAGATTGGCTGGCCTCCCGTAGTGCCGTGTTACGGCACTAGAATCCCTTGATGAGCAAATCTTTCAGCAAACTGGGAAACATCTTGATACTTTACAGGTGGCAATTCTTAAAGGAGTTCTGAACGGACAGAAGTATGCGGAGATTGCCGAACAGTATCAGTGTTCAACAGGTCATGTCAAAGATAAAGGATATCAACTCTGGCAAGTGCTATCCGAAGTGTTGGGAGAGGAGTTAAATAAATCAAATGTTTCCGCTACAATTGAACGTTTAGGAGTTGCAAATTCTTACTCTAGTGTAAATTTGATTCAAATTGGCGATCTCAATCACTGTGCTAATGCTGACTCTAGTGCAGCTAAATCACCGCATCCAACAACTCCCGACTCAGTTTCCAAAACTCCATTAACAGAAACACAAACCAAAACAATTCTAAAATTGATGAAATTGGGTTTAAATTCTGTACAAATTGCCGATGCGATAGATTTACCTTTAGAGAAGGTACAACAAGTAATGGACGGATAAACGAATTTTTGAGAAGATGAATGGAGATCGCACCAATCCATAAAATCAAACAAAATCTACAATGCCTAATTTATACGTTATCGGTGGTGCAAACGGTTCTGGTAAAACGACGACTGCTAAACAAATTCTCCCTTCCTTTCTAGAAATTTCTGAATATGTCAACGCGGATGAAATAGCAGTCGGACTATCTCCTTTTAATCCTAACTCTGTTGCGATACAAGCAGGACGATTGATGTTAGCAAGATTGGATTATCTCGCCAATACCGAAGTTGATTTTGCCTTTGAAACTACATTAGCCGCACGCCACTTTGCCAAATTTCTGAGAGAATGTAGAGCTAAAGGATATACAATTAACTTGGTGTACTTTTGGTTGCAGAGTCCCGAACTGGCGATCGCCCGAGTCAGAAGAAGAGTAGAAAGCGGAGGTCACAACATCCCAGAAGAAACGATTCGTCGTCGTTACGATCGCGGACGCAGTAATTTGATAAATTTATATTTGCCTTTATGCGATACTTGGAATATCTACGATAATTCTGGTGCTAATCCTCAATTAGTCGCCGCATTAAACCCAAATCGAGAAATAATGATTTATGAACCCTCAATCTGGCAACAAATCGAACTCAGCGAATGATAAGGAAATACACCTCAGCGAAACTCAGAAAAAAATTGATGCGGGGGTAAAATTTGCGATCGCACAAGCCATTGAAAGACATCGCAGACTTGGAGAATCGATTAGTATTTGGCAAGATGGAAAAGTTGTCACCTTAACCGCAGACAAAATTCCCCCTCTGAATGCAGAAAGTGAAGAATGAATCGAATTATTTTGTCAGTCAGACGGTTTGTAAGGCTTCTTGAATCACTGTAAGAATTTCTCCTTCTAAATACGGCTTGGTTAAATAAGCATAAGCACCCAATTCTAAAGCGATTTGTTGGAATTTGTCGCGACTGCGAGAGGTGAGGATAATTGCAGGAATTGGGGATACTGCTTTATCTTGTTTGACAGTGCTTAAAAATTCTAAACCGTTCATGCGGGGCATTTCAATATCGCAGAGAATCACGTGAATCTTTTCTCCTCCTTTTACCTGTTCCAATGCTTCTAAACCATCTTGTGCTTGCAAAACGCGATATCCCGATCGCTGTAAAATCAAGGTTAGGGTTTGACGTTCGGTGAGAGAATCATCAATGACTAACACTGTTTTAACTTTGGGGGTATTGCGAACCAGTGGGGAGGATGGCAAACTCGAAGCGGGTGCTTTCCCAATGTTGTTAGATTCGGGGATGTAGAGTCCGAGATTTTGGGTTGATAGGGTATTGTTAGATTTGGGTCGTTCTTCAAAGCGGGGCTTTTTGGGCTTCAATTGCGTGGCGATCGCTTTCTTATTCTGCGATCGCTTCACGAGGGAAAAGCCATCGATAATTAAAGCCAGACGACCATCGGCTAAGATACTGCAACCATAGATATAAGCGGGGGCTTGAAGGGCATTAGAAAGGGGTTTGATGACCAATTCTTGCTCTTCGATAATGCGATCGACTTCTAACGCGATAAACCCTTCGTTGCCTTTTAATAGAAGAACGGGCAAGATATTTTCTCGGGTGTTTAGAAGGGGAGAAAGTTCCTGATGTTGAAATTCTCCTGCGGTTAAACCGCGACATTGGGAAAGCGATCGCGAATAATTAAATAAAGAACCCAATTCGTAGATGGGAATGGTTAAATCTTGTCCATCTTGCTGCCAGTCTAATACTTTTTGTCCGGCGAGTTGCCTAACTTTTTCTCCCGGTAGTAAGATCTGTTCGATTTCATTGGAAACGAACCCGTAAACCGATCGCCCTGCTTGACAAATTAGCAATCTTGCATTCATTAAAGATCCCCGAATTTGCAAGGAAAATATCGTTCCTTTTTGGGGAATCGAACGCACAAAAAGCATCCCGTTGATTTGTTCGAGTTGAGTTTTCACCACATCCAAACCTACACCGCGTCCCGAAAGATCGCTAACCCGAGATGTAGTTGAAAAGCCCGGAGAACAGAGTAAATCTAACAGTTTCGATTCGGGTTGGGGGAGTTGTTGAATTTCTCGTGCTTCGCGATCGCTTATCAAGCCTTTTTTAACCCCTTGCTGGCAAATTTTGGCAACGTTTAATCCTTCGCCATCATCTTGGATCTCAATGATGGTACGATTACCTTGATGATAAGCACGAAGTAAGATAGTCCCCTGTTCTGATTTTCCTCTCTGAAGGCGGATATCTGACGATTCAATCCCGTGATCGAAGGCATTGCGGATAAGGTGGAGTAAGGCATCATAAAGATTATCAATAATCGTTTTATCAACCATAACCTGACTGCCTTGGAGTTGCAGATCGACGGACTTTTTATGAATAAATGAGAGTTGTTTCACCATGGGAGGGAAACGCTTGAGCAATGTTTCTAGGGCGATCGTTCTTGCGGTTTGCAGGTTATCTCGAAGTTGATTGGATAAGCGTTGTTCCCGTTCGATGGTTGAGGTGGTTGTTTGAGCCAATAAATTGATATCTTCGGTTGCTTGGCTAATTTGCGAGGCTTCTTCTAATGCTGAAGAGAGCACTTTTTGTAAAGGGTGAACTTGCTTATAATAACCATTGCGATCGCCGTTGGTTGGCAACAAGGAACGATTCACACTATCTCGCAATTGATTCAGGGTCGATCGATGCTGTCGAATCCAATTGGCTAATTTTTGTATGGTAGATTGAAATTGCTCGTCTCGCAGGGAAAGTTGATTTTGATTGATTAATAGTTCGGCAATTAAATGATTGAAAAGTTCTAATTGTTCGAGGTCAATTCGTAATGTTTTGGGTTTGGCAGAGGCGGTGATTTCGGGTTGAGGGGTGGGAGTTTGGGGTGTTGGAGTCGGGAGTGTTGGAGTCTCTTCTAGAAAGATCGGTTCGGATTCTTCTGGTAAATTACTCAGCGTTTCTTGCAAATCTATGGCTCCGAAAGTTTCCTCCCGAGACGGAATATCGGTTAAATTCTGCTGAATTGCTTCTACTTCAGATGCCTCAATAATATTTTCTTCATTGTTCGAGCGATCGGGAGCTAAATTAAGTTCTGAGGCAAGTAATTCTCCCGAATTATTATCGTCAATGTCCCAAACATCGCTCGGTAAAAAGTCTTGTTCCGATCCGATTTGAACTTCCCGTTGAGGGTCGAGTTCTTCGGCCATATCGTCTGGAATTTGCAGATCGAAATCGTCGTCAATATTGTCAATCGTGCCAAATGCTTCTTCAAGATCGATCGCGTCGCTGTCTGTGGGCGTGAGTTCTATTGAATTGGCTTCTCCAGATGTTTCGCTCAACTCTAACTCGCCAAACTTTTCGACGGTAGAAGAGTCTGTTAAAGATTCTCGATCCGAGCCAATATCGAAGGGATCGCCGAGATCGAATTCGATAATTTCTTCTGAAGAATCTTGCAGGTTTAATGCTTCAAAAGAAGCCTCTAGCTCTTCTTGTTCTGTTGGAGAAATGAGGGGGAATTCTTCTTCAACAATCTCTAGATCGAGATTGGTATTTGAGTCTAAATTCAGTTCAATTTCTGGCTCGGAGTCAAAGGAAGAAAAAGGATCTTCCTCAAAGTTTAACTCTGTCGAATCAACAGGTATCGGAGCCAGCCAATCTTCTACTTCTGGACTCGGTTCTAATTCGGGAGAATCTTCGACGAGGGGAACTTCTCCCGCTTCTACCTCTGGGATTGTTTCCCCGGCTAATTCTAAGAGTAAAGGACTGGGTTGACCGCCACGATCGCGATCGCCTTCTAAGACTAATTTTTGAGCGTTTTCGAGGTCTCCCAAGGCAAGCTGGGCGATTTCTCGGGCGCGATTGGGATGGGTGTCAATTGCTGCTAAAATTGCCGTTGCGATCGCCCCAAACCCGGGCAAGGCTAGGGATTCCCCCAAGCCCACAAAGACATTGGCCTGTTCTTGCAAGGTGGTCGCGATTTCTGCCTGGCTTGCCTCCTTAGATAAAAGAGATTGCAATTCTTCAATCCTTTGATTTACCCCGACCTCAAAGATTGATTTAGTGAGGTCAAATCCTAATTCTTCTGAAGTCGGGAGGGGGGGTTGATGGTTGAAACAGTCTCCCAGTTTGACTTGAAATCGCGCAAAGAGGTCGGCTGCCCGATTTAAGAGCAGATCGTCATCGAGTTCTGCATCCGTGCTTAATTCTGCCGATATCGCCAGTCTCAAGCATTCATAACCCTCAAACAGCATAGATTCTAGCTCTTGGTCGAAGGTTGCTTCGGGAGCAAGCATGGCGCGAAAGACATCTTCCAAATTGTGAGCGATAGTTTTAATCGTTTCTCGTCCGACATTGGCTGAAGCTCCTTTAAGGGTATGCGTCGCTCGCATCAAACTATAAATCTCGCTTGTACCCGATTCTGGAGTTAGGGAAAAAAGCTGCTCTTCGATTTCAGCCAGTAATTCTCGCGCTTCCGTGAGAAAAAATTCATACCCTTCTGGGTTGCGTAAAGGACGGGATCGAGGGTTTGGGGAGTCGGCGGGGGTTTGATTCTCCATTGTTGGGGGGTCGAGAATGGGTTCGGGAGAGAAGGCGATACGGCTATCAGTTTCGATTTCTTCGGCAATTTCTTCAGGGCGATCGCTAAAATCATGGCTGATGGAAACGGGAAAAGAAAAAATTTCATCTTCTTCTAATCCTTGCAAATCTTGAATACTGGCATCGGTTTCGATTTCCTCTGCCTCAAAGTCAATGGAGATGGAAGAGATGATTTCTTCGACTTCTTCGGGAGAGTCTTCGATGGGAGAATCGGACGCATATTCCCGAGAATTTGTTTCTATTTCATCGTCAAAAGAAATCTCTAAAGTGGGAATTGCAAACGCATCTTTTTCACTCTCTTGGCGATCGCGTTCGAATTCATCTTCATCGAAAGCAATCTCGAAAGAAGGCGTGGTAAAAATATCCTCTTCAGCAATTTCGAGGTCGTTGTCTAACGAGGACTCAACAATCGGCTCTTGCGGGGGCGGTGTGGCGATAGGATGGGGATACGACTCAATGTAAGTGCCCTCTTTCTCGATTTCATCTTCATCAAGATCGATGGCGATCGACGGCGATCGCTCTGGTTTTCGATCGCCATTGAGTGTATCTTCTTCATCATCAAAAGCGATCGCAATAGATTGGGGGGTTGTTGGTGGAAATTCGATCGCGATTGTTTCATTCTCAATTTCAATGGGAATGGCGATCGGCGACGGGGTTTGAGATGCTGATTTTTGGTTTGGTTCTACTTCATCAATCTCGATCGCGATCGATGACGATTTTTGAGGCGAGCGCTTCCCGTTGGTTGGTTCGTCTTCAAATTCAATCGGAATCGAAGACCCTCTCGATGATGGTTGGTTGGTATCTGTTTCTTCATCGTCAATAGTAATCGGAATCGTCCGACCATTTCCCGATCCTTCTTCTCCCCAAAGGTTATCCGCAGCTTTCGCGACCTCTCGTCCCACTGCATCTTGGGTAAAATAATCCCAATTTTTAACAGAAGACCAGAGGGCATTTGCCATCTTACCAGCAAGTTTTTGCAGATCCAGTTCGCTTTTCATTGTTGTTTGTTGTTTGTTGTTTGTTGTTTGTTGTTCGTTGTTTGTTGTTTGTTGTTTGGCTAAGTCAACACACTTTTTTCCTTTGGGGGAGGAGTGCGGCAAACGAATGATAACCAACAACCAACAACCAATAACTAATAACTAACAACCAATCTTTAATTCACTTTAAACTGTTTCACCACCTCTTGTAATTGTTGTGCTGTTGCTAGAGAATTTTGGAAAGTTTCTGACAGTTCTACCGACTCCTCTGAGGTACTGTTAGAAATGTCAGCAACTGCTCGCATGGTTTCCGTAACTGACTGCGATCGCTCCAGTTGAGCTTGGGTGGCAGAGGTAATATCCTCCACCAGTTTGCCGATTTGGGCGGTTGCGGCGGCGATCGCGTTTAAATTGCCTTTGGTTTCTTCTACCAACGTCGTCCCGGCACTGACGCGGGAAATTGCCGCTTCGGTGACGGCAATCGCTTCTCCGGTTTGCTGGCGAATTTCCGCCACGAGGTTGGAGATTTCCGAGGTAGCATTAGCAGACTGTCGTGCCAGCGATCGCACTTCATCGGCAACGACGGCAAACCCTTTACCGTATTCTCCCGCCCGGGTTGCTTCAATGGCGGCATTGAGAGAGAGGAGTTGAGTTTGGGTGGCAAAGTCGCCGATCAAATTGACGACGCGATCGATTTTCTGGGAAGATTCGCTTAAATCCCGGATCTTTTGCGAGGTCTCCGTCACAGTATCCCGAATGGCGAGAATCCCCTCGACGGTGCGATTCATGGCAGAATTTCCCGATTGTACGGTCTCGTTGGCATTTTGTACTGCTTGTTCGATCGCTTTGGCATTTGCTCCCACATTCTGGGAAGAATTCACCATCTGTTGCACCTCATCCAAGGCAACATTTAACTCTTTGGTTTGCTGTTGCGCCTGTACTGCCAGCTTGCGAATCTGCGTATCGCTGCCGATGGAACTTTGCGCCACCTCTGCGGTCACGGTTTGCACCTGCATGACAATCTTACGCAGACTTTGCAAGGTATTGTTGTAAACGTCGGCGATCGTCCCTAGTTCGTCTTCTGAGAGAGGAGCGCGTACCGTTAAATCTCCTTCTAATGCCGGACGTACTGCGGTGAGGAGTTGAATTGCTCGCCTTTGCAACAACTCCCGGGCTTCTTTTTCCCGTTTTACTGACGCTTCTAGCTGTTGAGCTTGTTGGCGCAATTGCTCCAAATCTTCCGCCCGTTGTAACGCGAGACCGAGTTGCGATCCCAACTGTACCATCATTTGAATTTCCTCGCTTTCCCATTCCCTCGGGCCTGAACATTGATAATTCGCCATTAAACCCCAGAGTTTTTGACCGAGGAAAATTGGCACGGTAATGTAGGCACGAGCTTGAAAACTTTCCAGCAGTTCGATATAGCAGGGAGAAAAACCGGAATTGTAGATATCATTGGTGGCGCGGAATTGTTCCCCTTTGCGATACGTTCCGCCTTCCGTCTCTTGTAGATAACTATCCCGAGCAACCAGTTCTCGCACTCGCATTTGCTGAATGGTACAGCCCTCTGTATCGATATTGGCTTTAGCGCGTTCGAGGAGAGTGATATCTTCATTTTGGACTCGCAATAAGGGCAACCAATCTGCGCGGACGGATTCAGCCACAAATTCCCCGCTCCAATCCTCATTAAAACGATAAATTCCCACGCGATCGCTATTAAAGACCTTCCGCGCCTCTCGCGTAGACATTTTAAAAATGGTTTCGAGGTCTTGCGCCTGTTTGATGCGATCGCTAATCGCCGCGATCGCCCGTTCTCGTTCGATCGCTCGTTCCAGTTTCTCCGTTTGTTCCTGCACTCGCTGCAAATCTTGCCCCCGTTGCAGTGCTAATCCCAATTGAGAGCCGAGGTTGCCAACGAGGTTAATTTCCTCTTGCGTCCACTCTCTCGGGCCCGAACATTGATAAGTTGCCATTAAGCCCCAGAGTGTCTCCCCGAGGAAAATCGGCACGGTGACATAAGCGCGGGCTTGGAAGCGTTCCAAAAGATCGAGATAACAGCGTTGAAAACCCGAATCATAAATATCGTTACAAACGCGATATTTCTCCCCCGCGCGATAAGCTCCCCCTTGAGTTTGTTCGAGGTAAGTATCCTGACTGATGAGGGCGCGAGTTGACATTTGCTTCACCGTACAGCCATCGGTATCGATGTTAACTTTTGTCGCCTCTAATAAACTCTCATCCTCAATTTGCTCCCGTAACAAGGACTTCCAATTGCCGAGGACGGCTTCGGCGACAAATTCCCCGCTCCAATCTTCGTTAAAGCGGTAAATTCCCACGCGATCGGCGCTTAAAAGTTGGCGGGTTTCGCTGGTGGTAATTTTGAAAATTTCATCGGTATCTTGGGATTGTTTAATGCGATCGCTAATTAAAGCTAATGTGCGTTCCCGTTTAACCGCTTCCTCTAACTTTTTCGCCTGTTCCTGCACTCGCTCTAAATCTTGCGCCCGTTGCAACGCAATGCTCAGTTGAGAACCCAAATTAACGACCAGATTAATTTCTTCATTCGTCCATTCTCTCGGCTCAGAACATTGATAAGTTGCCATTAAACCCCAGAGTTTCTCTTCGAGAAAAATGGGAACGGTTACATAGGCTTTCGATTGAAAGCGCTCCAGTAAATCGATGTAACAGGGTGGGAATCCTGCCTGATAAATATCATTACAAACGCGATATTTATCCCCGGTTTTGTACGTCCCACCTTGGGTCTTCTCCAGATAAGTATCTTTGCTAATTAAATCGCGGGTTGCCATTTCTTTGATCGTGCAACCTTCTGTATCGATGTTGATTTTTGTCGCTTCTAGGAGACTTTCATTTTCAAATTGTTCCCGTAATAAAGACTTCCAATTGCCAATAACGGATTCGGCGATAAATTCCCCGCTCCAATCCTCATTAAAACGATAAATGCCGACGCGATCGGCTTGCAATAACTGCCGGACTTCTCGCGTGGCAATATTGAAAATTTCCCGAGTATTTTGGGTTTGTTTGATGCGATCGCCAATTAATGCTAAAGTTCGTTCTCGTTGAATGGCTGCTTCGAGTTTCTTCGTCTGCGATCGCACCTGTTCCATATCTTCGGCGCGTTGTAATGCTAAGCCCAATTGCGAGCCTAAGTTGACCACTAAATCGATTTCTTCTTGTCCCCAAACTCGCGCCCCCGAACATTGATAATTCGCCAGCAATCCCCACAATTGATTCCCTAAGAAGATCGGCACGGTGACATAAGCGCGAGCCTGAAAACTTTCCAATAATTCGATATAACAAGGAGGAAATTTCGCCTTGTAGATATCATTAACAGCGCGATATTTGTCTCCGTTGCGATAAGTTCCGCCTTTAGTTTCTTGTAGATAAGTATCGCGAGTTGCCAATTCCCGCACGCGCATTTGTTTGATCGTACAGCCTTCCGTATCGATGTTATCCTTCGTCCCTTCGAGAATCACCGGATCTTCCGTTTGGGCTTTGGTGAGGGAAATCCAACCCTCTCCCACGGATTCTGCCACGAATTCCCCGCCCCAATCGGGAGTAAAGCGATAAACTACCACGCGATCGCTCTTCAATAACTTGCGAATAGAATCTGTTGCAACGCGAAAAACTGTCTGGGGATCTGTGGATTGTTTGATGCGATCGATCGTGAAAGCAATGGTTTTTTCCCGCTCGACGGCTTTTTTCAGCTTATCGGCTTGCAAGCGCTGCTGGCGTAGGGTAGAGGCTTGTTGGAGGGCAACTCCCAATTGTTCGGCAATCTGTCCGAGCAGGCGAATATCTCCTTGTTCCCATGTCCGGGGAGCAGAACATTGATAAATTGTCAGTAAGCCCCAGAGTTTCGTCCCTTGGTAAATCCCCACTGTTAAATAAGCTCGTGCTTGAATGCGTTCTAAAAGCTCGATATCAGAAGCTGAAAAATTTTTCTGATAAATATCATTAATAACGCGATATTTCTGTTCTCTTGTATTTATCTCACTTTTAGTTCGATCCAAATAAGTATCGACAATTTCCCCTCGTCCGTTGCGATCGCTCCCCTCCGCCATTAATTTCAGATGGCAATCGTCGCCATTTTCCCGCAACAATTCCGGATCGATGGGATTTTGCATCAAAGAAATCCAACCCGCCCCCACGGATTCTGCCACGAATTTACCGCTCCCATCCGGATTAAAGCGATAAATGCCCACTCGATCGGCTTTCAATAGCTGGCGAACTTCTTGAGTGGTGTTTTGAAAGATAGTTTTAATATCGAGGGAACGCCGGATGCGGGTAATCACTTTGGTTGCCGTATTTTCCCGGACTTGCTGGCGATCGATTTCTTCTTGGAATTGATAGCCGACTAAATTGAGGGCGAGGGCGGTGGTTATTTGTTCGAGAATACCGATCTCGCTTGCATTCCAACGCCGCGCCTCATTGCACTGCTGGATGGAGAGTAAGCCCCAAATCCCGTTTCCCATGCGGATCGGGCAACTGATTCCGGCACGAACTTGGTATTTTTCGAGGAGTTGCAGTTGGTAGGGGGTGACTTTAGTGCTGGCAACGTAATCGATCGCCGTGCAGTCGGTAATATCGTAATCCGATTGGCGATCGCTGCCGAAAAAGGTGGCAGGGAGAGTTTCTCCAACGGTGGGAGTCCAACCCCGTTCGATGGCTTCGGCTATGGCAGTACCTTGGCTGTCGCTGACAAAACGATACACCAGTACGCGAGAAACTTGCAGGAGACTCCGCAGGCGATCGCAAGTGATGGCGAGGAGGGCATTGCGATCGCGGGATTGGCGCATCTGTTCCTGCATCCGAGCCAGTTGTTGGCGCAGTTGCTCGAATTCTTTCTCTAAGCTCGAGGGGGTAAATTTAGTGGCGGCATCGCCGTCTGACGGGCTACCTGCTCCATTAACGATACTGGTATCGGGGGTCGAACGGTTGGAGGAAATCGCTGTCATGGGAAAATAGGGGCTAATTTAGAAAGTTTTCCGGCTTTAGTTTTTTCGGCTAGGAAGATTAATCGTTTTACTATTCTGGCACGACTCGCTCTAGGGGGACAATTTTCCCATTGTCAATAATTTTTAAGTTGCCGATGGAGGATTGTGCGTTGCACCTCAATCTCTGTTATTCTGCAAGCAGTAGGAAATTAAAGTTTCCCTCTCTTTTAACCTCGAAGGGGTTTTTCAGTTTAGTCTTTCCACTGGAATAAATGGGGCTGAGGAGAAGAGCTTCAAAATACCTCGATCCGAACAGCCATTCTTTTAACGCCACAGGCGATTTGTAAATAAAAATCAACTCATATTGACATTCGCTCTGGAATTGTTTAATTTTCTACTATCGAGTAAAAGAAAGATGTTTAGACTTTCAACTGATACCAACGAAATCGACCAAGCGATCGCGCCTATCGCTGAAGCGGTTTTTCCTGTCGTTCCGGGTGCTAAGATTTCTTCGATGCACGGTTACAGTTTGTATAGTGCGTTGAAGGGGGTTTTCCCTTGGCTCGAGGACTGTCCTCTAACGGCAATTGCTACGATCGCGGGGATTCCCGATGAGAACAGGGGCATCGAAATCGTGGAATGGTCGCGGCTGCGAATTCGCGTACCGCTCGCAAAAGCCAGTGCTCTGTATGGGTTAGCGGGGAAGAAGTTGCAAATCGGACAGGGACGCATTGCCCTGAAAACCCCGGAAATTTTGCCCTTGCGACTCAAACCCAAATTGAGAGCCAGAATTGTTACGATTAAGCTCAAACCGCGTTCTAACAGTCCTTCTCCCGATCGCTTTTTAGCCGTGGCAACGCGCCAATTGGAGGAGCGAGGGATTCGAGGTCGCCCGAGCATTATCGTGAAAAATGGCGAACTGGATTCGAAGGCCTTGATTATTAAGGGACATAAAATTCCCGGTTATGGTATGGAAGTTCGCAATCTGACTGAGGAAGATTCTCTTAAGTTACAAACCCTCGGACTCGGGGGACGGCGTAAAATGGGGGCGGGCTTTTTTCTCTGATTGGGTATGGATACGGCGATCGTCGATCCGCCGAGGGTTAAAACCCCCGTCTCATAGCTAAAACCCGTTAAAACGGGTTAAATCCCTCAATTACCGAATTTAATTTTTAACTTTCATAAATGGATTGGGGAGATATCGAGAAATTATTTTTTTCTACCTTTGTACCCATTGGGGTTGTCAATCTCAAACCATGAAGACTCTTGAGATTACTTGCAAAATCAATTCATTCCGAACATACGGAACAAGATAAAGAAGCTCTCACGCTTCCGGGTCATTTAAAACTCGGTATTGAAGCAGTTTTGAGTTTTCAGACTATTGCACGGGAAATTGTTCGGGCGATCGCACTGGAAATGACCCCAGAAAAACTCATCGATACCGTTGCATTTGCAATTTGGCTGCACGATATCGGTAAAGCGAATGAGGATTTTCAGGCAATGGTGCAAGAACCCTCTTATCGCTACCATCGCGATCGCTTGCGCCAATGGTACGGCATCAATCAACCCGTTGCGAACGGAAGGCGCAAACAGTTGATTCGCCATGAAGTTCTCAGTGCGGTTTTACTGCGAGAGAAAAGGTTTTGGGAATGGTTGCAACCCGCTAAGACTCGCGTGAGTTCGAGTGCTGCACTTTTGGCGATCGTCGGGCATCATCTTAAAGTCGAAGATAATAATGCTCTTATCGTTAAGGTTGGCGATTTGGAGGATTTAGAGGTATTTACGACAAGAAACGATTTTGAGCAATGCTTGCAACTCGGTTGTCGGTATTTCAATCTTTCTACAACGCTTCCCCATCTGAGGGATCGATCCGGTAGGAATAACTCGAACTATTCCGGCGCTATTTTGCAGGAAAAAACCCAAAAGTTTGCTGATTATTGCCACAAAATTGACGAATCCATTCAAGACAATTTCGAAAAGCGCAAAACCATTGCAACGATCAAAGTGCTAACAATGGCGGCAGATCTGGCAGCTTCGGCTTTATTCGAGACCGAACGAGGCGATCGCAATTATAACCAATGGATAACCGAGGCGTTACAACAGCGCATGAGTGCGAGGGAACTCCAACAGGTTATCGATGCGCGGTTGAAGGGGAAAAAGCGGAGAGATTTTCAAACAAAGGCGATCGCCAAACAAGCGAGAGTGCTGATCGTCATTGCGGGGTGCGGTGCGGGAAAATCCCTTATTCCTTTCGGCGTTTTCGAGCGCAAAACGCGAGAAGAGGGGTTAAATGCCAAAGTTTTCTTCTGTTATCCCACCACGGCGACAACTTCCCAAGGATTTGAAGATTATGCGGCACCTACAGAGATTGAGAATACCTTGCTCATGCACAGTCGCGCCCGCGTGGACGAACAATTGAAGGGTTTGCTCGATTTCTACGATGATGATGAGGAGGATGCGAAACAAAAGGAGGCGAATTTTGTCACGCGGGTTGAAGCCTTAAAATTGTGGCATTCTAAGCTCATTTACTGTACCGCTCATACCGTTTTGGGGTTGATTCAGAATCATCGCAAAGGGGTTTACGGGTTTCCGGCGATCGCCTGCGGTGCCTTTGTTTTCGATGAAATTCATGCTTATCCCCGCGATCTTTTCGGCGCACTATTGCACTTTTTGCGGGTCTTTCGCAATGTTCCCATTATCTTGATGTCTGCATCCATGACTCAGCAGCAACAAGAAGCCATTCAAGCGGTTTTGGGGGAAACGGGGGAAGAAGCGGAAATTGTACCGGGTCCCGTAGAAATTGAGGAACTCGATCGCTATCGTATCGTGTCTCTGTTCGATCGCCAAGATTGGCAAGATGTGGTGTGGGAAGAGGCGATCGCGGAGTTGCAACGGGGTGGGAAAGTCCTATGGATTACTAACCAAGTCGCCGACGCGCAAACCCTCTACGGTGAAGCGATCGGGCGGTTTCGGGGAGTATGCGATCGCTGTTTGCTCTATCATTCCCGCTTCCGATACGAGGATTCCGTCGATCGCCAGAAGGAACTCATCAAAGCCTTTCGGGATGAGGGTGCAGCTTTTGCCGTGACCACCCAGATCGCCGAAATGTCCCTCGATATTTCCGCTACCTTGCTCATTTCCGCCAATGCACCGATATGGGCATTAATTCAACGCTTGGGACGGCTCAATCGTTGGATCGATGAGGTGGAACAGGACTACAGACTAAAAACAGGGCGAATCTGTAAAGCGATCGTTTATCCGTGGGAGGATAAATATCCCTACGAGAAAGAAGATTTGGAAACGGGACGGAATTTAGTGGAAACCCTGAATGGTTGCGATGTCAATCAATCGCGACTCGCCGAAGAAATGGAAAAAGTTTCCTTTTCTGTCCCCGATTTTACCGAGTCGGAATGGTTGCGGGTCGATCGCGCTAAACCGGGATCGCTCATGGCTCCGGGGTATACGATTCAGGTCATTCTCAAGGATGACGTTGCCAAAATCAAAGCCAAACCCAAAAAACAATGGGCGATCGAAGCGGGGAAATTAGCGGTTTCCGTCCGCATTCCCAATAACGTAAACCAGTGGGAGCGCGATCGCTCCTTCAAATATTACCGCATTGCGCCAAAAGCGGACATTCACTATCACCCGGAAATCGGGGCATACGAACCCCAAAAACATCCTTTTCTCACACAACGCTATGGACACGACACCAAAAGGAAAACCCCGGCGATCGCTTGAGTTATCCCTATGGGATGCCTTTAATACCCCCTTGCATCGGGCGGGATTGGCGGGACTTTACCTCACTTTGGAGTCCCTCGAAGCCGATCGCGGCAAGATTATCGATTGGCAACTCGGTGAAGATGCGATCGCCCTGTCTTGGGATTGTAGCGATCGCGAGGCGCTAACTTGGTTGCTAGAGCAGACTTATCGAGTTGATGGGGATGAATTGATTTCTATCCCTGCTCTCAGTATCGACGACATGGGACTAAAAGTCTTTTTGCATAACGGCATCCTCAGTACCTTTTTGCAGCACGGACAATCTCGCACTAAAACGAGTAAGCAAAACCGTTCGATTTCTCTCGATGAGAATACCCAAAAGGAAATCGAGTATACCGGGTTGGCAACCTACAATTTTCGCGACCTCAAACCCTATACCAAAAAGGGACTTTATGACAAGCAAGACAATTTTCGTCCGTTTGTCGCGATTAAGGGTTGGCTGTATCCCGGTGCTGCTGAAAAGCACGTCGCTGTAAGCGGGACTAGCTGGGAAGAGTCGAGTGAGGGGTTTTTCTGCCTGCTTTTTGCCCCCATTGCTTGCGGCTATTACCAAATCAAATCGCGCTTGCAAACGACCAAGTATAAATGGGCGCTGATTATTCCTCATATCAAGGATTTAACCGCATTTGCAAGGGCGTATCGGCGATCGGGGTTTTCCTCTTTTCGCTATTATCGAGATACTTATGTTACAGGGCTTCCCGATGCGTCTCTCTACCATCTCGTGCAATTGGTTGGAGATGAAGCGATCGCGCAACATTCCCTCGATAGTTGTGAAGTCTGGACATTCGGCACTATGCCTTGGAGTGAAAAGCAAAAATCGATTACTCGCCGGGAAAGAGTGAGATTAAATGCTCAATTGCGATCGCTGTACAAAATTTGCAGTAACAGGCTTAAAAATGGGGTCAAAGTCGGCAAAAAAGGGGCGTGGGTTGATGTTAGTTTCGGGCGAGAAATCGTGACGGAAAATTTGCTGGCAGGTCGAGCTTGGTACAGCAGATTTCACGAAGTTCTTCGGTTTAAGTCCGAAACCTTCGAGCAACTTTATTACGAAAGTGGAGGATTGCACAATATGAAAGAGTTGACCATTGAAAAAGGGTTAACGGAGGATATGGCAACGTTATTTTCTGATGCCGTGACTTGGCAAATTTACAAAAAACGCCAGCAAGCCGGATCGGTAGCTTCGGACAAGCCAAATTACGACAAAGTGAAAACTGATTTTTTGATGTCGATTCGCAGTTGTCGAACTCAAAAGAGTTTTAATCACTTATTCCTGAAGATTTTCGGCAATCCTGCATCGCTTTACAATCCTTTTGTGGAAGGAGAAAACTTTGTGCAATTACAGGCTTGGTCGAAACAAAATTGGCAAGATTGTCTGAGTTTAATTGTGCTTGCTGTCATTGGCTATCGTAACCCGTGGCTTGTTCCGCGTACCTACAAAAAATTAGTCAAAATTTGGAGAGAAAAAAACGAAAACTCTAAGGAAAAACAATGGAAAATTCCCCAATATGCGATCGACAAGATGGGGGTAATCGATCCCGATGCGATCGCCTCTGATGAGTTGGAAGATTCGCCGGAGTATCACGAAGATGTTGACGCGGATACCGATGATGAAGACATCGACATCTAATTTTTTTCACAATTTTAGGAGTACAAAACCATGACGTTTCACTTATTTGGCAATCTCATTACCGCTCGCGGTGTCGCGGCAAATAATCGCGGCGAAAATGAAGGCAACCGCACCACTTTACCCAAGGTTTTTTGGGGGGATGACCTGCACGTGACGGTCTCCGCCGAGGCGATTCGCTGGGCAATGCGCTACTATTGGCAAATGATGGGCATTCCCGTCAATCGCGAATGGTTGGAAGACGAACAGGATATTAAGTTCGTGTTGGCGAAAGAGAAACCCCAGTTTGATGCGGAGCGGTTTATCGATGATGACGTGATGGGTTATATGGACGCAAAACCGGGGAAAGGACAAGAACCGCTTAAGCGTCGGGGTGCTTTAGAAGTGACTCGCGCTGTTTCTCTGGAAAGTGCGGAAAAGATTGAATTCACTTTTAATGCGAAGAGTGGGAAGAAAGGGAAAAAGAGTGCGGGTAAGTCTGAAAAGGAAAAAGAGGAATCTGCCCGATCGCGCACTTCCATCTATTCCACTGAAACCATTACCACTCGCTTTCAATATGGCATGGCGATCGCGCCTAAGCGGTTGCGGAAGGGCGATCGGATTATCGATGTTCTCAATGCGTTGGTGAAACTGGCCAATGTAGGGGGAAATCACGCTCGTTTCCTATTTGATTTTTCCCCGGAATCGGCGATTTTTCGCTGGACGCATCACCCGGTACCGCAAATCCTCCACTGTTTCGAGCAACCCGAAGCAGATGTTCTCAGCGCGCCTCGTTTGCGTCAGTTACTCGAGTGCGAGGAGATTCCCGCCGAGGAGATTTGGCTGTTTGGGGGCTATGCCTTTACGGAGGAGGCGGAACGGTTGCAGGCGCTTGGGGTGCGAGTATTTCCCAGCATTCGCAAAGGAACCGCCGCTCTCGCGGAACAAATCTGCTCGGACTTAAATATCGAATATCGCGAGAAGGAGGCCGTTTAAATGGTGTTAATGCTGGAAATCAACGCAAATTTTGCCACCTTTACCCAACCTCGGGCGCGGGAGTATGCGGCTTCTTTTCCCTATCCCCCGCCGGCAACGGTTTACGGCTTGCTCCTATCTTTGGTGGGCGAATGCGATCGCGCGGTACATCAGGGGGTGAGGCTGGCGATTGGGATGGTGTCCCAGCCGCGATCGGTAATGCTGACTCGGAGCAAAAAGTTAGAGCAAGAACCGCGATCGACGACGGTTCTCCGAAAAGTTAGGCGCTTGAAAAAAACGGATCTCAACCATCCTTCTAACTCGCGCCCGGATTTTCAAGAGGTGTTGTGCGGGATCGATTTTGTGGTTGGCGTGGACTCTCAGGGCGATCGCAACGATCTCGAAGCTCGCATCGTCAACGCCCTACGCCATCCGGAAACGGTGGATCGCTTTGGCGGCTTGAGTTTGGGGGAAAGTCGCGATCTGGTGAACGATATCCGCATTCTGGAGGAATTACCGGAGGCGGCGCGGTGGTTGGTCGTGTCTCGACGGGGGCAAACTCTACCCGTTTGGGTCAATTATCGCGGTGCGAGGGGGACGCGATGGGCGTGTTTTGAGGAGGGGGCGTTTGGCGATCGGGCGTTTTGCGCGATCGCGCCTGCGGATTGAGATAATCCCCTGAAGGCTTGGCAGGGCTGGGATTCAGGGGATAAAATCCTTAAAAATACAAGGTCGGCTGTTTGTGGGAAAGCCGAGACGGGTAAAAATGGCTGGAGGTTTTATCCGGTGCGGGTTTTGGGGATTTTTCGCTTTACTTCTGCCTTGCAAAACGCGGTAAGTCTTGTCTGGCTTGGGTTTGGGGGTTTAGCGATCGGGCAAAATTACGAGATTTTTCTAGGGTCTTGCTATTTTTGCCGCCTGCCTTGTAAAATACTCTCGGAAATTATGCGGTATAAGGGTTCTGGCGGGTAGCCCGCAACCAACGTTTCACTCCCTAGGAGTTTTTCACTGGGCGATTTCGGTGCAGCTTTAGCTTTCTGCTGCCGCAACCAACGTTTCACTCCCTAGGAGTTTTTCACGGACTTGACGGAATTCTGGTTGCCCTATAGAAAGCCCCGCAACCAACGTTTCACTCCCTAGGAGTTTTTCACCTTTAAAGTTCTTGCAATTTGTTCGTTCATCCACCCGCAACCAACGTTTCACTCCCTAGGAGTTTTTCACGTAGCGAACAATGTCCGCCGTCCACGTTTTGAGAATCCGCAACCAACGTTTCACTCCCTAGGAGTTTTTCACAACTGTCTTCCGATCGTGCTTGTGGGAAGGAGATTCCGCAACCAACGTTTCACTCCCTAGGAGTTTTTCACGAAATCAAGGGTTTGCTCATTGTTCTCTCCAAGACTCCGCAACCAACGTTTCACTCCCTAGGAGTTTTTCACGTTCAGCGATCGTTCTATGTGACGGTGATCGATCCCGCAACCAACGTTTCACTCCCTAGGAGTTTTTCACGCGATCGCTTACTTTCTGCCCTCGAACCCGAGCAACCGCAACCAACGTTTCACTCCCTAGGAGTTTTTCACGGGGAACGTCATCGCAATGCCGGAGACCCTGCAACTCCGCCCGCAACCAACGTTTCACTCCCTAGGAGTTTTTCACAAACAATCTATAAAAATCGAGATTACTGTTAAAATCCGCAACCAACGTTTCACTCCCTAGGAGTTTTTCACAAGAACCCGTTAGCGTCGAATTAGGCAAACAACTGCCGCAACCAACGTTTCACTCCCTAGGAGTTTTTCACGTCGATTGCCTTTGTGATGAAGATATGATAATTCCCCGCAACCAACGTTTCACTCCCTAGGAGTTTTTCACTATTCTTGCAAGTCCTCCCAATTCGCCGCCTTCATCCGCAACCAACGTTTCACTCCCTAGGAGTTTTTCACAGAACTGAGGATGAATAACAGGTTAGAGAACCTGCAACCGCAACCAACGTTTCACTCCCTAGGAGTTTTTCACTTTCTTCTCACGCAGCATGGCAGCAAGCGCATGACCCGCAATCAACGTTTCACTCCCTAGGAGTTTTTCACAACGTTTCGGCATCTTCTAAGGCCTGCGCAATCGCCGCAATCAACGTTTCACTCCCTAGGAGTTTTTCACGGCGTGGATGTTGCTGCTCCTTCGGGGACAAAAACACCGCAATCAACGTTTCACTCCCTAGGAGTTTTTCACGGTCTTGCCAGATGGCCGGAATATCGCGATCGTCCCGCAATCAACGTTTCACTCCCTAGGAGTTTTTCACACACCAACGCTGAGGGTTAAACCCAGAAAATGAGACCCGCGACCAATGTTTCACTCCTCTGGAGTTTTTCACACTTCCGCTACTCGTTGATTGGCTTCCTCTTGAGTCCGCGACCAACGTTTCTCTCCTCTGGAGTTTTTCATCACTTTGGCTTTGCTTACGATGAAATGCCGCAGCTATGAGCGATCGCCGTTTCTACTCCCTTGGAGTTTGTCATTAAAAATCCGATAATTACGATTATGGGAATTAGAGATCGATCGCCCGACAACCTTTGACTCCTCTGGAGAATGTCCATGAATCAAATACAAAGTTTGTCATAATGTCCCCCGATAACTTTTCTCATGACGCAGGCACGATTCGCGTTTGCGCCCTCCATGCCTTTGCCTATTGTCCGAGGCTTTTTTATCTCGAAGAAGTCGAAGAACTGTATACTCAAAATGCCGAAGTCTTCGCCGGACGCAGGCTGCACGCCGAACTCGAAGCGCAAGAAGGCGAAGAATGGCAAGACCTTTACCTCGAAAGCGAAGAACTGGGATTGCGCGGGCGCATGGATGCCCTGCGAACCCGAGACGGCCAAACCATTCCCTACGAACACAAACGAGGGCGGTGCGATCGCGATTCCAACCAACAACCCCGACCTTGGGAAAGCAATCGCTTGCAGATTCTCGCCTATTGTTGTTTGATTGAATCGGCGTTAGGTATTCCTATCACAGAAGGGCGGATCCGCTATCACGCCGATAACATCCTTCTTCACGTCCCCTTAGACGATGCTGGAAGGGAAACCGTCCGCCAAACCATCCAAGCCGCGCGATCGCTCCGTCAAAGCGATATTCGCCCCCCTATCGCCGCCAACGAGTATCTCTGCACGCGCTGTTCCCTTGCCCCCGTTTGCCTTCCCGAAGAAGCGCGACTCTCCCGTGAGAAAGAATGGCAACCCCAACGCCTCTTTCCCGAAGACGACGATCGCTTAATCTTACATATCTTAGAACCCGGGACGCGCGTGGGACGCACGGGGGAACAAATCAAAGTCACAAAGCACAACGAGAAACCCGAGAAAATCGCCTCACAATCTGTCGGGCAAGTGGTGCTGCACAGTTTTTCTCAGATTTCTACCCAAGCCTTGCATTTTTGCAGCGATCGCGATATCGGCGTGCATTTCATATCGGGAGGTGGTCGCTACTTGGGGAGCGTCGATACCCGCCAGGGCAGCATTCAACGGCGGGTGCGGCAATACGAAGCCTTGCGGGATAGCGATCGCTGCTTGCAGTTGGCGCGAAAATTAGTCGCCTGTCGCGGCGGCGGCCAGCGTAAATTCCTCATGCGGGGCAAGCGAAACTTAAAAGAGACAAATCCGGCGTTGGAGAAAGCGATCGCGCAAATGAAGGCATTGTTAGGGCAAGTCACCAAAGCCAAATCCCCGGAAAGTCTCTTGGGATTAGAAGGAAAGCTGGCCGCCGCCTATTTTGGCGCGCTATCCGGCTTACTGAAGGCGAATGTCCCCCCAGAATTGCGCTTCGATCGCCGCAATCGCCGTCCCCCGAAAGATCCCTTTAATGCCATGTTGGGCTTCGGTTACGCCCTGCTGTTGAAGGATGTCACCAATGCGATTTTAACCGTGGGCTTAGAACCCGCCTTGGGATTCTACCATCAACCCCGCACTCAAGCCCCACCCCTCGCCTTGGATTTAATGGAGATTTTCCGCGTGCCTTTAGTGGATATGGTTATCGTTTCTTCTCTCAATCGCGATCGCTGGCAGATCGAGGAAGATTTTTCGATCCGGGGTCAACAGGTTTGGCTAAGCGAAGTCGGCAAACATAAATTTGTGAGCTTATACGAAAACCGCAAGAGCGAATCATGGAAACACCAGGTTTTGGGCTATTCCTTAACCTATCGCCGCTTGCTGGAATTAGAAGTGCGCTTGCTGGAAAAGGAATGGATGAATGAAGGGGGTGCTTTTGCCCGACTCGTGGTGAGGTGAGAGAATGGCAGAACAACAAAATTGGTATCTGGTCGCCTACGATATTCGCTGTCCGAAACGGTGGCGCAAGGCTTACGAGTTATTGCAAGGGTATGGCGATCGCGTTCAGTATTCCTTGTTTCGCTGTTATCTCAGTCAGCGCGATCGCGAGAAACTGCGCTGGCAGTTAGAGGATATTTTAGCCCGGGAGGACGATCTTTTGCTCATTCGCTTGTCCCATCGCTGCGTGGCAAACTTGGCGGCATACAATCGCCCCAATGCTTGGCAGAACTGGGATTCGGGCTACAAAATCCTCTAAAATGCAAGGCAGGGTGCTTGCGAGCAATCCGAGAAATGCGATCGGGGCTAGAGGCTTTATCCGGTGCGGGTTTTTGGGATTTTTTGCCTTGCTTCTGCCTTGCAAAACGCTGCAAGTCTTGTCTGGCTTGGGTTTTGAGGTTCGGCGATCGGGCAAAATTACGAGATTTTTCCGGGGTCTTGCTATTTTTGCCCCCTGCCTTGTAAAATGCTTTCAGAAAGCACGCGGTATAAGGGTTCTAGCGGGTAGCCCGCGACCAACGTTTCACTCCTCTGGAGTTTTTCACTCGATTAGAGCGCGAGAAGAAGATGAATGCGATCGATCCGCGACCAACGTTTCACTCCTCTGGAGTTTTTCACAGCATTTTCCAACCGATCCGAGTGCCGCTTGCCACCGCGACCAACGTTTCACTCCTCTGGAGTTTTTCACTATCCATTCGCTG
>JBCCVR010000095.1:0-27118 GCA_039194995.1 Cyanobacteria bacterium P01_E01_bin.42 | reverse complement strand
CAGCCCTGTTGCCCTTGTAGAAACTCTCGGATATTTTTAAGTTTTCGTGTTATGTCTTTGATTTTCAAATCTAAATTCTTAAATTCTGGTGAATCTTTGAGTTTCTGCTCTAAACTTTTAAACTCTGCTAGATATCTAATTTCTTGCTCTAAAATACTGTATTCCTGATTAAAATCATTTCTTGCCTGCTCTAAAATACTATATTCCTGATTAAAATCATTTCTTGCCTGCTCTAAAATACTATATTCCTGATTAAAATCATTTCTTGTCTGCTCCAAAATGCTATATTCCTGCTCCAAACCTTTAATTTTAATTTCCTGTCCTAAAATTTTATATCTCTGTTCCAAATCATTTTTTTCTTGTCCTAAAATTCTATACCTCTGTTCCAAACTATTCTTTTCTTGTTTTGTAATATTATATTTCCGTTTTAATTCATTATTTTTTGGTTCTTCAATTCTATGGTTTTGCTCTAAATCTTTGATTTTAACTTCTTGCTTTAAAATTCTATATCTACGTTTTACAGCATTGCTATTTTGCTCTAAATTGATATATTTCTGTTCTAGCTCTTCAATATTGATTTTTCGTTCTGAAATACTACATCCTTGTTCTAAAGCATTGATTTCTTTTTCTAAATTCTTCTGCTGGTTACGTTTTTGTTCTAAAATTTCAATGTCTTTCTCTATTCTTTTAGACTCTTTATTTGATTCCCTTATCTCTCTTTCTATAAATACTTTATTTTCTTTTTCTGCTTGTTTGTTTTTATCTAAATTTTTTATTCTTTTTTTATACCTTAAAATTCCCTCTTCTGACTGACTAATATTCTCTTCTGTTTTTGAGATATTTATTTCAATCTCACTAAATTCTTGACCTAGCAACTCTTCTTGAATAACTATTAGAAAATCTCGTATTTTATTATAACGAATTTGTCTAAGCTCAATAAAAATTGCAATTAGCTGTGATTTGAACTTTCCATTACACCAATCTACTGCTAAATACTTGAGAAATGTGGTTTTTCCAGAACCAGGCTTGCCGAGGATAACTAATTTATCTTTTTTGTTTGCAATTTCAAAGCCATTGTAATGTTTTATACGCTTACCTAAAGCTAGACGATTCTTCTCAATGTCAAAACTTTTTAAAAGACCATTAGGCGAATTAACATATTCACTTTCAGGCTGTTCTAACAACCACACATCAACATAGAGTTGATTAATTTCAATTTCTGCTCTACTCATCAGTAATTGCATTCGGCTGTGGTACTTGCGGATTTTTTGACGACAGCGTTCTTGAATCTCTTGAATGAGAGTTTGATCGATTGCTGGTGAACCTGAAGTAAAATTTCTGGAATTTTCAGAGGAAATGGATTGATCAAAATGTGATGAAGTTGAAGAACAAGTGCTAGAGATAGTCTCTTGGGCAAGTGCAGATGAAGTTGATGAAGCACTACTCAAAGTATCAGACGGAGCATTTTCTTGCTCCAATGCACTTTCCCAATCGACATCTAAGACGTTACATAAATTTACAAAAGTTTTGCGACTAACATTCTGCCTCGCACTGAATTTTTTGACGGTTGAAATTCCCAGATCGCCTTCTTTCGCTAGTGTTTCAAGCGTCCAAGCTCTCGCTATTAAAGCATATTCAACAAGCTGCTTACCTTGAGGAGAGAGTTTCATTACACAATGCAAGTCTGACTTTAGTTTAATTTTATTCGACTTATTCCCAACTTGTACCAAATTTTTACCCATTCTTAACTCATACGGAACTTCATCTGTTCCCAACTCATCCCGAAATATTTACCTATTTTTATCTCATCCTCAAATCGTACTTGTTCTTGTACTCAAAAAAATCTCAAAAGTAATACCAAAAAATGCTGAACTTTTCAGAGAGTTTTGCGAAGATCGATTTATCGAACAACGTTAAGAAATCAACACCATGAAGAAAAAATTGTTCCCGATTGCGATCGCAATTACCATTCTTGCCGTAACCACCAGCATCTACCTCGCGACGCTTGACGATCCTACCGATATTCAAAAGAATCTGAGCAATACCATGAATACAATTGCTCTCGGTGGAGCCGCAGCCATTTTTGGCTTGTTAGACGACGAACCAGAGAACAATTAATCTCCGAAAGGCGATTGCGATTATAACAGCGATCGCCCGATTTTTTTTGATACAATAATACCTCTCTGGAGGGGACAGCATGGCAGATCCGAATATTGAAAGTCGCTTAACTGCTGTAGAAGCGGACAACGAAGCGCTACGAGAAATTGTATTAGGTGCATTGCAAATCGCTGCTCAAAATGCAAGCGCGATCGCCACCCTAACTGCTGATATGGACACATTGAAAACTTCAGTATCGAGATTAGAAACATTGTTTGAAGTTTTTCTCGAACATTCCGAACGCGATCGCCTTGCTTTAGTGGGAATGCAAACCGAAGTCCGACGCGCGATCGAGTTGTTTTTGGAACGCGATCGCGGTGATAACGATAATTAAAGGATGAGATTTTGGACTCAGCGATCGCTTTATCCACTCACTCCAATAATAAAACGCGATCGCGACACTAACACCTAACCCAGATTCGCGATCGCTTTAAAGAACGCGGTCAAATTTCCATCAAAGGAAAGGAGAGATGAAAACTTATTTTTTGTGGGGAAAACTCAACAAATAAGATTTTCTGCTAGATTTTTTACAAAAGGGTTACTAAAAGTATCGCTTTTTAATTCACTTTTAACCATGAATTGCTCTGCCGTGAAGCATGCGATCGCGTGCTTGCCTCCAAATCATCGCGCAACATCAAATTTTTCGACTTTTATAAGGTTTCCGTGCAAATACCTCTTTTCTTTAGCTTTTTTTTATGACATAATAGGGACGTAGAGACGGAATTAATCATTTTGCTGTTTTTTCCAGCTTGTTGAGAGGAAGCAGTAAAAGAGATAAAAGCTCCAACACGATCGGATAGCTTAAGCAATCTCTAAAAAGTAAATAGACAAGAGAGAAAGGAGGAAGAAATAATGAATGAGATCTATTTGTCGTTACTCATTTTCGCAGAAGCAGCAGCTTACTTGTTGATGATCTACGGCTTGTTGGCGATTGTGCGTAATAAGCTCATGCGACTGAAGCTGACTCGCAAAGAAGTGTAACAAATTTGTTGTTCTATCAGCAATTAGGGATCTGGAGAATATGCCAGATCCTTTTTTTTGATTTTTGGAGGCGATCGCTACCACAATCTCATTGAGCGCTCGTCAATGATTAATTATGTATCCTTCAATTAGCAAATCGGCATCAATGGAAGTCACTTCGATCCGTTCTAATTGCAAAGCATCGGTCATGAGATCTAATCCTAAATCTCCGACAGGAGAGGGAGCAGAACTCCCGCCAATAATTTTAGGGGCAATAAAAGCCATCACTTTTTGTATCGCGCCCGCCGCGATCGCCCAGGCCGCTAAAACCCCGCCACACTCCCACAAAACGCGAGAACAACCGCGATCGTAAAGGTGCTGCATGACAGCATCGGGAGTGAGTTCGAGCAATTCCACGACTTCTACCCCCTTATCGCGTAACTCATCTCGTAGGGGCGAATTACTATTCTCCCGAGTTAACACTAAAGTCGGAATCTCTTCAACCTGCCAAAGGTTAGCCTCTCTCGGTAGATCGAAACTGCGACTCATGACCACGCGCAACGGATTGCGGGAAGCCACCCCATGAGTCGTCAAGCGGGGATTATCTTTCCGCACCGTATTCCCGCCGACAATCACCGCATCGGCGATCGCCCTCTCCCGATGAACCCGATGGCGCGATCGTTCCCCTGTCACCCAGGCGCTATGTCCCGTCGTCGCCGCAATTTTCCCATCCAAGGTCATGGCATATTTTAAAACTCCCCAAGGACGTTGAGTGAGAATGCGATGGATAAAGACTTCATTGCATTGGCGACAATTTGCCTCTTCCACCCCGACGATAACTTCAATCCCCGCTTGACGCAGGCGATCGATTCCCCCTCCCGCAACCCGAGGATCGGGATCCACCATCCCCACGAAAACCTTGGCAACTTTAGCCTTTATCAGTGCTTCGCTACAGGGAGGCGTGCGTCCGTAATGATTGCACGGCTCCAAGTTCACGTAAAGCGTTGCTCCTGCTGCCAAATCTCCGGCTTGACGCAAGGCAAAAATCTCGGCGTGGGGTTGTCCGGCTTGGGGGTGATACCCTTCCCCGACAATTTTCCCCTCCCGGACGATGACGCAACCTACGAGAGGATTGGGAGAAGTATAACCTTCAGCAAGACGGGCGAGATGCAAGCATCGTTGCATCATATTGCAGTCAAAAGATGAAAACGACATTCTTCATTAAATAATTGTGGGTTGAAAAACTGTCATAGTCGATCGCAATCTCGATAACAATTTGTCTAGGCTCGATATATTCGTTGACTATGGCCAAAAAATTATAGTGAAACCTGCTGAATTTTATCCCGCCCAATTAACCCCCTTTTTCGTTCGCCTCGTTCACCTGCTTTCCTCTGGATTTGCCCGCACTGTTTATCGTTTAAAGTTACAAGTTGCCGAGAGAGATCTAGAAAAACTCAAAGCCATAGAAGGCGATCGCGCCGTTCTGATGCCCAATCATCCCTCTTTTAACGATGCCATTGCCCTCGGTCTCCTCTCGGCGAGATCGGGACAGCTATTTCACTACCTTGTCGCCCACGATAACTTTCACGGCTGGCGGGGGAAATTCTTACAACGCATGGGCTGTTATTCCATCAAGCGAGGCATGGGCGATCGCGCCAGTATTGCCTATACCCTCGATCTCTTGCGCCAAAATGCCACTAAACTCGTCATCTTTCCCGAAGGCGGGTGTTCCTATCAAAATGATACGGTGATGCCTTTTCGTCCGGGAGCGGTACAAATGCCCCTCCAAGCCCTGCAAAAACTCGCCAAGCAAACCCCAGACATTCCCAATCTCTTTCTCGTTCCCATTAGCTGCAAATATCGCTATTGGACTCCGATGACCAAAGCGATCGCGAAAAGCCTCCGCAACTTGGAAACCAGACTCGAGATCGTACCACCA
Source organism: Cyanobacteria bacterium P01_E01_bin.42 (assembly GCA_039194995.1). Classification (GTDB taxonomy): domain Bacteria; phylum Cyanobacteriota; class Cyanobacteriia; order Cyanobacteriales; family Spirulinaceae; genus CCY15215. The sequence goes on along the minus strand of JBCCVR010000095.1, from coordinate 22,062 downwards.
ACCCAAGAATTTTATCCGCGCTTGCGGGCAATCGGGGAAAGCGTCCTCAATCGGATCGAACGAGAATACGCAATCGTCCCTCCCAATACGGATGAAAGCGATCTCAACCAACGTATTGAAACGGCAAGATCTCGAATTATCACCGATTGCGAACAAAAACTCGGAATCGACGCGCGTTCTCATCTTCCCCTGCGAGAGCGAGTTTATAAGATTCAATCTCTCCTCGACTCTCAAAGCGAACCTTCTCCAGTTTCCATTCCCCTTTATAAAGCGACAATTCGCTTGCTCAATTTCGATGCGCTTTATGATGGTTATGTCGCCGCCGACCCCACCGTCGAACGCTTTTTAGATACCTTAACTCGCCTAGAACGGGAAGTCTTGGAGATCGATCGCCCCCAACCCAAAGGCGATCGCGATGTCCTGTTAGCCATTGGCGACCCCATCAATCTTAAAGACTATTTATCCGCCTATAAACAAGAACGCACTCAGACCGTTGCAAAACTCACTCAACAAATACAAAATATCGTCCAACAGAATTTAAATATCTCGTCTCTTCCTCGGGCTGCCGCGTTTAGCGAATAAATCTGCTAGAATTATCGGCATTGGCAGTTCGAGGAATTAAGCAAGTTAGCTAAAGTACCGATCTCGGTACTTTTGGTATTTCGCACTCGATGCCTTTAGTGCTTCATACTCGGTGTAAGGGTTAATCAATTCGGAATTGTTAATATTTCCCTTCTTGCCAAATAATAAGCATCTACACTTTTCTCCCGAATTGTCTCTCTCCCCTGCTCTTAGCCACCAAATTAGTTGTTTTTGCTATCTGAAAGATAAATCTCTTGGGAGCGATCTTTTAGAGCATCTTTAAGTATTGGTATTTTTTCCTTATAAGTTCCTCAATATTTTTACAGGAGAATTCAATGAGAAGCCATCACTATCAAGTGGGGGGTAGTCTAGGTGACAATGTACCAAGCTATATCGAACGACGTGCCGATCGGGAATTATATCAAGCACTCAAACGAGGAGACTTCTGTTATATTCTTAACTCCAGACAAGTCGGAAAATCTTCTTTATTGGTTCGTACTCGCCACAAACTCGAACAAGAAGGATTCAAGTGTGCAAGTATTGACATGACCAATATTGGCAGTGAAAATATTACTCCCGCTCAATGGTATAAAGGCATTGCCGTCGAATTGTGGCGAGGCTTTAAACTCCTGAGAAAAGTTAAATTCAAAACTTGGTGGGCAGAACGAGAAGGAATCTCGGTCGTGCAGAAATTGAGTCAATTTATTGAAGAAGTTTTGTTGCAAGAGTTTGCTGAAGAAAAACTGTTTATTTTTATTGATGAAATTGACAGCGTTCTCAGTTTAAATTTTCCCATTGATGATTTTTTTGCCTTGATTCGCTTTTTTTATAACCAAAGATCCCAAAATTCACGATACAATCGCCTCAGTTTTGCAATTTTTGGGGTCGCGACTCCCTCGGATTTAATTGCCGATAAAACACGAACCCCGTTTAATATTGGTGAAGCCATAGAATTACAAGGGTTTCAGTTCGACGAAATCGATGCCCTCGCGGCCGGACTGACGACCCCCCAAATACAAGGAAAGGTCATCGTTGAAGAAATTTTGAGATGGACGGCCGGACAACCATTTTTAACGCAAAAATTATGTAAAATTGCCACCGAATCCGGTGATGAGAACAACAGCGAAATACTAACCATTCCCCTTGGGGCAGAAACTTTTTGGATAGAGAGTCTGGTCAAATCCCGCATTATTCATAAATGGGAATTGCAAGACGAACCCGAACATCTCCGCACGATCCGCGATCGCATCAAGCGTAATGAGACCTACAGCGCTCGCTTACTAAGAATCTATCAACAAATTTTACAGGGATACAATATCAAAACCGATGACAGTCGCGAACAAATTGAATTGATTTTATCGGGTCTCGTTGTCAAATCAGAAGGAAAATTAAAGGTTAAAAATAGAATTTATCAGGAAATCTTTAATTTAGAATGGGTAGAAAAACAACTGGAACAGTTGCGCCCCTACTCGGAAGGTTTACAAGTGTGGATTGCTTCTCAATATACTGATGAATCGAGACTGTTGCGAGGCAAAGCCTTAGAAAATGCCCTGCAATGGTCTCAAGGAAAAAGTTTGAGCGATCTCGATTATCAGTTCTTAAAAGCCAGTCAAGAACTCGACCAAAAAGAAATGAAAATCCGCCTCGAAGCAGAGCGGAGTAAAGTCATTGAGGCCCAACTCATTCGCGATCGCCAAGCCGCCAGAGTTCAAAAAATTCTCTTGAGCGTTACCAGTATTGCCTTAACGATCGCTTCGACCTTGGGGGCAACTGCCTTTTGGCAATATCGCAAAGCGATCGAAAGCGAAAATCGCGTCCGAATTAGCGAAATTCAGGCCCTGATTTCCTCCTCCAACGCACTGCTGGCCTCCCACAACCGATTTGATGCGCTGATTGAAGCCCTTAAAGCCACCCAAAGATTGCGAGGAGTGAGTCAAATCGATGCCCAAATCGCGGGGCAAGTCCAAAATACCCTGCGCCAAGCCATTTATAGAACCGCCGAATACAATCGCCTCTCGGGTCACAAGGCCGGAATTTGGGGAGTGGCCTACGCTCCCAACGGAGAAACCATCGTCACGGCCAGTAAAGATAAAACCGCGAAGATCTGGGGTAAAGATGGGAAATTATTGAAGACCCTCGAGGGACATCGAGCGCCGATTTTAGGCGTGGCTTACGCTCCCGACGGCAGCGCGATCGCCACGGTCAGCGAAGACAGTACCGCCAAACTCTGGACGCCCCGAGGAGAATTGCTGCAAACCTTGGTCGGTCATGATGCGGCCGTGTTAGAGGTTGCCTTTTCGGGTGACGGCAGCGCGATCGCCACGGCAGGAGAAGACGGAATCGCCAAACTCTGGACGCGAGAGGGAAAATTTCTGCGGGATCTGGTGGGACATAACGCTGCCATTTGGGGGTTATCTTTCTCTCCAGACGGGGAGATTTTGGCAACAGCCAGTGCGGACAAAACCATCAAACTCTGGAATCGACAGGGAGAATTACTCAACACCCTCACCGGCCATGATGCTGTTGTGTGGAGTCTTGCGTTTTCCCCAGACGGGGAGATTTTGGCAACGGTCAGTGCGGATAAAACGATCAAACTCTGGAATCGACAGGGAGAATTACTCGATCCCCTCATCGGCCACGAGTTTCAAATCTTGGATGTCGTTTTTTCTCCAGACGGCCAAACTTTTGCCACCGTGGGTGCGGATAAAGTTGCCAAACTCTGGACGCGGGAGGGGCAATTACGGGCTATCCTAACCGGACATCAAAGCACGATCTGGTCTGTCGCCTTTGCTCCAGACGGCAAAACTCTAGTCACGGGAAGTGATGACAAGACGGCGAAATTATGGAATTTGGAAGAACCTTTTCTGACCGTGCTGTCCGGACATCAAGCAGGGGTTCGCGAAGTGGCTTTTGCTCCAGACGGCAAAACCTTGGTGACGGGAAGCGAAGACAATACAGCCAATGTGTGGGATCGAGACGGAAACTTGCTCGATACCCTCCTCGGACACCAAGGGACGATTTTAGGCGTGGCGGTTTCTCCAGACAGTCAAACCATCGCCACGGTGAGCGCGGATCGGACTGCCAAATTATGGCGAGACGGAGATTTGGCAACGACCATCGCCGCTCACGATATCTCCATTCGAGGGGTTGCCTTTGCTGCCTCTGGAACAATTCTGGCCACTGCGGGAGCGGATAACACTGCCAAACTCTGGACGCCCGGAGGAGAGTTGCGAACCACATTACTGGGTCACGATGCCACGATTTTGGAGCTTGCCATTACTTCCGACGATCGCGCCCTCGCTACGGCAAGCTGGGATGGAACGGTGAAGTTATGGAATCTAGAAGGAGAATTATTGAACTCTTGGATCGCTGACGAAATCGGAACTTCAACTGTTGCCTTCAGCCCCAATAATCGATCGCTGATTACGGGGGGAGAGGATAGTCTGCCCAAACTCTGGAGTCTGTCGGGAGAATTGCTGGCGACCTTCTCCGGCCATCAGGGAGGGGTCGTGGCGGTTGCGTTTAGCCCCGACGGTCAAACCGTTGCCACGGGAAGTTTTGATAATACGGCGAAATTGTGGACTCTCGAAGGGAAACCTCTCATCTCGCTAACGGCTCACAGTGCGGCGATTTCGGGGCTGGCTTTTTCTCCAGACGGCAAGATATTGGCGACGGCCAGTCGAGATAACACGACAATCCTTTGGAGTTTGCAACGCATTCTCGAGGTAGATGAATTTAACTATGCTTGCAATTGGATTCGGGATTATCTCCGCACGAATCGGGACTTATCGGAGGACGATCGCCATCTTTGCGACTCGGCAACTATAGACAATCCGGAGAACTGAATGGAACGAGATCGCGATCGAGTGGCAATTCTGTAGGATTTAGAACGCATTATCGAGTTAGATGAATTGACTTGTGCTTGCCATTGGGTGCGAGATTGTCTCCGCATAAATACGGAATTGACGGCAGCCGAACGCCATCAATGCGATCGCTTTGATTCTGGGAAGTCAGGCATAAAGCCCAGACAGACAAGAGTTTTCTTTTGTTTGCAGCATTCCCGCTCTGGGTAAGGTGCTAAAATCAGTTAGTGCAATGCTATTTCTGTTCTTTATTATCCATCCTTCGTCCTTTCATCTGTGACCCTCCATGACTTTTGACTTGGAATTTCCCGGCACGCCCCTATCTCCCAATTCTCACTTTTATATCGAGCGACCGCCCATGGAAGAACTGGCCTGTCGGGAAATTCTCAAACCTGGCAGCGTGACTCGCATTAAAGCACCGAGGAGAATGGGGAAAAGTTCTTTACTGGCCAAGATTCTCGATCGCGCTAAAGCAGAAGATTTTCGCATCATTAACATCGATTTTCAGCAAACCGACGAGTCTATTTTTGAATCGATCGATCGCTTTTTACGTTGGTTTTGTAAGATGATTACCCGCCAGTTGAAAATCGAATCCCTCCTCGATGAATTTTGGGATGAAGATATTGGCAGTAAAGTTAGCTGTACCCTTTATTTAGAAGGTTACGTCCTCGAAGAAATCGAAACCCCCATTGCGATCGCCCTCAATGAAGTCAATCGCATTTTCGAGCATCCTCCCATCGCTCGGGATTTTTTGCCCCTGTTGCGGTCTTGGCACGAACAAGCCAAGCAAGGAACGGCATTTGAAAAACTGCGCTTGATTGTCGTTCACTCAACTGAGATATACGTTCCTTTAAATCTCAATCAATCCCCTTTTAATGTAGGGTTACCTATCCAAGTCCCGCAATTCACTCTCGAACAAGTTAGGGAACTTGCCTTACTCTATCAGTTAGATTGGGCGGCATCAGAAGAAGGAAAAAAATTGTTGCTTTTGCTGATGGAAACCATTGGCGGTCATCCCTATCTCATTCAACTGGCTTTCTATCATCTTTGTCGAAAGACCGTGACCCTCGAACAAATGTTGCGGGAAGCCCACACGGAAGCAGGGATTTACAGCGATCACCTCAGAGAATTGTGGGGAACCCTGCAAAGAGAACCCCAACTGGCAGAGGCTTACGAAAAAGTCGTCTCGACTCCCGGTCGCATCCGTTTGGAGTCGATTTCTGCCTACAAACTCTACAGCATGGGTTTAGTGACGTTGGAAGGGAGCGAATGCAGTTGTTCGTGCGAACTCTATCGCCTGTATTTTAGCGCTCAACTGGGATTGTACGGAGATGTTGACATTCCCGATAGTAATTTGGCCGCAATTATTTTTACCGATGTTGTGGGTTCGACTGAAAAAATGGTCGTCGATCAAACCCATCTTTTAAACTTGATTCAGCGAGACTTTCAATATATGCGGGATATTTGTCGGGAACACGATGGCAAAGTCTTAAAGTCTATGGGGGATGGGCTATTAATTTATTTTGCCAGTGCGGTTAACGCCGTGGGTTGTGCTATCGCCATGCAAAATTCCTTGCGGGAAACCAGCGATCGCCTCCCTCCAGAAGATATCCTCTACCATCGTATGGGGATTCATTTGGGGGATGTTTGTTTTAGTGGCGAAGATGTATTTGGATTGGGGGTTAACATCGCCGCACGCCTGCAAAGTAAAGCAGATCCTGGAGGAATCTGCTTGTCTCAAACGGTTTATGATGTGGTCAAGGATCGCTTGAATTTACAAGTTCAAGATATGGGAGAACAAGGATTAAAAGGAATTGCTCGAGCCGTGCGTCTCTATCGCGTTAATCTTTGATCGAAACAATTAATTTCCTCTACAAATCAACTTTTAAAGGGACAATGCCAACTGCCGTTTGCAGAAACAGAAGTAGTAGAATAAGACTGTGAACCCCAGCCTCTTTCCCCGCTATTCTAGAGCGATTGTCATGCCTGATTTTAATTCTCCAATTGATGCTACTCGCAATGAAGCTATAGCAGGTGAAGCTATGGCAGGCGAGGTAACAAGCACCACATCCCCGCAATCTCCCCCCAAACCTTCTCTCGAATACCCAAACGGGCCGGTTCCTCTCAATTCTCCCTTCTACATCCCCCGTCCTCCCTTGGAAGAGCAGGCATATGATGAAATTTTCAAACCCGGTTGCGTGCTGCGAATTAAAGCGCCCAAGGAAATGGGTAAATCTTCCCTATTGAATCGCGTTCTCGCCCGTGCCGAGGCTTTGGGATATTACAGAGTTAGCATTAATTTTCAACAAATCGATGCGATCGATCTCAATAAATTTTTGCGGGGATTTTGCACGCAAGTCAGTCGGGGATTAAAGCTCAAACCCAATTTAGATGAATATTGGGACGATGATATTGGCAGTAAGGTAAACTGTACCTGTTATTTTCAATGGTATTTACTCGAGAATCTCGATCGCCCGGTGGTTCTGGCATTAAATGAGGTCAATACCTTATTTGAATATCCCCAACTGGCTCGGGAGTTTTTACCTTTATTGCGCTCTTGGCATGAAGAAGCCAAACAGTTGGGAGTTTGGGAGAAGTTGCGCTTGGCAGTCGTTTACTCAACAGAGGTTTACGTTCCTCTCAATATTAATCAATCTCCTTTTAATGTGGGATTACCTCTCAATATTCCCGAATTTAGCTCACAACAGGTGGAAATGCTGGCCGGCCTGCACGGTTTGAACTGGCACGAGGGACACACAGAACAATTGATGGCACTGGTGGGAGGTCATCCCCTCCTCATTCGCTTGGCATTTTATCACCTCGCCCACCCCGATCCCGGCAATCCGAAAAATTTAGAGCAACTGCTAGCAGAAAGCACGACAGAAGGGGGGATTTATCGCGAACATTTACGGCGACATTGGTTGACTTTACAGAATAATCCGGATTTGGCGAATGCCATCAAAACGGCTCTGGCGACAAACGCGCCCATCCCCCTTAAACCCCTTCTGGCTTATCGGTTGGAGAGTTTGGGCATCGTGACGTTACAAGGCAATACCATTAGCATTCGTTACGAACTCTATCGCTACTATTTTGACCAGCAATTCGCTCGAGAGGATACAACAGAGGAAGAGGTTATTCCGAGACCCTCTCCTCTCAAAGGCGATCGCCTGCTGGAACTCGAACGACAAAATCAAAAGTTACAACAGTTGCGAGATCTCGATGATTTGACGGGACTGCTGGCACGACGCAGTTTTACAGAACGACTGGCAGAACAATGGCAGCAACTGGCCCGAGGGGGAATGCCCATCTCGGTTATTATTTGCAATATCGACTGTTTTAAGATTTTCAATGACGTTCATGGTTATTCTGATGGGAATAACTGCCTGCAATTGATTGCGGGGGTATTTGAAGCGGGAATCGACATACCCGACTGCACCATCGCCCGCTATGGTGGCGATGAATTTATTGCCGCTCTACCTCAAACCGATGGTAGTTTAGCGTTTGGACTGGCCGAACAGTTACGAAAACAAATCGAAATTTTAGGTATTCCCATTAATACCGATAAATACGGCGGGTTTGCCAAAGATATCGTGACGGTGAGTTTGGGGGTTGCCAGTACGATTCCCCAAGTGGATATTTCTTCCTCAATTTTAATCGAGGCTGCCGGAGAAGCCCTCTATCAATCAAAGCGCAACGGTCGCGATCGCATTTCTATGAGTACTACGTTGAATTTTTGTTTTGAGGATCCCGAGTAGGGAGAGATTAAAAGTGGGGAATGCGTTGCGATCGCGATCGCTGGGTTATCTGGGTTACATCACCTTCCCCCCTCGCAAAATATCACTACTGACATTGGGATACGATCGCAAATTTTTTCCCGGTTTTTTTATATTCTAAAGCTGGTAGTAATACGGATAGCATCAGACACCATTCTGCAAACCCACTTTAAACGTAAAACGAGAGTCCGGACGCGAAATAGATTCGGAGACGAACGGGAGGCGTTCAGAACCTCTGCGATCGCGATCGCATTCCCTCCGGAAGGTGCGTCACGAGTCTTTCTATCTCGCGATCGCCCAGATATTGCCAACTTGTCACCCCCTGTTTCTGCGAACGTCACCCATTGCCCGGCCTGCGATCGCGGCAGTTTTCTCGCACCTGTCCGATAGTAAGGATAAGGATTTACACAGGGTTCGCGATGAAAACTTTAATTTTTGCCTTGACCGGAATCATGACGTTCGTTCTCGTAACGCAACTGCTCTATACTAAAAATTATGGGAATACCAGCATTCGGCAGAATCCGAACGATACTCGGGAAGAAGTCCGCTATACGCCTCCTCATCAGGGAATGCCCGGTCTAACCCTCCCTTCCGGCACCCGCTAAGCCTAGACGTAACTATCATTTTTAAGATTAGCTCCCAGAATATTGAATATTACTGCCAGATAATCCTCTCCCTCCGGTATTATGGCGAAACACCAATTAAACTAAAATTTTTATGACTGCTCAAATCAATATTCCCACTTTGGCGAGCTTGGAATATTTGCCTTATTTAGACGAAGCGGGTCAGATTTCCGAGAACTTCCAGAAAAAAATCGGCGTATATGCGATTTTCGATCGCGATCGCGTTTTACAGGCGATCGCTTACTCCCGCGATATTTATCTGGGTTTAAAACAGCATTTAATCCGCCAGCCCGAACGGTGTTACTGGCTCAAGCATTACGCGATCGAACGTCCCAGCCGCACGATATTGGAAGAAATTCAGGCAGCGTGGATCGCAGAAAATGGAGTCACGCCATCGGGTAATGATGCTCAAAAATCAGCATGGCACGATCCCATCGATGCTAAAGTTTCTATGACAGAGGAAGAGAAAGAACTCTACACGAAGAGTGAAGATAAAGAGAAAATCAAGCTACTGAAAACCGTGGCCCGACGAGTCGAAGCAGAACTGAAAGAAAAACTCCAACAAACCCGCAATACAAATTTGGAGATGCGTTTTAATCCCAAACTCAAGGAAAAAGGGCTTTTGGATTTAAAATGAATTTTAGGGGTGATGTTAATTGAGAGAGAATAATGCCAACTCATCAGATTAAAGATCGGGGTTGGCTCGTTCGAAGAGTAATTCCCGATCGCATAACTGTTCCCGAACTTCGCGATCGTGAAAAATGCCAATTAAAGCAACCCCCTTGGCTTTCTGTTCTGATAATAATTCCATCGCGATTTGCCGATTTTTGCCATCGAGGGCGGAGGTGGGTTCATCGAGGAGTAAAAGGGGGTAATCGACAGCTAAAGCACGCACGAGATTGATTCGTTGTTTCTCTCCACCAGAAAAAGTGGTGGGGGAAAGCTGCCAGAGACGTTCGGGAAGATTTAAGCGCGCGAGAAGGTGTTTGACTGTTTCATAAGCGGATTCTAAATTTACCCCCAATTCTAGCAACGGTTCCGCCGCGATATCCAAAGCGGGAACGCGAGGAATAACCCGTAAAAATTGGCTGACATAGCCGATTGTTTTTTGACGCACGGCGATGAGTTCGTGAGGTTCGAGATGGGGAAGATCGACCCAATTTTGTTCGTGCTTGACCCAAATTTCGCCGCGATCGATGCCATAATTCCCGTAAAGCGATCGCATGAAGGTCGATTTTCCTGCACCGGATTCCCCCATCAAAGCAACGCCTTCTCCTGCCTCAATTTTGAGAGATTTTCCTTGCAGGACGGGGATTTGAATTCCGCCTTGATTGTGCAAAATAAATTGTTTCTCAATCCCTTTTGCATATAGCAAAGTATTCTGAGAAAGTTCGGCAAAAGGCGGGAGAGTATGTTTTGTAACTAGCATTGTTGAGAGATTTTCCGACTGAATTAAGGCATTAACGTGGCGCTGACTAATTGTTGGGTGTAGGAATGTTGGGGATCGTCGAGAACGCGATCGGTCAATCCTGCTTCGACGACTTTGCCTGCTTTCATGACCAACAAGCGATCGGCTAAAAGACGGACTACGCCAATATCGTGAGTCACTAAGATAACGCTTAAATGCAAGTTTCTCACTAAAGAGCGTAAAAGATCCAGCAAACGCGCCTGTACGGAAACATCCAAACCTCCCGTCGGTTCGTCCATCAGCACCAAACGAGGTTGGGTAACGAGGACTCGCGCCAGTTGCAACCGTTGCTGCATTCCCCCGGAAAAGGTTTTTGGCATTGCATCCATGCGATGGGTATCGATTTCGACGGCTTGCAGCCAATGGGACGCTTCTGTGCGAATTTTACCGTAATGGCGCACCCCAATATCCAATAAGCGCTCACCAATATTTGCTCCTGCGGTGACGTTCATTCTCAGTCCATCTTGAGGGTTTTGGCGCACGAATCCCCATTCGCTACGCATGAGACGGCGATGCTGGGGTTCGGAAAGCTGATGGATATTGGTCGGGTTACGATCGCGATCGCAATAAATAACTTCCCCTTCATCGAGGTTAGTTTGTCTGGCGATCGCCTGCAATAATGTCGATTTTCCCGATCCCGACTCACCGACGATACCGAGAACTTGGGGGATAAAGCGCGAAAGAAATGCGATCGCAGGCTTTAATCTCGCCGTAGGATTTACTCAAATTTTGAACGTGCAGTAGGGGTTGCATCAAGAATAAAAAAGTAAGTCTTTTGAGGGAATGGAATTCGTACTAAGGGAAATTAACCGCGCTGTTGCAGAATCTTTTTAATGCCTGCTTTTGCCTCGGCGATCGTTTCCGGAGAAGGTGTGGTTTTTTGCCAGCTTTCGCGTTTTTGTAAAGTCTCGCACCATTGAGTCACTTTGGGGTATTCTTCTAAAGAAATCCCGAAATAAGATAAAGTCGGGACAGTGGTTCCGGCAACAACATCGGCTAAAGTTAAGCGATCGCCGATAAAATAGGGTTGCTGTCCGTCCAGTTGACTTTCAAAAAATTGTAAAACCGTACTCACCTGTTTTTGTGCTTTCTCGAGTTGTTCTGGCGGCACGTCAAATTCTAAACTTTTACGCATTAAAGGAAAGGTCACGGGAATTAGTTCGTTCAGAGTGACGAGTTCGATCGTTCGAACTTTAGCAATGCTTTCCGCATCGGTTGGCATCAGTTGAGATTCGGGATATTTGGCTTCGAGATAGTCGAGAATTGCCAAGGATTCAAACACTTTAAAACCATCATCAATTAAAACGGGAATGTGATGAAAGGGGTTAAGCTCTAGAAATTCGGGTTTCAATTGTTCCCCTTGGTTGAGTTGAATCAAAACTTCCTCGAATTCGAGATTTTTTTCGAGCAGAGCAACCCAGACGCGGCGGGTATTGGAGGAAATTTTACTATTGTAGAAAGTTATCATGATTTTGTTGAAGTAATGACTTTTATTTATTGTAGCTTGCGGATTTTTTGTTGGTTTTTTTGTTGCCTTTTATTACAATAATCGGTATCGGAACAGATCCATATTCGTCCGCCGCGATCGTCGGTCACGACTTCATCTAAATAGCTATCTGTCGAATCGCAAAAAGCACAAGATCGATCCCATTGTTCAATCGCAAATGGATAATCTTCAAAATCCAAACTCTTCACTTTAGTATAAGGTGGTATGGCATAAATTCGCTTTTCCCGTCCCGCACCAAACAGTTGTAAAGCAGGATTCATGTGCATTTTGGGATTATCAAAACGCGGGATGGGACTGGGTTTCATTAAGTAGCGATCGCTCACCATTACGGGATAATCATACGCTGTCGCAATCTGACCGTATTGGGTAATATCTTCGTAAAGTCGCACGTACATGGAGCCGTATTCTTCTAAAGCGTGCATTTTTCTGGTTTCCACTTCTGAGGGTTCGAGAAAGCGCAAAGGTTCTGGAATAGGAACTTGATAAACGATAATTTGGCTGGTTTGTAAAGACGTTTCGGGAATGCGGTGGCGAGTTTGAATAATCGTTGCGGTTTCTGTTTGTTCGGTTGTTTTTATGCCGCAAACTTTTTGAAAAAAGCGGCGAATATTAACGGCGTTAGTTGTATCATCAGCACCCTGATCGATTACTTTTAAAATATCTTCTCGACCGATAACCGATGCTGTCACTTGAATTCCTCCCGTTCCCCACCCGTATGACATGGGCATTTCTCGGGAACTAAAAGGAATTTGATGACCGGGAATAGCAACAGCTTTTAATAAAGCACGACGGATCGATCGCTTGGTTTGTTCGTCGAGGTAAGCAAAGTTAAATTCGGCTTCAATGGGTGAATTTTGGTTTATCGTATTACTCATTATACCACCTCTAAACTATAAATTTGTACGGGAATGTTATAAAATACTGCATTTTTTTCATAAGCCATGCCAATTTTTTTGGCAACGCGAATTGAGCGAATATTTTCAGATTCAATAATGCAAATCAGACGCTTAAAGTTAAACTGATTCAAGCCATAATCTCGCACGGCCGTTGCGGCTTCTGTTGCCAAACCCCGTCCCCAATACTCTTTTGCCAAACGATAGCCAATTTCGATTTCTTCGCGATCGCCAATTTTTTGGGTGAGTAAACCGCAAATACCGATTAATTGTTGTTGCGCTTTTTCAATAACCCCATAGAAACTAAAACCTTTGCGATCGTAGGCTGTAAAAACGCGATCGCAAATGAACTCTTCTATCTCTTTTTCAGATAGAGAGCCGTTTAAAGAAAACTGCATCACCTCAGCATCGCCTAAAATAGATTTTAAAGTATCGCGATCGCTTGCTCTCAGTTTCCGGAGAATTAATCTCGGTGTTTCTAGTAAAGAAAAATACTGTTGTAAATCGAGCAAACATCGTTCTAATTCCCGCGCGCATTCTTGATATTGTTCTAAGTCTCGACCAAAGGGATCGAGAATATCGAGATGACTCTTTTCTCGGATATATTCCTTCAACAGAAAAACTTTTGAGGCAAATTCGGGAAACATAGCCAGAGTCATATATTTTTGACTTTGAGTCATGGTAAAGGCGAAATTCGCCCAATTCATTAACTCTGGGTTTAGGCGTTGAGATTGATGAGAATATTCAATGCCTTTTTCTTGTAAAATGGTCATCGTATGGGTGGCAACTGGGTCGCCATTAAAAGCGGTCGTCCCTGCCGATCGCACTGCAATCTTCGTTCCTTTTATTTGTTCTCGAAATAATGCTTCTGCCATTGGACTCCGGCAAGTATTACCACTACAAATAAATAAAATATTCATGAACTTAAAATCCCGAACTATTCAAACTACATCAAATTCTGGAGGATAGACAATTTTCCCCGTATATTTTTGCTGACAAGTACTGAGACATTTCACCATAAATACTTCTGGTGGTAAAGGAAAAGGCGGTTGAATTCCATAAGGTTCTGCGGGTTCAAAACCAAAACGAGGATAAAACCAACTGTGTCCCAAAACAATAACGCAAGGCATCTGCAAGCGATCGGCGATCGCTAATCCCTCCCTGACCAATTGACTACCAATTCCTTGATTTTGAAACTCCGGTAAAACTGCCATCGGTGCGAGTCCCAAAATCGATTGTTTTTCTTGACCGATCAAATCAATTTTACTGAATAGAATATGACCGACAATTTTGTTAGAAATTGTCGCAACGAGAGAAAGTTCGGGAATATAGCGATCGCCTCTTCGAATGCGATCGATAAGTTGAGCTTCATTTTCTTGTCCGAATGCCAAGTTATTGACTTGAGCAATCTCTGAATAATCGGCAGGCGTTTCCGGACGAATAACCAGATCTTGAATTGATAATTGGTGACTGTCTTGATGCGCTTTCCCTTGCGTCTTGCGCCGACGCGGGGTCGCATCGCTGGTGACTGGTGACTGAAAATGGGTATTTCGCATTTTTCTAATGAGATTGAGTTCTGCTTGAAAGTCGATATAATGAGGGAGCTTGAGATGTTGAACAAATCCCTGGGCTTCGATATTATCGGAGTGGGAAAGAACGAATTCTTCATCTTGTACGGGCGCTTCTATTTCTTCCCCTAATTCTTTAGTGCATAAGGAGCGATCGACGATCGCCATTGCCATCGCTTTGCGTTCGTTATAACCAAAGGTTAAACCATAACCGTGAGTAAATTGGGGGGCAATTTCTTTGTTACCTTGAAATTGGTTAATCATTTGGACTTCGCTAATGGCAATCTCCCCGATCGCAATTTCAAATCCCAATTCTTCGGGACAAATTATCACCTCAACTTCTCCTATGCAAATCTCCTCGGCAAAGGGATGATTTTTTCCATATCCGCGCTGGCTGGAATAGGCTAAACTCAATAAAAAACCTTCATCTGCACGCGCTAAATTCTGCAATCTCGCATCTCGTCGTGCGGGAAGATGAAAGGGTTGACGAGTCAGATCGAAAGGTTCGCGATCGTTCTTCTTTTCTGCTTGGATGAGTCCTTCTCGATCCAAAGTATCCATAATCCTAGGAATATGCTTTTCTGGCGTTTCCGAGGGTGTTTCTGGGGCTTCTGGCGCGTTTCCTTCTGCTGCCAATTTAAAGTCCAATAGGCGATGAATATAATCAAATGTCGCCCCTAATTTTTGTCCCCCCGGAACATCTTTGAAAATTGCCGAAATTCGCCGTTTGAGCAACATTTTGCGGGTGTCTAAAGCCCGGGTGTAGTAAAATCTCGGTAGAGTCGTTCGATATGCTCGTAATAGAAAGATTGCCTCAACTAAATCACCCCAAGATTGTTTGATCGCCAAAGCTGCAAGTTCGGGATCGTACAAACTTCCCTCTGCCATAACGCGATTGACAGCAAGGGCGAGTTGTTGTTGAATCTGTTTTAGGGTTAATTCGGAAATATCGCGATCGCCTCTGCGCCATGCCTGTAATAATTGCTCGGCATTTTGAATCGCTTTCTCTCCTCCTTTAACGGCTACGTAAGGCATAGTTGTGCATCCCTAGTATTGTTGATTCTTAGTTAGTCAGATCGCAAATTTATCGAGAATTGCTAAGTTTGTCTTTCAAAGTGTGTTTTTTCGATTTTATAAAAAATGGTTTCTTTGCCCTCAATCTTTTTTTGTTTTTCTCGATACATTCCCAATCTTTCTAGAACAGCGAGGGAGCGAATATTCGGCTCGTCGGTACTGGCGACAATCTGTTGGAATTGAAAAGTATTGAAACCGAACTCGATCGCGGCTGTTGCCATTTCTGTTGCTAAACCTCGTCTCCAATAGCGATCGGATAAGCCATAAATTAATTGTACCTCGGGAGGTTCAAAAAATGGCCAGTAACCGCAAAACCCAATTAATATTTTTTCGTCAAGCGGTCTTACTCCCCACAATCCATATAATAATTGAGATAAAGCAGTTTGATTGCGAGCAATAATGTCTCGTGTTGTCTCAATTGGAATGACGAGATCATCCCATAAGTATTTGCGAACTGATGGCTGTGTCCAAAGTTGATGAATTTCCTCGAGATCTTCTTCGACAATTGGTGATAATTGTAGCCGTTCTGTTTGAATTTGCATGGCTTTTTCAGAAAATGTTTAAGAATTAAAGTGTCGCGATCGCGCTGCGAGGCAATCCCATAACTTCCGTTTCCGTAAAAAAATAGATATCGATACCTAACGGATAATCCCAATGATTTTGCCAATCTTCCCAAAATTCTCGGGTTAAAAAATTGAGATGGCGATCGCCTAAAATTCCCGGCCCCTTTAATCGTACTGATTGTCCCTCTAAAAATGTCGGAACTTGGACGAGTAAAGTCGTTGATTTTTCCGGTTCTTCTGGCGTGCCTCGGTTGAATTTTACGAATTGGGGGATTTCTTCAAAATTCCGCACGAGGGCAAAATCGGCATCTTGTAAAGACTCCGTAAAACGACATCCCGCATGAAATAAAAGCCACTCTTTGAGAGCGCGATCGCAACTCGAACTCAACCAAATTGTTGTTTCTAAATCAAATAAAGTCAAACAAGCCGCAGCACAAACAGAATTGAGCATTTCAGGTTGATTTACTCCCACTACAATAGGATTGATTTTTCCGGGTTGCGCAAGAGCATCTAAGAGCGATCGGAAGGTTTGCTGGGCATCGCGGACGGGATTTTCAAAGCCGGGAAGTTGAGTTACCATGATAAATCTGGAGAATACATAACATCCGAACGCAAAACATATTTACGACCTTGAATGACTGCTGCACCTTGATGCCTTAAAGCATGGAGAAAGCACAAACACATCCCCATTTTAGGCGTTACAGAAAGATCGAAATAGGGATAGCGCAGATCGAATTGCGTTTCTCCTCCCGTAAAGCGATCGTTGAGATAAACCATAAACGTTAAAAGACTGGATTCATCATTTTCTCGCCGATAAGAACCATCATAATGCCATGCAAATTGTTGATTGCGATCGTAGCGATAAAAACGCAACCTCTCATTTAAACCAACAGGAAAACGTTCTTCAAGTTTGTCGGGTAGGAAGGTCGAAAGGCGTTTCCAGAGCATCCCTGCTCTTTCAGGATCGTCTAACATGGCACGAGCATTATTACGAATATCCGGTCTGATAATAGCTCCTCGCATGGCATTGATAGGTGCTTCACCGTAGCCAATTTGTTCGCTCAAATCGATATATTCGTCGCACTCTTCTGGCGACAAAAAATCGGAAATTGTCACGATTTCGCCCGGAACTAATTCTTCAACCTCCATCATGATTTTCTCCATTTTAACAATCGTTAAATTACAGCGATCGCAGTTTCTTTATTAATCGGATAAACTGCATGAATTTTTAAAGGTTATAAAATTTTTAAGAGAGATTTTCTGCTCTATTGCCCTCGTAACAGGGTAAAAAAATTCACTTTTGTCGATTCGGTTTGGCGCTGTTGAATGTCCTTTTGTCGCTCTAATTCTTTTTGTAACGGTTCGATGACCGATTCTCGAACCCGATCGCACCAGTCCGGATGTTGCAGGAGAGCATCGCAAACCGCCGCCAGTTCGGCATGACGGCGCGATCGACCCGCTACATACCCAAATCCCGTTCTCTCTTCGACAATTGCCACGCAACGCACCATCGTCATCTCCCCTAAGTTGAAAATTTGTCCGGTTCCTCCGGCACGTCCCCGCACCATTGTCAAGCCGATTTCTGGCGATCGCAGAAAACGATACTCCGGCAATTCTCCCAAGGTTTTTACCCGCTCCTCGAGGTCTTCCGGGGAGCTTTTGGCAAGGGTTGCCATCCAATGTTGTCGCTCTGTTTCTTGCTCCATTGCACCTTTGCCCCTGTTAACCAAGATTTAGCGTAATTTTAAATCTTTTTTAATTATTGTGTAGATGTCTATATATTATTAGGATTATCATATCTCAGAAAAGAAAAATTGACAAGCTGGCGATCGCAATCTCGCCGAAAAAAATGAGCGTAAGATAAAATATACTTATCGCAAATCTTGTGATGTTGATGCTTAAACAAGTTGCAACGGTTTGCGCTCGCCGTTAAGGTTTGCGAGCCAGTCCCATCTGTTAGATTTTTTTATGTCCAGTCCCGTTTATACAAAAATTGCCGACGAACTGCGCAAAAATATTCAGGATCGCGTCTACGCCATCGGAGAGCGCTTACCTGCTGAAATTCAGCTATCCGAACGATTTGGGGTGAACCGCCATACTTTAAGGCGAGCCATTGCTCTTTTAAGAGATGAGGGGTTGGTGCGGGTCGATCGCGGCCGCGGGACTTTTGTTGCTTCCACTCCCATTCGCTATCCCATCGGCAAGCGAGTGCGTTATAATGAGGCTTTGAAGGCACAAGGTCAAACGCCCAGTATTCAAACCGTACGCTGTTTGCAAATTCCAGCAAACGAAACCATTGCGCAGGAGTTAACACTTGATTTTGGCGATGGGGTTGCTTTAGTCGAACGCTTGGGCTTAGCAGATGGGCAACCGATTAGTATTTGTACCAGTTATTTTCCGTTGCAGCGATTTCCCGATATTTTACAGCATGTAGAAAGCAGAACATCTAAATCTATTTCTAAGCTGTTGCACGAGGTTTATCGTTGCGATCATTTACGGCAAGAGACCCGAATTTCTGCTCGTCCGGTTAAACCCGATGATGCGCGACTCTTACAGATTCCGCTCAATCAACCCGTGTTGTTAGTCGAATCGACCAATACCGATCGCCAAGGCAACGCAATCGAGTATGGAGTTACTCGCTTTCGCGGCGATCTCATGGAATTAGTCGTCGAAAACGATTTGAATGAAAGCGATTTGAATTAGTAGGCACGTCAATTCTCAATTACTCTTTCGAGCCAAAGACTTGAATCTCTAAAATAAACAATGAATGGCTTTATCAATGCGGCACGACAAGGAAAAAATCAGTGGTGGAGATACCTCCTCGGTATTTCTTTAATTCTATTTTCTTGGTTAATTATCGGAGGATTGCTCTATGGCATCTCTCTTTTTTTTGCTTTAGTCATTCCGATCGTAATTCAAAACCCTTTTGGCTCGGATTTACCGGATGATGTTGTGGATCTGCAAGGAATTGTCGAGCGCATTCCTGCCGCGATCGCTTATTTCTTGGCGAATATTCCCTCCCTGTTTTTCTTCCTGAGTTTATTATTCGTTGTTTGCGTCATTCACCGAAGGCATTTTCTCACCTTAATTCGCGGCGATCGCTCAAGTCGCTGGCAGCGTTTTTGGCAAGGTTTTGGACTTTGGTTCGTTCTCTTGAGCGGGATTAATTTTATCGCCTACTTTCTCGATCCAGGGAGTTTTGAGATTAATCTTAATCCGATTACTTGGTGCTTGTTTGTCATTCCTGCTTTCTTTGTCGTCCTATTACAGTCAGGGACAGAGGAGTTATTTTTTCGAGGGTATTTATTGCAAGGATTGGGATTATTGATTCAAAATAAAACAATTTTAGCAGTTCTGACAGGAATTATTTTTGCAATCCCTCATTTTCTCAACCCAGAAATGTTGAGAAATCCATTGATTTTATCGTTAACCTATTTGTCGTTAGGTTTCTTTTTAGGTCTTCTGGTGGTGAAAGATAATGGTCTGGAATTAGCATTAGGACAGCACGCCGCTAATAATTTTGTTATCGTAACGCTGTTTAATACGAAAGATTCGGTTCTCGTATCTCCGGCCATTTTTCTATCTGATTCGAGTCATCCCGGCACTGGATTAATTGTTTATTGGGTTGAGTTTGCCATTTTTTATTATCTGTTACTGGGTCGCAAACAGAAGCAGAGCAAACCCCAACTTCCGGATCGTTAAAATTAATCTGGATGCAGAACTCGCAGGACTTCCACCGGATCGCAACCATAAATTCCCGCTCCCCAAACTGCATTTTGTTCGACGACAGCCCAACCGCGATCGCGAATGATTCCCACATCTAAACAAGCCGATCGCGGCAATTCTACGCGAGAATCTGCAAGAAGTTTTGCCACAAATTCTCTTAATTCCCCTTCCTCGCGATCGCTATGTTGAAACCCCGTCTCTTTTTGCAATTCCCCATCGCGAAGATAAATCGAAAAGGTTCGTAATTCTCGTTCTAAAATAAAGGTACGAAATTCTTTTTCCCAATGAACGATCTCGGCAACGAGAACGGGGGTTTGATTGAGAAAATCTTCCGGTAAATCCGAGCCAAAATAAACCCGAGCGGGAAAACTTTTATCATTCGGGGGTTTAATAAAAGCAGGATCTCGGATCTTTCTCGCTTCGGCTAATGCGGTTAAATACACCCAACGCTGGCGATATTCTTCAGGAAGTTGTGGCAACCAATGGAGAGGCACTTCTGGTAATGTTATCCCAAATTTTTCGGCGATATTGCGCGCCATCAAGGCCTCTAAATAGAGAACGGGTTCGGAAAGAGAAAGAAGGCGATCGCTAACTTGCCAACTGGTCAGCCTTTCGACATCCCAACCTAATTGAATCGCCGCTCTCCAAAGTGCTTGAGAATCTTCTGTGAAACGCGGAGTTAAAATTAAAGTCGGCATTTTTCAGTTATCAGTTATCAGTCACCAGTTATCAGTTATTAGTTATCCTCATCCGTGATATTTTGGGACTTCAAGCGATCGCGATCGCTTTCCTAATTGCGATGCCATGTGGTTCCGTCGGGTTTATCTACCAGCACGATTCCTGTTGCTCTTAACTCATTGCGAATGCGATCGCCTTCGGCAAAGTTTTTAGCTTTCCTTGCTGCGGCACGCTGTGCGATGAGTGCTTCAATTTCTGCTGCATCTACTCCCTCGGATGTTGCTTCCTCGGGTTGCACTTCAATCCCCAAAACCCCCGTTAATTCAACCAAAGTTTTCCATTGAATTTCCAGCGTTTCCGAAGGTGCAGTGATTTTCCCTTCGTGGGTCATGAGATTGCTTTCTTTGCGCAATTCCTTTGCCAACTCAAAGATCACGGCTAATCCTTCCGGAGTATTAATATCGTCATCCATTACCGCTTGGAAGCGATTTTTATACTCATTAGAATCTGTTTTCATCTCCGACAATTGCCAGCCTAATTTTGCCCCATAGCGATCGCCAAATCGCAATCCTTCTTGTAGGGTCTGCCAACCATTTTCCGCAGAAGCGATCGCATCTTCGGTAAAATCTAAAGGCTTGCGATAATGAGCCAGCAAAACAAATAAACGCAGTACCATCGGGTCGTAAGGATGTTCTAAAAAGTCGCGAATGGTAACAAAATTGAACAGAGATTTTGACATTTTATCTCCACCAATTTTCACCATGCCATTGTGTAGCCAATACCGTGCTAAAGGCTGACCCGTTGCGGCTTCCGACTGAGCAATCTCATTTTCGTGATGAGGAAAAACCAAATCTCCTCCCCCACCATGAATATCGATGGTCTCTCCTAAAATTGTCCGTACCATCGCCGAACATTCAACGTGCCAACCGGGACGACCTTTTCCCCAAGGAGAATCCCATGCGGGTTCTCCCGGTTTTGCTGCTTTCCAGAGGGCAAAATCAAAAGGATGTTTCTTTTTAGTTTCTTCCTCATCTAAGCGACCACTCGCCCCTGCCAGCATATCTTCTAACTTCTGTCCGGAGAGCTTGCCATACTCGGGGAGTCGTTCCACCTGATAATAAACATCTCCTCCGGCAGGGTAGGCATAGCCTTTACCAATCAAATCTTGAATGAGTTGGTGAATCTGGGGAATATGTCCCGTCACTCGGGGATATTCGTCCGCATCCATCACATTTAAGGGTCGAATATCTGCAAAATACTCTTGGATGTAGCGATCGCTAATCGCCTGCATGGTCGTCCCGCGTTCGTTGGCACGCCGGAGGATTTTGTCATCGATGTCGGTAAAATTCTGCACGTAACACACTCGATAGCCGCGCCATTGCAAATAACGGCGCACCGTATCCCAAGAAATATACGATCGTGCATGACCCAGATGACACAGATCGTACACCGTCACGCCACAGCAATACATTTTTACCTCATTATCAATCTGAGGAATAAATGCTTCTTTACGGCGGGTTTGAGTGTTGTAAAGCGTTAGGGTCATAACTTGTAATGGGGCAATTGCGATCGCGGAAGTTCCTCTCGAAGAGAACTTTCTTCATTCACTCTAACAAATTATTTTGAGAAAAGCGCTCCCCTGAAAATAAATAGGGGAGCAATAAAACTATTGTCGGGCAAAGGTTTGTACGAATACCTTAAATAAAAGGTTGGTGGTTTTGGACATGATTTTCCCTTCAATGTG
>JBCCVR010000094.1:0-27477 GCA_039194995.1 Cyanobacteria bacterium P01_E01_bin.42 | reverse complement strand
TTTCTATCCTAATGTCAATTTCTCCAGATTCAGTAAATTTGATTGCATTATCAATAATATTTAAGCATACTTGAGTTAGTTTTGTACTATCCCCGCGAACGAACAAAGGTTCTGGATTTTCTTGATAGTTGAGCGTGAGATGCTTTGTTTGAATTTGATGTTGTTGTATGTCGATCGCCGCACTCAAAGGTATTCGCAAGTCAAGACTTTCTAGTTGGATTTGCAGTTTGCCTGCTTTAATTTTGGCAATGTCAAGAATGCTATTAATGGTTTTGAGTAAATGTAGCGCCGAGTCATTGGCAATTTTTAGATTTTCGGTTTCTTCCTGCCGATCTTCACAAAATCCCGCTAAAATCAATTGTAACGATCCTAAAATTCCGTTTAAAGGATTGCGAAGTTCGTGGGACATAATCATTAAAAATTCATCTTTTAGGCGATCGATTTCCTGTAAAGCGATATTTTTTTCTTTTAAAATATCTAAAAGTTTTTCTTTTTGAAGATTGGCTTCTTCTAACTCCATGGTTCGTGTTTTGACTCTTTCTTCCAAGGTTTGATTGAGAGATTTAAGAACATGATTGGCTCGATTTAATTTGAGTTGGTGTTCGACTCGCGCTAAAACCTCCAACTCTTGGAAAGGTTTCGTGACATAATCCGCTCCTCCCAACTTAAAGGCTCGCACCTTATCCATCGGCTCATCTAGAGCGCTGATAAAAATGATAGGAATCTCGCAAAGATGGGGAGATTTTTTAATGCGATCGCAAAATTCATACCCATCCATATCGGGCATTTGAATATCGAGCAAAATTAGATCGGGAGGATTCTTATTAACATTTTCCAAGGCGCGATCTGCCCGTAAAAATGTTCGCACTCGATATTGTTTATCTTGTAATATTGCCGCCAGAACTCGGATATTGTTGGGAGTATCGTCAACAATTAAAATCTCGGCATTAGGATCGATATTTACGATGGTATTCATATTCTTGCTGATGATTTACGGATTCTAAGAAGGTTGCTCCTGATGTTAATAACTTTGCATTAATTCATCTGCCATTTCAAAATTTGCTGTCACATTTTGAACGTCATCTAAAGATTCTAAAGTATCGATTAATTTCAAGAGCGATCGCGCTTGTTCTTCATTCTCGACGGCAACAGTGTTACTCGGAATCCAACGCACTTCTGCTTCTTTAACGGGAAATTTTTGTTCCTGCAAAACTTTTGAAAGTAAATTCAAATTATCTAGTTCTGTGAACACTTCTGCCCCGGGTGTCTCTTCCTCTTCGATTAACTCATAGGTATCCGCCCCACCTTCTAGGGAAGTTTCGAGCAGTTGTTCTTCTTCAACTTCTCCTTCTAATAAGACTACACCTTTTTTCGCGAACATCCAACTCACGCATCCCGTTTCTCCCAGGTTGCCTCCATTTTTATTAAATGCCGCTCGCAAATCTGCCGCCGTGCGATTGCGATTATCGGTAAAGGCTTCAATCAAAATCGCAATTCCCCCAGGTCCGTATCCTTCGTAGCGGACTTCTTCAAAACTAGATTCGTCATCTTTAAAAGTCCCCGCTCCTTTGGCAATGGCGCGATCGATATTATCATTAGGAATTCCCGCCGCCTTGGCCTTTTCGATCGCCGTGCGAAGTTGAAAATTCCCCGCCGGATCGGGAATTCCGTTCCGAACCGCCACGATAATCGCTCGGGATAATTGAGTAAAGGTTTTCCCTTTCTTAGCATCGACTCTTGCTTTTTGTCGCTTGATATTTGCCCATTTACTATGGCCTGCCATAATGCGAAACCCTCCATTTGTAACGGATTGTATCTGTTTTTCCCCTAATGTTCATGTTACTGGTTCTAGGGCAATAAATGTGTTGTAGACTACTAAAGTTTCCCTAATTTTATAAAAAAAATCATGAAGCGTAGAAATTTTATTGCCAACACCGCGATCGGCGCAACATCGGCAGCCACTTTAGCCGCTTGTAATCCAACTCCTACCTCAACCAGTAGCGAAGGTGCAAGCAGTCTACCCAGAATAGAATGGCGCATGGCCACAAGCTGGCCGCTATCCCTCGATACTATTTACGGGGGAGCAACGACCACCTGCGATCGCGTTCGGGAAATGACCGACGGACGTTTTGACATCACCCCCTATCCCGGAGGCGAAATCGTCGGCGGCTTGGAAGTGTTCGATGCAGTGCAAAATGGGGCAGTAGAATGCGGTCATAGTGCGAGTTACTACTACATTGGCAAAAATCCTGCCTTGGCTTTTGGCACCTCAGTTCCCTTTGGTTTAACCGCCCAACAGCAAAACGCTTGGCTTTATCATGGCGGAGGATTGGAAGCCATGCGCAAAATTTATGCTGATTTTAATATTATTAACTTTCCTGCCGGAAATACCGGAGCGCAAATGGGAGGATGGTTCAAACGAGAAATCAATACACCGGAGGATTTGAGAGGACTAAAAATGAGAATCCCGGGATTGGGAGGCAAGGTGATGGAGCGTTTGGGCGTGAATGCTCAAGCCTTACCGGGGGGTGAAGTTTTCGTTGCCCTCGAGCGCGGTGCGATCGATGCAGCAGAATGGGTAGGACCCTACGACGATGAGAAATTAGGCCTACACAAAGCCGCCCCATTTTATTATTATCCCGGTTGGTGGGAACCGGGCCCGACATTGGAGGCTTTTATCAATCAGGATGCTTGGGACACACTGCCAAAAGAATATCAGGAGATCTTGCAAACGGCGACCTATGAAGCCAATATCAATATGCTGGCCAAATACGATGCTTTAAATCGAGATGCCTTACAAAGGCTACAAGAAGAACATGGCGTACAATTGCGCCAATATTCTCAAGATATTCTCAGAGCCGCCCAAACCGCAGCCTTTGAATTGTACGAAGAAAATGCCAGCGATGATGCTACTTTTAAAGAAGTTTACGAACCGTGGAAACAGTTCCGCGATCGCATTTCTTTCTGGAATAGCATCAACGAACTGAGTATCGCTAGTTTTATTGCTGAAAATAAATAATTTGGTTATTAGTTATTGGTTATTGGTTATGAGTGACTCTTTATTTCTTGACCAATTGCCGATCGCTAATCGCCGATCGCTAATTATTGAGAAAAATGTTATTACAGATTTCACGGGCGATCGATCGCTTGAATTCTTGGATCGGTCAATTTACCTACGGTTTAGTTTTAATCATGGTGATCGTGGGGGTCTGGAATGTGATTGCCACCAATTTAGGGCGCTTTTTAGGGCAGTCTTTGACCTCCAATGCTTTCCTCGAAATACAATGGTATCTTTTCGCAATTGTTTTTCTACTCGGTGCGCCCTATACCTTACTCCAAAATGGCCATGTTCGTGTCGATATATTTTATAAAGATTGGAGTCGGAAACGAAAAGCATGGGTCAATTTTTTAGGGACGCTTTTATTTTTAATCCCCTTTTCCGTCCTCACGATCTATTTTTCATGGAAAACAGTCTTTAATTCATGGAAGATTCTGGAAATGTCCCCCGATCCGAGCGGTTTACCCCGCTATCCCATTAAATCAATGATTATTGTTTGTTTTGTCTTGCTTATCCTCCAAGGAATTTCCGAAGCAATTAAAAACTGGTTCATCCTTCGGGAAAGCGATCGCAGAATAGAGGAGTGAAAAAATGAGTCCAGAACTGCTTTCTCCAGCGATGTTTGTTGGAGCATTGGTACTTTTAGCTTTTGGTTATCCCGTCGCTTTTTCCTTGGGGGGAGTCGCCATTATTTTCGGCATTATTGGCGTTTCAGTCGGGGCATTTAACCCAGCGTTAATGAATGCCATGCCGCAACGAATTTTTACGATTATGTCCAACTATACTTTGTTGGCGATTCCTTACTTTATTTTTCTAGGTTCGATGCTAGAAAAAACGGGAATCGCCGAAAGATTGTTGGAGACAATGGGCATTTTATTCGGGCGAATTCGCGGCGGATTGGCATTAGCTGTGGTCATTGTTGGGGCATTACTGGCAGCTTCTACAGGCGTTGTCGCGGCAACTGTCGTGGCAATGGGATTGATTTCTCTGCCGATTATGTTGCGTTATGGCTATAGCAAAGAGTTAGCAACGGGAGTTATTGCCGCTTCGGGAACATTGGGGCAAATTATTCCGCCGAGTGTCGTTTTAGTGGTCTTAGGGGATCAGCTTGGGGTACCGGTTGGGGATTTATTTATCGGCTCTTTAATTCCCGGTCTTTTAATGTCGAGTGCTTTTGCATTATACGTTCTCGTCGTTGCTTTTTTCAATCCCAAAATTGCCCCGCCTTTACCCGCCGAGGTACGAGAAATTGGCGGAAAAGCCTTGACAAAACGGGTTATTCAGGTAATGATTCCGCCCTTATTACTGATTATTTTGGTCTTGGGAAGTATCTTTTTCGGGTTTGCAACACCAACAGAAGCGGGTGCAGTGGGTTCGTTAGGCGCGATCACCCTTGCGTTTGCCAATCGTCAGTTAAATTGGTCGGCATTGCGCCAAGTCTGCGATTCTACCTTAAGAATTAGCAGTATGGTGATCTTAATTTTAATTGGATCGACAGCATTTAGTTTAGTCTTTCGAGGCTTGCGCGGCGATCGCTTCATGTTCGATCTGCTCGCCAATTTACCGGGAGGAACGGCGGGATTTTTGATTGTTAATATGTTAGTTGTCTTTATTTTGGGCTTCTTTATTGACTTCTTCGAGATTGCGTTTATTATCATTCCCATTTTTGCCCCCGTCGCCCAAGCATTAGGATTAGATTTATTATGGTATGGCGTAATTTTGGGGGCAAACTTACAAACATCATTTTTAACGCCGCCTTTTGGCTTTGCCTTATTTTTCTTACGAGGAGTTGCACCACCAGAAGTAAAAACAGAGGAGATTTATCGCGGCGCAATTCCCTTTATTTTCCTACAATTGTTTGTTTTGATCTTGATTATTTTATTCCCTGCTTTGGTAACGTTTTTACCTTCTTTGAGTAGTTGATTTGAGAACGTGATAACGTATCAAGACAGGATGATGTTAGCTAAAAGAATGGCGATGATCGCAATATATTGCCCGTTAATGATACCGAGCGCAATAGAAACAACTGCGACAACAACGAGAATGCGAATGATAGAATCTTCGTATTTTTCGAGGTACAATTTACCCCAAGAATCTCGTTCTGGGAAAGTGAGAATATTGCTGCCATATTGGTGGCGATTGTCGTTAACTTCTACGGTTGTCAGTCCTTGCAAGCGTGTGGTTTGCAGCCCTTTTTCATAAGCAATGGTCATGGTTTCCTTAAGGGAACAAAAAGAGGGTGTGAGTTTTGCTACGGTAACGCGAACTCACAATTTCTATAATGGTTGTGGGATGGGCGTTTTACCAGATAAGGGAGAGCAGCTTGAGGTAAGGATGAAGAGCAGGCGAGATTTTTATCTCCTTCAGTACAATAGATGTTCTCCCACTCTAGATATTTATGTTATACTTATTTGAAATGCTTTAAATTTCTTGTCCTAAAATAGTTTTCATTATGCGTAAGAAAAAAGAAAAACCCAAAGAAATTATTTTAGATAGTCCAAATCGTCGTCCTTATGCAGCAAAGATCAGAGTATTACTTCAAAATGGATATACCTTACCAGTATCTGATGAAGTATGCTTATGTATTGATGATTCTCAATCTATTGTCCGGATAAGTCCTCTGGAGAAAAATAAACCGTATTTTCCTACATCTTCTCAAAAGTTGGACATTTTTGTGGAAGGTTATTCTACTGCTAGAGAAGCAGAACAAAGAGGTTTAAAACTTTCTCTCTCTGTACTTTGGGCAGCTATTTCTAGAAATTTTTCATTGCGTCTAGAATATCATACACCTCTTCCGTGTGTAGTCTTTGATCGTACTCAAGAAAACTCACAATCTTTTTTGATAGCAATGGGAGCCAATATCTCTGTAGTGCTAGGTATAGAATCAGTAGTTAAGCGAATCAATGAAATTTTTTCCGATCCTACTGAAGTCGATCAAAAACTTTTAGTTTCAATGGAAATATTTGCATCTGCTCGTTTAGAAAGTACAGAACGCAGTCGATTTATAGGACTCGTTTCATCTATTGAACCTTTAATCACTTATCAAGAATATAATAACTTAGAATTGGAAACATTGATAAATAGTTTTGTTAGTCAGGCAAAAAAAACATTACTTCCTGATAATATAAGACCATCAATTATGGGACGCATTAAAGACTTAAACAAAGAATCTATTCGACAAGCGATCAAGCGTTTTGTTAAGGAAAAACTCCCAGAAAATCCCGAAGCAATTGCAATAGTTGATGATGCCTACAATATCCGAAGTAAAATTTTGCATGAAGGATCTTTTGATGCCGATCTCAATAGTAAAAGTGCTGAATTAGAAGAAATTATGAGGCAAATCTATGCAAGTATTCTTGGACTCAATCTATAGGTTGTTTTACAATGAGACAATCGAAAAAATAAGATATTGGGTGCATCTCAAAATTGCAAATCGATCTTTTTGCTCATACTATAAACTTATCAACTACAAAGATTGCGCGAGCGCACCTCATCCCAAATATCCAAGATAAGACAAGCGATCTCAATCTGTAAACAAAATGGTAAATCCTTCTTGAGTAAAATGGCGATCGTGAGTCAAAATTTCTGTAATTCTGAGTTTTCGCATGATTTGCATAGAGATACAATCTGTTAGACTGTAGCCTTTATCCGTGCGATTTTGGTAAAGTTGTAAGCCATCGAGAAAAGATGAGCGAGTTTGAGCAATAACAGTGACGCGATCGCTATTCAAAATATCTTGAACTCGCTGAATGACTCCATCTTTCACATAAGCATCATAAGACGAGAAAAAATTAAGCACTTCGGTTAAAATTTCATCAGTTGTTACAAGATGAGTATTAATCAAAGTACGATTAAGTTCTTTGACTCTTTGATGCCATTCGTCTCTTGGATTAATGAGCGCCGCCCAGTAAAATGTATCTGCAAATATTTGTCTCATTGCGTTCTTTTAGGCGTTCCATAAATATAATGATCGTGCTGTTCTGCACCATCTGTAGGAAGTTGAGAGAGACTTTCTTCGGGAATATTTTCTGCAAACTCCTCAAACAGTTCCCAAATTGGGCGATCTCCTACTCCTTTTCCATCTATCTCTTCCATACTGTTAACTGTACGGTCATTCTCAACTAAAATCTGTTCTCGTTCTTGTTTGGCTTTGACAAACTGCAAGAAATTTAGAACCTCTTTGATGAGATTATCCGGGGTATGTTCGATTTCTTGAAGAAGTTGCTCTTTTATGGGTGTCATTGTTCGATTCTGCCGATCAATACAAGCTCTATTTGTTCGATATCATAACCCTACCCTACAGCAAACCCAGTATGAGGACGAACCTCTGGGGGATGAAACGCCAAAACAATTTTCTCCTTGGGAATCCCCGATCGCAACAAATCATCAGCAATTCCATCTTCTAACCCGTCCCGATGAATCCAAATTTTGTCCGCGATCGCCTCTACATGAACCAAACAGCCATGTACTTGTACGTCTCCCTCTCATCCCTGAGTAATAAGCAAAAAATTATTCCCATCTCTGCCAATAGTTAGACGACATTGTAAATCCCCGTAAGCATAGGGAATCTTTGTATATTCCTCAAGGATTTTCTTTAAAACTGCTCGAATAGCTGTTAGGGAATCCATTGTAAAATCTCCTCTTATTGCCCTAATGCCTGTTCCAAATCCGCGATCGCCGAATGACTGGTAAAACCCTTAATTTCAACTGCGATCGTTTCTTCTGCTTTTTGGGCAGCAAGCGATCGCTTGATTCGTTCATAACATTTTAAGATGCACGCGATCGAACGGGAAGCGCGATCGCATCGCAAGATTTAAGCGACTGGAGCAAACACCCCTGTTACTATGGGAATGTCGCGTTGCCCTGCCTCTCTAGGGGTTAGAGGTTAGGTCAAAATTACTCATTGCAGGACTATGGAAATTCTTTGCACTCGTCCCAGTTGTCAGACGCAAAATATCGTTCCCGAACTCGACGATCCCGATCGCCTCAAAACCACCCAACAACAATATTGCACCCGTTGCGGAATGCCCTTGATTTTGGGCGCGCGATACATTCCCACCAAACTACTCGGACAAGGGGGATTTGGTGCCGCCTTTCTCGCCCGAGATCGCTTCACCACCAGCCTTAGAGAATGTGTCGTCAAACAATTTCAACCCTCGGGGGATTTGACTCCCCAACAATTAACCATCGCCCAGAAGCTCTTCGAACGAGAAGCTGCCGTTCTTGAAGAACTCGGCAATGATCACAAGCAAATCCCCATTTCCTACGCCTATTTTCCCGTGGTCGTTCCCCAACGAGGCACTCAAAAAGACGAACAATTTTTTTACCTCGTCCAGCAATTTATTGACGGACAAGATTTAGAACAGGAACAGGAAGAAAAGGGCATTTATAGCGAAGCTGAAGTTTTGGAAATATTAGAAGCAATCCTCGACGTTCTCACCTTCGTTCATTCGAAAAAAGTTATTCATCGAGATATTAAACCCTCGAATATTATGCGATCGCGCAGTGACGGACGCTTGTACTTGCTGGATTTTGGAGCCGTCAAACAAATTACTGCCACTGTCGGGACTCCTCACGGACGTTCGACGGGCATCTATTCGATGGGGTTCGCCCCTCCCGAGCAAATGCAGGCATCGCAAGTCTTTCCGGCGACGGATTTGTATGCGCTAGCGGCGACGTGTTTGGTTTTGCTGGCGAATAAGCCCCCCGAAGAACTATTCGATACCTACAATAACTGTTGGGACTGGCGATCGCACGCCCCCCACGCAAGCGACGGTTTGGCGGATGTTCTCGATCGGATGTTGCTTCCCGTCCCCCGCGATCGCTATGCTTCAGCTTTGGAAGTGTTGGAAGCGATCGCTCACTTAATCCCATCCTCCCCCTCTCCCATCGCGCCGCCTCCCCTGCCAACCCAACCTCTCCCAATACAACCCCCTCAAACCCAACCCACCACAGTTCAGGGGACTACTCCTCCTTCGCCACCCCCCATTCCTCAAATACAATCTCCCCCTCCCCTCCCGGTTAATCCTCCACCCTCCGCACCCCCCATTCAACAGCCTCCCCCTGCTCCCCTCGCCTCCCCCGCTCCCCCTGCTCCCTCCGCTTCCCCAGCCGGAAGCCGTTCTCGTCGAGGTTTATCTACCGTAGAATTCTTGACCTGTGCCGCTTTTACGGGTTTTGAAGGGGCATTGTTAGGGATGGCATTGACCAGTATGATGCAGGCGATCGAGCCAATTGGAATTGGTTTATTGGGCATGAGTTTGGGTGGATTGATCTTTGCACAATCTCGCCGAATTATTGAAAAGTGGGATTTTCTAATCTTTGGCGGCATTACTTTTGCATTGGTGGCTTTCATTCGGGTCTTTCACCGCAATGCCGCTTTGCAAGAACTCTTGGGAACATTGATTCAACCTCAATTTATCGGGATTTTTGCCCTAGCAGTTTTTGCGGGTGCGGCGGCTGTTGCGATTACCGCGCTTTTTCTCTTGATCTATAAGACGCTCTCAAAAATGCTTTAATCGATTTGGGTGCGATCGCCAATAACCGAATGAGTTAACCCTGCAAGGGGAGAATAACCTGATGGGTTAGAGTCCTCTTTATCAATGGGCAACGATCGATAAACAATTATCGATAGGGTTTCAGGAATCATCAAACAACCCATCACCAATCACCAACCACTAACAACATAATGGAATCTCTATCTTATCTTTACTCTACGGTTGCTTTTGAAGGCGAAACCAATGCGGCAAGCCCAGAGAGATACGATCTGTTTAAACCATTATTGCAACTGAAGGGAACAAATTTATTAAAAATTTGCTTGGCAATTGTTCTCCTCTCCAGTTTGTGGGGCGATCCGGCACTGGCACTGCTTAAGAAAGGCGATCGCAATCCCCAAGTTCGCGATTTACAGCAGCGATTGCAAGGCATGGGTTATTTTAACGGGCCGGTGACGGGGTATTACGGCAGCATCACCACAGAAGCCGTTATTCGCTTCCAACGGGCAAAAGGATTGAGTGTTGATGGGGTTGCGGGGGTGCAAACTCAAAATGCGTTACAGAGCAATTCTGGGGGGAGTGCCGCAACAGCGAGTACGCCGAGTACGCCGATCGCAATGGGTGGCCTTCTCAAACGGGGACAGCAGAGCGATCGCGTTAAAAGATTGCAGCTCACTTTACGAGAACGGGGCTATTTTATCGGACCCGCGACGGGATATTATGGCAGCATCACCACAGAAGCCGTTAAGCGCTTTCAACGCGGTCAAGGCTTAGCTGCTGATGGCATTGCGGGGGCAAAAACCCAACAGGCTCTGGGGTTAATTTCGGGGGATGTCGAACAAGCCTCTGTTGATAATAGCGCGGGATTAACGCCGTTTATTTCCGATAGCGATGCTTATCAAGTTTCTCAACCCTTTTACGATCCATCTGTAGCGTCTTCGCCTGTAACATCGCCGAGTGAATTTTCGTCAGAACCGATAACCCGGCCGGAAGCCAAGCCCGAAGCGAAAAAAATGAGCTTGCAAAAAACAATTTACGGCAAGATTGCCCCCAAATCTATCGTTTACTCGGGTGATGGTTTGTTTTTTGCTCAAAATATGATGTACGCACACACCATTACCGTGTACGATCGCAGCTACAATTTGGTGGCAGAAATTCCCGATACTGTCGAACTCGATGAATACGGCCATTCTCAATATCAAGGCGTGTATCGCGGTTCTCCGGTCGAGGCAAGTTTTTCTAATAATGGGCGTTACGCTTGGGTTTCTAACTATCAAATGTATGGCAAAGGATTTAACAATCCGGGGGACGATCGATGCACCGCGCAACAGAAGACAGATAATAGCTTTCTCTATCGCATCGATACCAATAGCTTTGAAATCGATCGCGCGATCGAAGTCGGTTCCGTCCCGAAATACGTCGCAACAACTCCCGACGATCGCTTTGTTTTAGTCAGCAATTGGTGCAGTTACGATCTGAGCGTCGTTGATAGTGCGGAAAGTCGAGAGATCGATCGCATTAAACTGGGGGCTTTTCCGCGAGGAATTGCGATCGATCGCGCGGGAGAATGGGCGTATGTGGCAGTAATGGGATCGTTTGATATTGCCAAAGTCAACTTGCGAGATTTTTCTGTCAGTTGGCTTAAAAATATTGGCAATGCACCCCGAAATCTGAATCTTTCCCCCGACGGTCGTTATCTATATGTTAGTTTGAACGGCGAACAAAAGGTCGCTAAAGTCGATTTACAAACAGAGCGAGTTCTGTCGAAAATTTCGACGGGAAAAGCGCCTCGCAGTACGGCTTTATCGGCTGATGGGGAGTTTTTATACGTCGTGAATTATCACTCGGATACCTTAAGTAAAATTCGCACCCGGGATTTTCAAGTGGTCGAGACGGTCAATACTCATGATAAACCGATCGGCATTACTTACGATCCTCAAAACGATCGCGTTTGGGTGTCTTGTTATTCCGGCAGTATCATGATTTTTTCAGGTTAGACTTTTTATGATTTTGGAGTGGCTTTACTGCTTCTGTTGGGATTATCGAGTAACGCAATTTAAGACGTTGCATTGTGCTTGTGCTAACGTAACCTACGACTCTGAAGGTTAATGTTCTTGTATAGGAATCCCTAGACTCTATTGTCTATAAATAGATTGCCTTAAAAGTAAAATAAAAGGTATCACCAAAGTTGCAGAAATGAAAATTAAAAAAAGTTCAGACCAGTTCTCATTTGAAGGTAGCCAAAAACCCAAAACTTTCCAAAGAGGACTTACTATTGATTTGCTAAATGAGGCAGAGACAATTAATCCAAAAACTGTTAAAAAGACTCTGAAAATATCGCCTTGTTTAGATTCTAGAAACTTGAGTTCACTTTCCATAATTGATAAGTTGTCAGAAATTTGACTTTGCAGTGCAGCTAAATTCATTTCTTCCCAACCTTTATTAAGTAAATCTCTAACTTCTCCATAGGGCGTTGTTTCTAACATTTTTGACTTCAGTTCTACAAGATCTCGTCTAGTTTCTATTATATCTAAGTAGTTTTTGAGTTCACCTGACTTTTCGGCCAAACTTTTATGAATCATGAAACCATACTCCAATAATTCAACTTGAACTTGACGCTCATATATAAAATTACCTCTATTTATATCTATCCATTG
This sequence comes from Cyanobacteria bacterium P01_E01_bin.42, assembly GCA_039194995.1. GTDB lineage: Bacteria > Cyanobacteriota > Cyanobacteriia > Cyanobacteriales > Spirulinaceae > CCY15215. The sequence goes on along the minus strand of JBCCVR010000094.1, from coordinate 15,268 downwards.
CTTATCACTTTCTAAGCCTTTTTTAGACCAAACCCACAGTGTTGCTGCAGATGTTATGTAAGCAGAAAAATCATCTGATTGGCGAGAATTAGATGGTACAAATTTTGAAAAGTTTCCAGAACCTCCTGGAATACGAGCTAATATTCTTCCAAAAGATTCTTTGTGTTTGTTTTCATTGCTCAAAGAATCATTTAGTTGATCGCTATGCCGAATTATATGAATATGAGGTTTTCCTGTATAGTAGTTTCCTTGTTCTGGTAGATTGGGAATTCCTCTTAGTACAAAAAAAGTATCTGAAATAGGTCTTTGTATAAGAGATCCTATAACAGTAAAAAGAGTTTGTGCTACAGAAGTGATTGTCTCTTTATTATCTGCATTAGGCAATGGGACAAGTTCAAATTCAAAGTCCCCAGTATCTACTGTCTGAATTGATTTTTTTACAGTTTTTTCGTACTTTTTTCTCTTTGTAGCTAGATTTAATCTTTGTAAAAAGTTACTTCGAGGATTTAAATAAATTTGATATGCCTCTAATGCAAAAATACTTATAGCAGTTGAAACCAGTGCATAATCATAATTAGATTGGTATATATTGACATATTTTTTAATAAACTCATTAAGTTCTATAGATCTATTAGGAGATATTATACGAATGGCTTTAGAAAAGCTCTTAAATGTATCGTCGGAAGCTCCATCTCTGGAGAAATTTGGCGAGCTTCTCCATACAAAAATCGCGCACCAACTAACCATGTCTCTCTTGTGTATGGCGTTAATATTACTTCTTTTAAATCATCAGGTTGAAATTTTATTGAGGCCTGTTTAACATCACCAGATAATTCAAGTGTAGTTTGCCCAGATATAACACCACAATTAGTTTGACAAAATGTTGTTCCTTCTGACATTACAGAACAAACTGCAATATCTAGATCGACTAATAGTTTTGCTACCTTTTTTAAATCATCAATATGGGTCTTTATGTATGTTGAAAACGTATACCAAATTTCCCATTCTTCAACAGAAAATGAATTCATAAACTAAGACTCAGTTATTTTTTATTTTCACCTGCGTTAATTTTATCATCGATTGAGTAAGAGTGATGTTCTTGTATTTAAGTGACTTTTTTTGCAATCGCGGATTAGTTTTTTTGCAATAAAAAACCTTACTCAAACGAGCAGAGCAAGAAAATTCAAAGACTCAGAAGCGATCGCGCTAAAAACAAAGTGCAATTGTACGCAATCTGTTAAAATGATATTGTTGTCGTCCGAAAAAAGCCGATGGTTGTCGCTACTCAACGCTTATCCTTTGCCGAATTTCTAGCGCAATGCCCGGAAGACGGGCGTTATGAGTTAGTCAACGGGGAGATTGTCAAATTGGAACTCATTCGAGCGCATAAAAATGTTTCGCGATATTTGATTAAATGTTTCGATCGCGAAAGCGAAAGATTGCAACGAGATTATGTAATCGATAAAGATATTGTCATTCGGACGCAAACGGAAAGCGGTTCGGAAAGAGGGCGAAATCCCGATGTTGCGATCGTGCCTGCTGAAATTTGGAATTCTAATGTAATGACCTACGGCGCATTAACAGAACCGCCTTTATTAGCGGTAGAAGTAGTTTCTACCAACTGGGATGATGATTATGTCGATAAAATTGCCGAATACGAACAATTAGGCATTCAAGAATATTGGATTGTAGACTATCTTGCCGTTGCCAGTCGCAGCTATCTCGGTAATCCTAAAGTTCCCACCATATTCGTTCATCAACTCGATAACGGAAAATATAAAACCCAAAAATTTACTGGAGAAGAACGAATCATTTCGGGAGTTTTTCCAGAATTAGTATTAACGGCTGCTCAAATTCTAAATGCTACGCAGATAAGATGAATTTAGTGTAATTTCACTTTCTAAAGAAAAGTAAGGAGGCAATTATTGTGACTGCATCAATCGATCTCAGCACGCTTATTATTACCGATCCTAAACTGCGATCGGGTCGCCCGATTATTGCAGGGACGGGAACATCAGTGCGCCGAGTTGCTGCGTTATACAAACAAGGAAATAATGCCGAGGAAATTGCTCGACGACTCGATCATTTGACAATGACTCACATTTATGCAGCGTTGACTTATTATCATGCCAATCGAAAAGAGATTGATGAAGATTTAGCAGCAGAAGAAAAAGCATATGAAGAATTAGCAAAACTGCACTACAAAAAAACTATTAATAACGATGCGATCGCAAGAAGAAATGCAAAATAAAGTTGAGTTTTTGAGTGCTTGGGGAGAGGACTAAAGAGGACATCAAAATAATAATTTGAGAAACGCGATCGCAAATGGACTAAAATAATTAGATTGCCCTTATTGTGCCAATAGCCCCATGAGTGCCAAATCCGACTCTCTCTCCCATCTCAACCCCTCCCAACGTCGCGCCGTGGAACACTTCGAGGGACCGCTTCTCGTGGTTGCAGGAGCCGGATCGGGCAAAACTAGAGCACTAACCTATCGCATCTATCACCTCATCAACGAACATCGCGTCGAACCCGAAAATATCTTAGCCGTTACCTTTACCAATAAAGCCGCACGGGAAATGAAGGAGCGGATCGAACGCCTATTCGCTCAAAAATTGGCATTAGACAGGCACGAAAAACCATTGGATTCTCTCGCCCCAGAAGAGCAAGTCCAACTCAAATCGAAAGTTTATCGCCAATATACCAAACCCCTTTGGGTGGGAACGTTTCACAGTCTCTGCGCTCGTATTCTCCGCTATGACATCAATAAATATCAGGATGAGCGAGGGCGATCGTGGCAGCGAAATTTTACTATTTTCGACGATTCCGACGTGCAAGGCGTAGTCAAAAATATTGTCACCAAACAACTCAATTTAGACGATAAAAAATTTGAACCCCGCAAAGTCCGCTACGCCATCAGTAACGCCAAAAACTTAGGCTTATCCCCAGAAGATTACCAAAAAGAGAATCCCAATTATCGGGGTAAAATTATTGCAGAAGTTTACAACGAATATCAGTCGCAGTTAGCTGCTAACAATGCTCTAGATTTTGATGACCTGATCTTGATTCCCGTGCGCCTCTTCCAACAAAATCAAACTGTTTTGGATTATTGGCACAGGCAGTTCGATCATATTCTCGTTGATGAATATCAAGATACCAATCGCATTCAATATGACTTAGTGCGCTTACTCTCCACCAATGGAACGGAAAATAAACAGGATTGGAATTGGCAAGGACGCTCCACTTTTGTTGTCGGCGATGCAGATCAATCCATTTATTCTTTCCGCATGGCAGATTTTACCATTTTACTCGGTTTTCAAGAAGACTTTGGCGATGGTTTGTCGGATGCAAAAACTAACACAATGGTGAAATTAGAGGAGAATTACCGATCGCGCGAAAATATCCTCCTTGCTGCCAATGCTCTCATCGAAAATAATACCCAACGCATCGATAAAATTCTCAAAGCTACCCGAGGTGAAGGGGAAAAAATCTTGGTTTACAAATCAGATAGCGACCAAGGCGAAGCACAATTCGTCCTGCGACAATTGCGACGCTTGACCCAAGAAAACCCCGAATTAGGATGGGGGAGTTTTGCCATATTGTATCGTACCAATGCCCAATCCCGCGCCTTTGAGGATGTCCTGAGAACGGAAATTCCCTATACCATCGTCGGCGGTTTGAAGTTCTACGATCGCAAGGAAATTAAAGATGCATTGGCTTATCTCCGGGCGATCGCCAATCCTGCCGATACGGTGAGTTTACTTCGTATTATTAACACTCCCTCTCGCAGAATTGGCAAAGCAACCATTGAAAATTTAGTAAAAGCCTCACAAGAACTGAGCGTGCCATTATGGGAAATTATTAGCGATGAAACTTCAGTGAATACTTTAGCAGGACGAGCGGCAAAAGCAATTAACAAATTTGCAGCAACAATTAAAACCTATCAAGAAAAAATTGAAACCACAGAGGCGTATTATATTTTAGAGGGCATTATGGAAGATTCCAATTATGTCAGAGCCTTACAAGAAAAAGATACAGAAGAAGCTAACAACCGCCTTGAAAATATTAGCGAACTCGGCAACGCTGTTTTACAATTTCAAGAAGATAACGACGATAAAAGTTTGCAAGCCTTTTTATCCAATGCTTCGCTTGCTTCCGATTTGGATAACTTAGAAGACGGGCAAGAAGTTGTCTCTTTAATGACCTTGCATTCTGCCAAAGGATTAGAATTTCCTGTTGTTTTTATGGTCGGATTAGAACAAGGATTGTTACCGAATGCAAGAGCCATACGGGATCCGGCGGGTTTGGAAGAGGAACGCCGCCTCTGTTATGTGGGAATCACGCGGGCGCAAGAACAGTTATTTATCACTCATGCCAGAGAACGCTATTTTTGGGGGTCGAAAGAATCCTGTATCCCCTCACAATTCCTCGATGAGTTACCCGAAGACTTAATCGATCGCAATATTAAAATTACGCCCGCTTCTCGCAAAAAAAAGCAAAATACAACGATCGCACCCCACAACACCGTAGCGGAAATTTGGCAGGTGGGCGATCGCGTTTTGCACAATCTTTTTGGAGAAGGCGAGATCACCCACGTTTTTGGTACGGGCAAAAAAACCAATATTGCCATTAAATTTCCCGAACTCGGTCAGAAAATTATCGATCCCAGAGCGGCAAAACTAGAAAAATTATAGTTCTTACTCTGACTCGTTGTTTGCTTTGATTCCCCGAACCACATAACCGCACCGATGTTCTCCACTATTGATCCAATGGGTTCGCGTGACCGTACAATCCGGTAAAATCGCCTCGAACATCTCTAACTCGCGATCGCAAACCGTGGGAAAAGACTCCGCTACATCGGAAATAGCACAATGATGTTCGGCAAAAACATACTCCTCAAGATCGCTTTCTCGCGGGCTATTTTCCAGATGTAACTCCGTCATATAGCCTTCTTCTTGACGAATCCTGACTAAAGTTTCAACTCTCTCCTTAAGAGAGCCTTCACCAATGCGATCGCGATACTGTGCCGCCTTTCTTTGCCACTGCTTCCGAAAAACCGCCCCGACTTGTTCTTCTCCCACCGTTTCGATCAGCGTATCCAGAAACGATACCGTAAACTCGCCATAACGATGGGGAAAACGATCCTTTCCCCGATGGGAGAGGGAATACTTATGTTGGGGACGACCCATCCCTGCCTGTATCGATTGATAACTAATTAGTTCTGCCGTTTCCAAATCCTTGAGATGCCTTCGCGTGGCCTGGGGGCTGATGGTCAGGGCTTCGGCTAACTCCTGTGCCGTGGCTTGACCGTGTTTGAGGAGATAGCGAAGGATTTCTTCCTTGGTGGAGACGTGCTGGCTTGCGGTCATGATTTGATAAAGGGCGATCTCAACTACAGATAAAAAGAAACAAAAATTTTGTGTCAGACTTTGACAACATCCTTGTTGTTAATGTAGCCTATAAAGAGTTAAACAACCAAATTGTTGTTTTTGTTGTTTAACTTTCCTGCCCAAGCGGAGAATATCTAGGAGAACCCTGCATCAATGAGCGCCACCAAGGTTAAAAACCTCGTCAACCAACCCTATAAGTACGGTTTTGTCACTGATATCGAAACCGACACCATTCCTCGCGGACTCAGCGAAGACGTTATTCGTCTGATTTCCGCGAAAAAGAACGAACCCGAATTCATGCTCGAGTTTCGTCTCAAAGCCTACCGACACTGGTTGGAGATGGAAGAACCCAATTGGGCGCACGTTGGCTATCCTCCCATTGATTATCAGGATATCATTTATTATTCTGCCCCCAAAAAGAGCCAAGAAAAACTCGAGAGCCTCGATGATGTCGATCCCACTCTCCTAGAAACCTTTGAGAAATTAGGCATTCCCCTTTCCGAACAAAAACGCCTCGGTAACGTTGCCGTCGATGCTATTTTTGATAGCGTTTCCGTTGCCACCACCTTCAAGGAAAAACTCGCCGAAGATGGCGTGATTTTTTGTTCTATCTCGGAAGCCCTACAAGAGCATCCCAACCTCGTGAAAAAATATCTCGGCACCGTCGTTCCGGCAGGAGATAACTTCTTCTCAGCCCTGAACTCTGCCGTGTTTAGCGATGGGTCTTTTGTCTATATTCCTAAAGGCGTAACTTGTCCGATGGAATTATCCACCTATTTCCGCATCAATAACGGAGATACGGGGCAATTCGAGCGCACTCTCATTGTTGCAGAAGAAGGGGCTTCCGTGAGCTACCTCGAAGGCTGTACCGCCCCCATGTACGACAGCAATCAACTCCATGCGGCTATTGTGGAGCTCGTCGCCCTCGATAATGCCGATATTAAATACTCTACGGTACAGAATTGGTTTGCTGGGGATGAACATGGTAAAGGTGGTATTTATAACTTTGTCACCAAGCGCGGCCTCTGTAAGGGCGTAAACTCAAAAATTTCTTGGACTCAGGTGGAAACCGGTTCCGCCATTACTTGGAAGTATCCTAGTTGCATCTTGGTAGGGGATAACTCCGTTGGGGAATTCTACTCTATCGCCCTGACCAACAACAAACAGCAGGCAGATACGGGTACGAAAATGGTGCACATCGGTAAAAATACTCGCAGTCGCATCATTTCCAAAGGCATCTCGGCGGGAACGTCCCAGAATAGCTATCGCGGTTTAGTCAGAATGGGGTCAAAAGCAAAAGGGGCGCGCAATTACTCCCAATGCGATTCCATGCTTATCGGCGATAAGGCTGAAGCGAACACCTTTCCTTACATTCAAGTCCAGAATGATACCGCCAAGGTCGAACATGAAGCCTCTACCTCGAAAATCGGCGAAGATCAACTCTTCTATTTTGCCCAACGAGGAATCAGTGCAGAAGATGCCATCTCTATGCTGATTAGCGGCTTTTGTAAAGATGTCTTCAACCAACTGCCTATGGAATTTGCAACCGAGGCAGATAAGCTGTTGAGTCTGAAATTAGAGGGAACCGTGGGATAATTTTCTTAGGGCTGACGGCAAGACGCGATCGCCCTATTTTCCCCTTTCCCCTCAAACTATGACTCCTTCTAGATGGTTATTGGCAATTCTTGCCCTTAACATTCTCTCAACCATTTTTCATTACACGGATAACTTTCTGTTCTTCGATCGCTATCCCGCACCCCACTGGATGAATATCCATCACGTCTATATTGCTTGGCTGATTTTAACGCCGTGGGCAATTTTGGGCTACATCTGGTATGTCAAAAAACGATACTGGCCAGCCTATGGCAGTCTCGGTCTCTACTCCCTCACCAGCACGGGCAGTTTTGGACATTATTTTTACGGCTCTCCCGCCGCGCTTTCAGGCAAAATCAACTTATCGATCTGTTTGGACGGATTGGCGGGACTGAGTTTAATCGCATTTCTCCTTTGGTCGGCATTCCTCCAACAAGAAGGCCGCCAGCAGGTGCAATAATTAAGTCTGTACCACTTACGCATTTTAGGGCAGATAGGAAGAGACCTCAAGCTAATGATTAAAGAGAACAGCGAAGTTATCGTATCCGTTCGCGACTTACAAGCCAATGTCGAGGGAACGCCAATTCTCAAGGGCGTTAACTTGGAAGTAAAAGCCGGAGAAATTCATGCCATCATGGGACGGAATGGCTCGGGAAAAAGCACCTTTTCTAAAGTTTTATCCGGACATCCCGCTTACGAAGTGACAGGGGGAGAAATTATTTTCCAAGGAGAAAATATTCTCGAACTCGAACCGGAAGAACGTGCCTTGAAAGGCGTTTTTCTGGCTTTCCAATATCCCCTAGAAATTCCGGGGGTGAGCAATTTAGATTTTCTGCGGGTTGCCTATAACTCCCGTCGCAAACATTTCGGCCAAGAAGAATTAGATGCCTTTGATTTTGAAGATTTAGTAGAAGAAAAATTATCCGTCGTCCAGATGGAAGCCAGTTTTTTAGAACGAAGCGTGAATGAAGGATTTTCTGGCGGCGAAAAGAAACGCAACGAAATTTTACAAATGGCGCTGCTCGAACCTGCTCTGGCTATTTTAGACGAGACCGATTCTGGCTTGGATATCGATGCTCTAAAAATCGTTGCCAACGGGGTCAATCAATTGGCAAATGACAAGAATGCAACGGTCATGATCACCCATTATCAACGCTTGTTAAACTACGTCGAACCCGACTTCGTTCACGTGATGCAGAGCGGTAAAATTGTCACCAGTGGGGGCAAAGAATTAGCGTTAGAATTGGAAGAAAAAGGCTACGACTTTCTCGAAGATGAATCCCCAATGGAGGTGAGATCGTAATGACCGTTGAAGTTTCCGAACCTACTCCGCTTCAGGCCGATGGCGATCGCACTGAATATTTGGGGAAATTATTAAGACATAGCGAAGGGCAAAAAATCAGAACCTATCCGGAAATTGCCGGTTGGTTACAAGAATTGCGCCAAAGGGCAGCCTATGACGTAGCTAAACTGCAACTGCCCGGGCGACAGGATGAAGAATGGCGCTTTACAAATCTATCGTCTCTCGTTGCCCTCGATTTTGCCCCTGCCCAGCCCGTTAAAGTAGATGAGGCGGCGATCGCCCGCTTCATTTTGCCAGAAGCCGCTCAAAGTCGCATCGTTTTTGTCAATGGCATTTACGCCCCGGAATTGTCCGATACGTCGGCATTGCCCGAGGGGGTTTTTGCCGGGAATTTAACCCAACTGCCCCTCGAAGACAGCTACGATGCGGTGAAATACATCGTTCATCAAGATGGAGAAAAAGAAGTCTTTACCGCCCTGAATACGGCAGGTTTCCCCGATGTAGCGATCGTTTGGGCTAAGCGCAATATTGTAACAGACACCCCCATTCACATTCTCTTTCTCACCATTCCCGACGCAACACCGATTTTCTATCAGCCGAGAGGCTTGATTGTTGCGGAAATGGGGGCGAGTTTGCAAGTTGTCGAACAATATGGAGTCATTGACGAAAATTGTCCCGATATTGATAGTGATCGCGCTTATTTCACCAACTCGATGACGGAAATTTTCCTCAAAGATAACGCCCGCGTACGCCATACCCGCCATCAGAGGGAATCTCTAGCAGGATTTCACATCGGCAAAACCGCCGTCTCCCAAGACCGCAACAGCCACTACACCGGCAATACCCTAGCTTTGGGGAGCAAATTATCTCGCCATAACTTAGGCGTTTGGCAAAAAGGAGAACAAACCGAAACCTTTTTGAATGGCTTAACTGCGATCGCCCGGGAGCAAATTGCCGACACCCACAGCGCGATTTTCCTCAACCATCCCCATGGGACAACCGACCAGCTTCACAAATGTATTGTTGACGATAAGGCACGGGCGGTTTTTGATGGTAAAGTTCTCGTGCCCCAAAACGCTCAACTCACTCATGCCGTCCAACTCAATCGCAATTTATTGCTTTCTCCCAAGGCGCGGGTAGATACCAAACCCCAACTGCAAATTACGGCAGATAACGTAAAGTGCACCCACGGGGCAACAGTCAGTCAAATTGACGCAGACGAACTTTTTTACCTGCAAAGTCGCGGTATAAATCTCGATAGCGCCCGCAACTTGCTCCTAGATGCGTTTGCTGCCGAAATTCTCGATCGCATTGCTCTGCCCTCATTGCAAAAATCCCTCGCTCAATGTATCGCCTGCCGTACTTTCTGAGGATGAAGGATGAAGGATAACCGATCACCGCTCACCGATAACTGAAATGACCTTATTGCAAGAAAAAACCCTTGGCGATTGCGTTCGTGCCGATTTTCCTATTTTGGCGCGAGATGTTCATGAAAAGCCCTTAATTTATTTTGATAGTGCCGCCACTTCCCAAAAACCCCTCGCGGTTTTAAATGTTTTGCGGGACTATTACGAACAAATTAATGCTAATGTTCACCGGGGCGCTCATGCCTTAAGCGCGGAAGCAACGGATGCTTACGAAAAGGCAAGGGATAAGGTCGCCGCTTTTATCAACGCGCGATCGCGCAATGAAATCGTCTACACCCGCAATGCCAGCGAAGCTATTAATCTCGTCGCCAACACTTGGGCTGTAAACGCGCTAAAACCGGGGGATGAAATTATTGTTTCCGTCATGGAACATCACAGTAATTTAGTGCCGTGGCAAATGGTGGCGCAAAAAACTGGGGCAATTCTCAAGCACGTTCCCCTCACGGAAACTGAATCCTTCAATCTCGAACAATATCAAACCCTACTGACAGAACGCACGAAATTAGTTGCGATCGTTCATGTCTCCAACACATTAGGGTGCATCAATCCCGTCGAAGAGATTATCAAACTCGCTCATCAATACGAGGCAAAAGTTCTCATTGATGCTTGCCAAAGCGCCCCCCATCTCCCCCTTGACGTACAAGCTCTAGATTGCGATTGGTTAGTGGCTTCGGGACATAAAATGTGCGCTCCGACGGGGATCGGTTTTCTCTACGGCAAATTGGCATTATTAGAAGAAATGCCGCCCTTTTTAGGAGGGGGCGAAATGATCCAAGATGTCTTTTTAGACCGCTTTACTTGTGCGGAATTGCCCCATAAATTTGAAGCGGGAACCCCAGCCATTGGCGAGGCGATCGCCCTCGGTGCGGCAGTGGATTACCTATCAGGTATCGGCATGGCAAAGATCCATGCTTACGAGGAAGAATTAACGGGGTATTTGTTTAAAAAACTGGCAGACGTTCCCGGTTTAAGAACTTACGGACCCAAGCCCGATCGCGAGGGGAAAGGCAGGGCAGCATTAGCGGCATTTAACGTGGCAGGATTAAATGCCAGCGATCTTTCTACCCTCTTGGATCATGAGGGCGTTGCCATTCGTTCCGGACATCATTGCACCCAACCCCTACACCGGCTTTTAGGGGTTACGGGGAGCGCCCGGGCGAGCTTATATTTCTACAATACTCGCGACGAAATCGATCTCTTTATTGTTGCCTTAAACGAAACAATTGATTTCTTTAAAAGCGTAGAGGAATAGTTTTAATTTTGAGGAGAGACAGTCCCTAGATTGTCACAATAAAAGTCCGGAAAAATTCATTTTTTAAAGGAAAAAAATTGCTTTTTTCTTTCGAGTTTATTTCCGGAAAGGAAGGAAGGGAATCAGTAGCTTGATATTACTCGACTCAAAATCCTACTCCTCTTTTTTGCCATGTCTCCCGTACAGTATCGCTTTGATACTTTCCAAAAACTCCCACTCCTGACCCAACTGATGCTAATTGCATCAATTCGCCACAATCCGCTTTATGCAAGCGATCTCGATTATATTGAGGGCTTAAAATGTATTCATGCTGACTGTCTCGGCAAAGCCAACGCCGAGGAAAAACAGGCTTACGATCGCGCGATTTCGGCTTGGGTTTCTCGCTAAATCCCGTCGCGATCGCAATATAAATTTGATAGAAGAAAAGACGATGCGGCGATCGCGTCGTCTTTTTCCATGTCAGGGAAGTTTCAAAAGGATAATTGCGCCTTAAAGCGGAATAATTCCCCAAGCACCAAGGGCGATCGCAATAATGAGAAGCACAACCCCAATTCCTCCAGCAGCAGCCAGAACCCCGGCGATTTGCAGAACGAGAACGGGGGGAGTGTAGGGATCGAGGGGAAGATGTTGAAAATAACCCATTGCTTCTAATTTAGCACGATGATCGGCTCCATAGCGGGGCATATGGGAAAAGGTTACATCTCCGCGAGAACGTTGGGGCAAAATTCGCCGCCGTTGGTAAGGAACGATATCATCTCCAAAATTATCCTGATATTCGTCGCTATCGAGTAGCGCATCGATAAAGCCTTTCAGTCCCTTGGTGGCAATCACGATCGACCAAGCCAACTTTTCGCGCTCATCGTAAACATCGCGACCCAAGAAACGCTGCACGCACATTTGTGCGAAACGATAGTTATTGCTGCACTCGTAGTTGCGGCTGCGGAAGTTTTCTGAGAGTGCCAATCCCCGGATGAATTCCCGCACGGTGATTTGACCGAAGCGCAGTTGCGATTCTAGGGCAACTTGACGATTACTCGCAATAACCTGCTGTTCGTTATAAATCTGACGATAGGCCGCTTGAATCAAGCGATCGACCTCCTCGCCGACCAGTAAATTTCCCATCGAATAGATTTTTGCCTGTTCGTCTCCCGGAACGATATAGCTCGCAACCCGTTGGTTTTGAGTTTTGGGGGTGTATTCTAATAAAGGAATAGCCATTCTTTTCTTTTAGGTGTTTTTTTCGGTATTAAATAGAAGCGGTCAAAATCGTGTCAGGAGCAATCCCCCGCGAGAGAGATTTAGTAAATATACCTAGTCCTCCATCCACCTGAAAACACCATATCAACATTAGGGCAATCCGTTCGGGGTCAGTCACAAAGTGTAAAACTACTTCAATAATTCGTAATCTTTCTCAGTAATGAAGCGAGATATGGGCAATTTGCGATCGCAAACTGAGAATTTTCGGTTGTTCTCGCAAACAATCTTCTAATTTTTTCTGTTAATGTAAAGATATATTACAAAATTTTTTTCAAAAATAGAACAATGGAACTCAGCGAAATCAAAATTCAACTTAATAGCGAAAATCCTCAAGACCGATTAAGAGCGCTAACGGCTCTCAGAGAATGGGAACCAGAAATAGCCGTTCCCTTACTGCAAAGCCGACTGGACGATCCGGCCTTTGTGGTGCGGTCTTTTGTGGCGATCGGCTTGGGAAACAAGCAAAACGAAACGGCTTACGATTCCTTGCTGGCAACGAGCGCTCGGGATAAAGATTATAATGTGAGAGCAGAAGCGGCCAACTCCTTATCTCGCTATGGAAAGAAAGCAATCCCCCATCTCATCAGCATATTCCGTCAAGACACCCATTGGTTAGTCAGACGCAGTATTTTAGCCGTATTGGGAGAGATATCGGACTCAGAAGCTATTTACGAAATCTGCTTGATGGGACTCAAAGATGAAGATATGACCGTGCAAGAATCGGCAATGACTTGTTTGGGGTTTTTGGCAGGATCGAAGCGAGAAGAGGAGGCTTTAGATATATTGTTAACATTTGTGGGTGCAGAATTATGGCGCACTCGCTACTATTTGGCTCGAACTCTCAACGTTTTTGACCATTCTAAAGCAGACAGTGCGCGCGATCGCCTGCGTCAAGACAAAGATCCCCGTGTTGTCGGTGCTGTATTGGAAAAATTGGTACAGTAGAGATGAGAAATAACATTAAAATTAATGGCACTCTGTACGAAGAGGCGAAGAAAACTACAATTTGGAAACAGGGCATTTTTCTGGAATGTTAAAGAAGATCGAGACTATGCTTTTGGTCTTTATTTAACTGTTATTTCAGAAGATAAGCGGTTTCTCATCTATTACGCTCTGTACCAATCTACAGAACACGGGGTAATGTTTGTTGTCAAAAATGGCTGGCAAACAGACTTTAATACTAGAGGTTGTTTTCGCTGTCCGCAATGGGAAGTTGATGGCATCTTCCGCTCAGGTTGTCGAAACGTCAGTCACACCAAACAGTCCTTCTCAGGACTACATCTACCCAGATTATTATACAAATTTTGTCTCTTCGACAACTAAAATATTGTTGCTATCTGGAGATGTACGGATAAGACAATTTCTTTCAAAAAATTGCTGAAGCAGTGAAGCATGTATAAGAATAGCATTGTAGCATTTTACATCGTTTTTATGTAATAAACATTAGGCCTAACACTGAAGACATAAATAAACTTTTGCAGGCTTGGAAACTAGACTGTAGATTATATTTTCGTAAAAACATATCTTTCCCGCCCTTCAATGACAACTCCGAGATTGTGTCAGTTCTTTGGAAAGCAGTGTTATGAATAAAATTGGTAGTGTAAGAGCTTTTTAGATTTATCCTGTTAGATTTTCCTTTAAATTTTCCCACATAACAAAACGCTTGGGCTACAATTCTTTATACATCGTTTTCAAAGTTTTAGGTCTGCATTTCGAGATAATTTGGTCCTAACATAGTTAATATTAACTATGGTCCTAACTGATTACAATTTTGATGAAATCGTCCGATTTCAACCAAACTGGCATCTTACCCCTACGAAAGGCCGGCGAAAGTTTAAAAAGTCAGTGCAGTTAAGTACTCTTAATTTTGACGGTGTTACAAATTTTCTTTAAATATTGGTTAAACTGGTTTTTGAGCTACCCAGTTAAAGACGCGCATGCAGTTATCGAAGCGCATAAAATACATCTTTAAATATTTAACCATTAATATTATTGTCAATGGTAGACATGAAGTCCACAAGTTTATCAGTGTCAACTTTTAGGTGTTTACCCTCAATAAATAAAGTTGTTTGTACCGTTGTTGCTGGAGAAATTATCTAGTAGACTTCATTTTCTGATGATAAATAAATCTTCTCATCATCCATTTATCGGACGCTGAATAATTATGAATCTTACCTTAAACAATTTGGTCCATTCCACGAGGTTAACCTTGAGAAGTGTTCTTTGGAAATTCTTGGTCTTCATTCATGCTCTATCTCTAGGCCGAATGATGTGGCTTCTTCAAAATACCATTTACATTTGCAAACAGGTATTCGCTTATTATCAAAGAATAAGTTTATTTGAGTGATGTCATGCGGAAATTTTATCACACAATCGTATTATTTCCAGAGGTCGCATCGTACACAGCAACGCATAAGCCTGGTTTGGTCCTTTACTGCTGAAGTGGAACATGCTAATGGCCCGATGTGGTCAGTCGATAAAAATCGATATCCACTTTGCTGTTCGGTAAATCGGTAAAATCAATATTTATATTTGATTGAATACTTTGATATTTATTTGTTTAACCATTGTGAAGTTGGGCGATCGAGGACCCCACTTTTCACCGCGATGAACTTCAATTTTCCGTTTCTGTTGATAGTTGATTTAAATTACCCGGTGACTGTATAAAAAACCACGCACTCTTTCTTTGCAAAGAAATAGGAGAACAATGAGAATTAATGGCACGGCGTACGTGACGCCAAAACTCGTACAAGCAAATTTCAGAAGTAGACACAGTTTTGTCAGGATCAGATTTCTGTTCATATGGTTTTTATATATTTATTTATTTATTTATCAATATGTAGGATGTCTATTCCGTAGACAGTGCTCAATACAGAGAAGTGCAGAGCATTAAATATAAAAATAAAAAATAGATTACACCTGTTTTCAGAAACGTTGTCCTATTTGTTGATATTCAAAAATAGTAAATAGTAATCAGTAAATAGTGAAATAGGAAATAAAGAAAAGAAAAGAAATCCGAAAACCCGCTGGATACTAGTAATAACTA
>JBCCVR010000093.1:0-27920 GCA_039194995.1 Cyanobacteria bacterium P01_E01_bin.42 | reverse complement strand
ATGAAATTACCAAAGTCTTTAGAAGGTAAACTAACAGATTGGAATTTGAGGGATTTTAAAAAACAATTAGAAGAATTAGAAAAAAGATGGGAGAGTTTGGAAGAATGGAAAAACTTATTCCAAACACTTCAATCTTCAGGACAAATCAAAAGCATAAAACTAAAAATGGAGGTATGGAAACAAAAAATCGATCAATCAAATGGTAAATTGAAAGTATTAGAGAAAGAAATAAATCAATCAAATGGTGACTTGAAAGCATTAGAGAAAGAAATTAATCAATCAAATGGCGACTTGAAAATATTCAAACACCAAGTCGGTCAATCAGAAGATACATTGAAAATATTAAAGCAAAAAATCGATCAATCAAATGGCAAATTGAAAGTATTAGAGAAAGAAATAAATCAATCAGAAGATACATTGAAAGCATTAAAGAAAGGAATAAATCAATCAGAAGATACATTGAAAGCATTAAAGCAAGAAATTAGTCAATCAAAGAGCGAATTAGAAGTACTACAAAAGTTGAATGTAAGTAGTTGGACAAAAGTTTTGAGGCTATACTCGGTTGCAATCCAGCAAAACTTAAGAATCTTGGTCACATTATTGATATCCAGCTATCTATTAGATCAAGAAGTTGTTGAATCAAAGTGTGAATTGAAAATATTAGAGCAAGAGATTAGTCAATCAAAGAAGAGATCAAAAGAATTAGAAGAAGAAATCAGTCGGTCAAAGCGTGAATTGAAAGTATTAGAAGAGTCAAAAGAATTAGACCAAAAAATTGAGAAGTTAAGACATAAATTGAAAGAATTAGACCAAAAAATCGATAAATTAACACAGGAAACCGAAGATTTAACTCGTAGTATTAAACATATAGAAAAACAATTAGAAGAGCCAACACGAGAGTTGAATGATTTAGAAAAACAATTAGAAGAGTCAAAACGAGAATTAAATCAGCTAGAGCAGAATCGTGATTTTTTAAAACAAAAGTTACCACGTAGTCAAGTTACAAAACTTTTAAAGCAAGGAAAACTATTGCTACTGATAGATGGACTAGATGAAATGCGAACAGAAGGTCTCAGAAAAAATATGCAAGAACAAATTTATAAAGTATCAAAAAACTATCCTATTAATCGATTTATTTTAACTTGCCGTACCCAAGTTATGGAAATAAATCCTGTAAGTTTTACTTTCGTTGAAATTGCAATTTTTGAAGAAGAGCAAAGAGAAAAATTTGTCCAAAATTGGTTTGAAGCTAATGGAAATTTAAAACATGAAGCAAGAGAAAAAAGTAAAGAAATTAGTATGGCCGCAAAGAAGTATCCATACTTGAAAGAATTGATGATAACTCCAGTTTTATTGAGTTTGATATGTCTCATTTTTCGAAATGATGGCGAAATTCCCTCGGATAGAATTTGGCTTTATGAAAAAGGGATTAAATTATTGTTAAGTCAATGGAATGAGAGAAAATATATTGAAGATTGGGAAGTGGGGACAAAAACTTATCGAGAATTAGAACTTGAGAACAAAGAATTCCTATTACTTGAAATTGCCGCTCATAAATTCAAAAATCCTAAAAACTTTGTTTTGTTTGAACAACAAGAAATTGTCAAACAAATTACTCACCGGTTGGGTTTAAAAAATTTCCAAGAAGGATTAGGTGTACTAAGAGCAATTGAAACTCAGCATGGTTTATTGATCGAGCGAGCCGATGAATTGTGGTCATTTTCACACTTAACGCTTCAAGAATACTTTGCATTTAAGTACATCGATCGCCTTTCTCCAGAAAGTCTCATTGAAGAACTTTCCGATCCGCAATGGCAAAAGGTTGTGAGGCAATTGATGCGATCGCAACAGCCAGCCGATCGCTTAATTAACTTAATTCGTCGAGCAATTGATAAATCTATTCAATCTCTAGTACGCGAGCCAGAAGGAAATCAGTTTTTCAGATGGTTAATTCAAAAATCAAACTCTATCAAGGCTAACTATAAAACTCCAGAGATTAGAGCATTTTATTATAGCTGTAGCCTCTTTATCGAATCTTCTCTAGTCCGTACCCTAAATCCCGATTTAGCTGCTGCTCTTGATAACAACAGCGATACTTCTGGTCTAACTCTAGATAAAACTCTTTTTGCGCTTCTCCGACTGGCAACAACTGATTTAGACTCAAGGCTAACGGATATCCTCGATCAGGCAATTAAGCGTTGTAATACCTTTAATCCTCTATCGAGTCGATCGCCGTTAAATAACAAACTCAAGCAACTCCGCAAAGAATTAATTGCAGCCAACGAACGAGAAAATCGCGAACAATGGTGGCAAGAAAATAGACAAGAATGGATCGGAAAACTGCACCAAGTAATCCTCAAACACCGTAATCTCGGTCATAATTGGCAATTTACCTACGAACAAAAACAACTGTTAGAATACTATTACAATGCCAACAAGTTTCTTTATGAGTTGCTGAAAATTGAAGGAGCAGTGAGTGAGGATGTTCGTCGGGAACAAGAAAATACGCTTCTATTGCCTCCCAATGATATCTAATGCCAGCGATCGCAG
The DNA here is from genome assembly GCA_039194995.1 of Cyanobacteria bacterium P01_E01_bin.42. Taxonomy (GTDB): domain Bacteria; phylum Cyanobacteriota; class Cyanobacteriia; order Cyanobacteriales; family Spirulinaceae; genus CCY15215. The sequence goes on along the minus strand of JBCCVR010000093.1, from coordinate 25,370 downwards.
TAACCGATTCTCAATTTCAGCAAATGCGATCGCCAGCATATCTCGTTACAAAACTTGAAACGGGTGACGAGAGAGATTTTTTGACTTTACACTAAAATACAAGTCTCAACACGATACAGTCAACTCCGCCCGTATTATCGATGAATAAAACCTTCTACCGCTTTTCTCTTGTCCTCCTCTTCTCCCTCTTTTTGCCCATTCTCGGAAGCAATTCTCGCCTTGCAGGAGATAGGGTACGGGCGCGAGAACCCGAAGAACTCTATTATACTTTCTTTGATGAAAAAGTTCCCCTCGTTCTGCGAGAAGATGCGATCGCCGTTTCTTTCCGTCCCCAAAGGAGAATGCGAGGAGAAGATCTCACGTCTCCGCCCCAATATCTCCAATTACAAGAAAGTTTGAATGTGAGAACCCGGGGATCTGCTAATAATTCTGTGGAAGTCACATCATTAGGAACGGATTTAGCATTAGTTAATATTGTCTCTGGAAATCGGCGCGAGTTGGAAGCGAGAATCCAACAACAAGCCTACGTAAAAAGCACTTTACCCGTCCTCAGTCGAGCCAATTCGGACTCTTCTCGCGGCGACGATTTGATTTTACCCAATGAAATTATTATCACCGTTGCGCCCGGACTCTCGGAAACAGAAATTCAAACCATTTTTGCCGAACATAATATCGAAGCCATCCGCAAACTCCGCTTTACCCAAAACCGCTATTTAGTCCGCTCTACAGTGGCTTCAGGAATTGAAGTTTTAAACGTCGCAGAACAGTTAAATCGTACCGCTAATTTAGAATCTGCCAGTCCTAATTTTATTCAAAGAGTGGTCGAGTCCCTCCCTTCTCATTTCATGACTCCAAGCGCCACAAAAAGCGATCCAGCCGCTCTTTCCTCGCCACTGCTGCCCATGCAATGGCATTTGAATAGCGCGCCTTTAGTGGGATGCTTGGATAGCAATATTAATTCGCTTTCAACCCTAAGCGAATGTACGCGTAAAACCCAGAATTCCGATCGCGATCGCACGGATGTTCGTGCCTTAGAAGCATGGAAAAATAGTAACGCAGGAGAAGGAGCGATCGTCGCTGTCATCGATACCCTAATTCAGTGGAATCATTCCGATTTAAAGAATAATATTCATTCGATTGGCAATATTTCCGATAAATTACCCGGAGAAGTTTACGGGTGGGATTTTGTCGATGACGATCGCGAAACCCGAATCAGTACCGAAGAATTTAAAGCCATTGAAGTCCCTTGGCGGCACGCTTTTGTCCTTGAAGATGAAACGTTGAATAAAACTTATCCCCTCTATTTTGAGTGGTTTCGCGAACAATATCCCGATTGGTCCGAAGCTAAAATTGCCGAACAAATTCGCCAGTATATCCTCGATCGCACGGCGGGAAACTTCCACGGGACGATGGTTGCGGGGGTTATTGCTGCCTCTCCAGAAGGCTCGGAAGGGGTAATAGGTATTGCACCCAACGCCAAAATTTTACCCGTGCGATCGGGTGGCGTAAGTGGTACGTTTCAGGTGGGATCTCTCGTTGAAAGTATCGGTTATGCCGCAGCAAGGGGCGTGGATGTCATTAACATGAGTTTGGGGGGACAATATCGCTCTCAACCGATCGCAGAACAAATCGAACGAGTGTTAGAAGAACGTCCCGATCTCGTGATTGTTGCTTCTTCAGGCAATGATAATTTAAACGCCATTGGCTTTCCGGCTGCCCTTTCCGACGTGATTTCTGTCGGTGCGACGAATGTTACGGGACATCGTGCTTCTTACAGCAATTACGGCACTCGCAACAATCAAAAATTAACGTTAGTTGCGCCCGGTGGAGACTTTAAAGATAATTTAGATTATCCCCTCGTTGGCGGCATTTTGACGACGGGCGGAACATTTCTCGATCTATTTTGGAGCGGCATTAATTTAGAGGAACAACAAAAAAACTACAGCTACGATCCGCGAGGTAAATATCGCTGGACTCAAGGTACCTCTTTTTCTGCTCCGATCGTCTCGGGAATTGTTGCACTGATTAAAGGAGAAGATACGGAAAATCAATTAACTCGGGCAGAAATTATCGAGATTCTCCAAGAAACTTCAAGTTATGAAGGATTGCATTTAAGACCCGACGAACGAGAAATATTCGATCGCGAAAATCCCAATGGATCGATTGAAGAGTATTTTTTTGGCAGTGGTTTAGTGAATGCGGATGCTGCAATTCGCGAGGCAAAAAGACGGCTTCGCAAATAGAAAACCCGCGCCCTCGTGATACCATATTTCCGGTATTTCAGATTTAACAACAGGCTATCTCTTTGGGAGGTTTATGGGGATGAAGGTTTTGTTAGTTCACGCTCATCACGAGCCACAAAGTTTTTCTTCTGCACTTTGCAATCAAGCCGAATTAACCCTCAAAACTGCCGGACATGAGGTTATGGTTTCGGATCTCTATGCAATGGGTTTCGATCCGGTTTCAGATCGCCGCAATTTTACCTCGACTCACAATGCTAACTATCTCAAACAACAACGGGAAGAGATGCACGCCAGTGAGGTAAATGGCTTCATCCCGGAAATCGAGACGGAAATGCAAAAGCTCGAGCAGTGCGATGCGCTCATTTTTAATTTTCCCCTCTGGTGGTTTGGAATGCCCGGTATTTTGAAAGGCTGGTGCGATCGCGTTTTGGCGATGGGTCGCATCTATGGGGGTTCGCAACTTTACGAAAATGGTATTGGCAAAAGTCAAAAGCGAGGACTCATTATGCTCACGACGGGTGGCGGCGCGATCGCTTATGGCGGTTGGGGTTTTAATCCGCCGTTAGAGAATGTTCTCGTCCCGATCCAACACGGGGTTTTTTGGTTTAATGGGTTTCTCCCGTTAACGCCATTTGTTGCTTGGTCGCCGACGCGAATCACCCCCGAACAGCGAGCCGAGTACCTAGCGCAACTCGATCGCAAGCTCCAATCCCTCTTTGAAGAAGAACCGCTACAATTACCCAAAATGCAGGATTTTCCCAATGGGGGTGCTGACGTGCAAAATCGCTATACGGTTGTCGTTCGCCGTCAGCGTCAACCTGATGACGAATATCGCCAGCGAGTTCCTGCGGAATTGGCACTCCTCGATCGCTGGCAAAAAGAGGGGATTCTCTTGTCATTTGAAACAACAGTCCCAGACGATCCGAACTGGCGGGGATTTCTCAAATTCAGAGCGAGCGATCGGCAACAGGTCGAAATGTTTTTAAGTCAGTTACCGTTAAATGATTATCTAGCTTTCGAGATCGCAGAACTCGCAAAACCCACATCTTAATTGCAAAAAGATCGTTTCCAAAACTAAGCGCGATCGCGTCTTTTCAGGAAGGAACGCCCTCCCAAGAGTCCTAATAATAATCCTAGGGTAACGGAGGGTTCGGGGACGCTTTCGGGCTGGACTTCGGGAATGATTTCTCGTTTGATTTTCGTTTTGACGGCTGCTTCAAAATCGCTGAAATTGACCGCCGCTTGTACGAAGGCTTCATTCCCGCCGATCGCGTAGTCGAGGAAATAGCTGTCTAGATCTGTTACATCTGTGAGGATTGGCAAGCCGTTAATTGTAATTCCCGCCGCGACTGCCGCATCTCGGGCCGATGTCACGAGACCGTAACAACTGGGAGATAGGTCATTATTAATGGTACGATCCCCGACTCTCTCACGAGCGCAGAGATCGGTTCCGGCAATATTGGTATTTTGGCGACCGTCTCCGGAAACGTCAATCACCATGCGCTGACCGTCAAACTCATTGTTTAAGAGTAGAGCCGTCGCCGATTCAATCGCTGCGGCAATATTAGTGAGATTGCTCTCGGGACGAGGAGCGGCGGCGATCGCGTCGGCAAAAGCATTGGCACTGGCTGCATCGGTAATGCGATACCAAGGGAGGGGGGTGGCGGGAGTTGTTGACCAATATTGCATCGTCACGGCAATTCCATGCTCTAACCCTTCGATCAGTTCGATCAATTCGAGATCGCGAAAAGCGTCAACATAGCCCTGACGTTGCAGATCGAACTCTTGACTATTGACACTGGCCGAAATATCGACAGACAGGACTAACTCGGTACTTACTAATGTTCCAGCAAGCGCGGAAGTTGAGAAAAACGAACCAGCCGCGATCGCCGCGCCTGCTGCTCCCAACCCCAAAAACTGTTTACTCATCTTGTGTAATCCTCAACATATCCAAAAATATAGAGACGCATCATTTGAGCGTCGCCTTTAGTATCGAAGATTCAATTTAATTTGACAAGATAAAAAATATAAAGGCGCGTTTTTTCCACAAACGGATCGCGAAAACAGAGAAAAGCAAAAAGGAGAGTTCAATCAAACCCTCCTTTTCCAGTTAATGAGTGCAACAAGTACGATGCTTGTTTATAATCGACCTAAAGGGCGATCGCTTCAAGCAACAATTACGCCTTTGTCTGTTGTTTCTTCAGCATGGAACCACCGCACAGGAAGCCTAAGGCTAATAATCCTAAAGTCACGGAAGGTTCGGGAACGGGGGTCACTTCACGCTGGACTTTACGGGCAATTGCATCCTCGAAATCTTCAAATCCATCGGCGATCTGGATAAAACTTCCTTCGCCACCTATCACGAATTGTTGGAAGTAGCTATCGAGATCGGGGAAATCTGGAGTTACAACCGGTAGACCGTTAATCGTTATCCCTTGAGCTAAAACTGCATCGCGGGACGCTTCCATCAAATCCGTACAGATGCTAGTGCTCTGAGTGCTTATATTGCACCCCGGTTCAGTAGGATCGTCCTTGTGAAAACCATCCGCAGAGACATCAATCACTTGCCGCCCGATAAAATCGTTGGTGTTGAGTAGACTGGCCGCTGAAGTCAATGCACCGGCAAGGTTCGTTCCCTCACCAATGGAATCGGGTCTATCGATCGCTTCAATTGCATCGGCAAATGCGTTGGCACTCGCTGCATCGACAATATGATACCAACCAATGTGATCGGCAACATCCGAGGCCCACATTTGCAGCGTGACCGCAACTCCGCCTTCTATACCCGTTACGATGTCAATAAAGTCGGTATTTCGGAAAGCATTGACATAGCCTTCTTGTTGTAAGATGTATTCATTGCTGTCAATACTACCCGATACATCAACCGAAAGAACTAATTCAGTTCCCACCAGTGTTGCAGAAAGAGCAGGAGATGCTACAAAGAGACTTGCAGCGATCGCAGCCGAAGTCGCTCCCAACCCATTCATCAGTCGATTCATGTTTCTAACCTCGATCGTGAACTCAATAATAAAAGTGCGAGAGAGTTTGCCCCTAATGCCTAGAAAGATGTGTAAATGTTCTCTCTTCGACTAAGATAACACATCTCTAATTTATTTTGTCTCTAGAGGAAAACACCAAATTTTCTCAGCAAAAACTCGGTATTTTCCCCCTGCGGGTTCGGCAGTGCTTCTCCATACCCGATCGTTTTATTATCTTACTCAGTCTATAAGTTATATACTGACGTAACCCACGATTGTCGTCTGACAAAAGCTCCCTCCCTCTCGCTTTCAAAAGAGATATACCTCGACATTACAAATCTCAGCATCTAATTCGATCGCGATCGTCGCAAAGGGAAAATAATTTCGCAACTGCCTGCTTTAACCTGCTTTAAGCTATCTGGAAAATTAAGAATATCTCAATAAAAATTGATGAATGAGAAGAGAGATTTCCTTGTGAATTGGGAGTCTCTTCCATTATTGCGTATCGATCGAGAAGAATCTTATGAAACCGCATCAAGAAGCGTTAGCGCGTGTCATTCTCGAGAAACTCAATCTCCTGTCAGAATGTTCTGTTAGTGAGAATCTCTGGACTGATTTTTTGCGCTGTCATCCTCAGACAGCCGCCGAAGTTCCGAGAGTTTTGGCGCAACTTTACGAAAATATTTTTGCTTCTTATTTGGAACTTCCGGGAGTCTTGTTAAGCGATCGCGAAAAAATTCTCGATTTAGCTTGGCAAGATGCGATCGCATTGTTGGATCGAGGGCAGTCTACTCGGCAAGTCAGTCTCGCGAAGGTTCAAGATGCGGTGAAAGAAGCTATTTCTCCCCTCATTCTTGTCGTTCCTACCGAACCTCTAGTGTATGCCATTTCCACGCGATCGCACCCAATTATGGTCATGGCAGATGAACCAGAACCACCAAAACCACCCGAGCGATCGCGCGGAGTCTGGCAATATCAACCCTTACCGCAAAACGAGCCGGATTTTCACGCAGAATCCTTTTGTCAGGTTGCTCAAGCGAGCGACGGATGGCAGGCGATCGGGGCAAGAGTACGAGGAAAAAAACACAAACATGACGGGACTCATTGCGATGATTGGCTTGAGTTCGGGACTCGTGGAGATTGGCAGATTATCGCCGTTGCCGATGGTGCGGGATCGAAAAAGTTTTCCCGCGTGGGTGCAAGGGTCTCCTGCCAAGCGGCTGTCAGGTATTTAGAAGAGGCTCTAGCGGGCGTTCGACTGCAAAAACGACAAAATTGGTCTGTGGATACGTTTAGGCGGAACGAGCAGACGGGAGTGTTTGCCGCAGAAGATTTAGAACGCATTCAAACGACGTTACACGAAGCGATGAAAATTGCTTTGGATGCGGTTGAAAATGCCGTTCGAGAGCGAGTCGAGTATACCAAATATTACAAAAGTCTCGGTCATCGCGATATTACTCAAGACGATCTCGCAACGACGCTACTATTAGCCATTCATCGGACGGTCAACTATAAAAACACCGAATATAGTTTGATTTTAACCTGTCAGGTCGGGGATGGTTTAACCGTTGCTTTCGATCGCCGCGATCGCTTACACGTCTTAGGAATTCCCGATCGCGGCGAATTTTCCGGACAAACGGAATTTTTAACAACACCGGGAAAAGTCGAACGAGATTATTTGATGCGGAAAACGTTCCCTTTTTTCAGTCCCTTAAAAACATTGTTAGTGATGACGGATGGGGTTGCCGATGATTATTTTCCCGCCGATTCGGAAATGTTGCGCTTGTATGGGGATTTGGTTCTCAATCGCATCATTGCTCGAGATCCGGTCAATAGCGGTGAAATTGTCGATCGCCTCAGTGAAACTAAACTAGGAAACCTATCCGATCTAGAAGCAGAAAGAGACGAGTTTTGCAGTCAAATCGATCGCCTCGTTTCCGCAGAGGAGAACCCAAAAATCGTATCGCTTTATGCTTGCGATCGCTATGCCAAGGTTCTGGGAATGAGCGTGGAAGATTTAATTGCCTCGCCCGCATTATTGGCAGCAGTCCATTGGCAGAGAAATGAGGTTGAAAAATGCCCGGCTGAAAATCTGCGACTTTGGCTGGATTCTTATCAAGTCAAAGGCTCATTTGACGATCGCACTTTGGTCATTCTTCAGCAAGAGCAGACCCACGCCCCAACCTTTCCAAGAAAGGGAGAAACTCACCCCCCAGCCCCCTCCCAAGAGGGGAAGCCGGAATGTAAACAACAACCAACAACCAACAACAAATAACATGAAAACCGCAACTTTAGCCGATGGGCGAACGATTGAGTATATTCCCGACGCGATCGCGGAAGGGGCGATGAAAAAGGTTTATTTGAGCCGCGATCGCGCTTCCGTCCTTTGTTTTTATAAAGATGAAGCATTAGCAGCCGATCCCAATCGCATGAACCGTTTGGAAGCCATTTTAGGGCGCTATAATCCGACGCTAGATCGAGAGACGGGGGATTATTGGCAGAATTTATTTTGCTGGTCAACGGCTATTATTACCCAGCCCAAACTCGGTATCGTGACTCCTCTCTATCCTCAAGATTTTTTCTTTGCTTCGGGTTTTTGCCAAGGGAAGGAAAAAGAAAGCACTTGGTTTATTCGGGAAAAATTGCGAGGAATGTTACCGCCGGAAGAGCGGGGAACGTGGATCGATTATCTCAATATTTGCATTCTTTTGGCGCGAGCAGTTCGCCGCCTGCATCAAGCAGGATTGGCACATTCAGATTTATCGAATAAAAATGTTTTGGTCAATCCCCCTCGAGGCAAATGTTTGATTATCGATATTGATTCTTTAGCAATTCCGGGTTTATTTCCCCCCGATGTTTTGGGAACGCGGGGCTATATTGCTCCGGAAGTTTTAGCAACAGTTCATTTACCCGTCAATCATTCCCAACGGAAGCATGTTTCGACTCAAACAGATCTTCATGCTTTGGCGGTACTCATCTATCAATATTTATTGCAACGTCACCCTTTAGAAGGTCCGAAAATTAACTCCACGATATCCGCAGAGGAAGACGATCGCTTAAGCATGGGAGAAAAGGCGTTATTCATCGAACATCCTCGCGATCGCTCCAATCATCCGGAAGGAATTCAACTCCCTTATACGGCGTTTGGTTCCCATTTGAGTCGCTTATTTGAAAAAGCGTTTATCGAGGGGCTTCATTCTCCCGAACATCGTCCGACGGCGATGGAATGGGAGCGGGGATTAACGAAAACGTGGGATTCCCTCATTCCCTGTCAAAATCCCGATTGTTCCGGGAAATGGTTTGTTTTAGAACGGCGCGATCGCGCGTATTGTCCCTTTTGCGGCACGAAACAAAAAGGCAGAATTCCCCGTCTGATTTTGCGATCGCAACGCCGTCCGGGTCAATGGCGGCGAGATAGCGAGGTGATGGCATACGATCGCCTTTCTCTATTCAAATGGCACGTTTTCGACCATATTTCCCCCGGAGAAAAGTGCGATCGCCTTCCCCAAGCCTACTGTACCGTTCTCCAAGATCGTTGGTGGCTGGCCAATCAACGATTAACTTCTCTCACGGCTTCTAACGGTCAACTCGTCCCCCTCGGAAACGCGATCGCCCTCAAGCACGGCCAATGGTTTCAACTGTCTCGAGAGCCTCGCGGGCGTATTGTGGAGGTAGAAATGCTATGTCTGGATTAATCGCTGCAATCAAACAGTTTTTTCGCTCCCAAGTTGGCACATTGCCTGCAACATCTGTAAAAAAGTCACCCGTTAAACAGCAGAAAGAACCAACTCAAACTCCAGTTTTGATTTATCGCGATCCGGAGCCAATTATTATCGATCGCCCGCCAACCACTGAAGATTTAAAGAAATCTTTATTTGCGGTGCAAAAATCTCAATCCTCCGAATCTCGAATTTCTTTGACCTTACAGGAGGAACTCGATTCGCGATCGCCCCGGGATAAGATTACGCTGTTCCCGCCCAATGGGGAATATGAAGCCCCGATCGCCATTCGCCAACCCGTAACGTTAGATGGTGCGGGAGCGACAATTTGGAGAAAAACGGGGACGGTAGTGGCGATCGAAAGCGATCGCGTCCGTTTGCAAAATCTCCGGATCGAGGCGACAGATCCTCAAAACACTCAATCAGCGATCCGGGTTGCATCGGGTAAAAACGTCATCTTTGAAAATGTGGAGGTTAAAGGAATGGTGACGGGAATTCCAACAGAAAGCGGCGTTTGGGACTATCCAGAATCGGTCAACTTGGGGCGACTGGCCCACGGTTGCGAGCATCAATTCAAGATAAGAATTATCGTCCCGCTTCCCTGTCAAATTATCGATGAAATTGCCGGACTGGACTTCTTTCCCCGTCGCTTGCAACCCGGGGCAAATGAAGTGACATTACGCTTGGAACCCGTCCCCAAAGATACGCTCATTTTTGGCAGCGTTTTTCTCGTCTCAGATTCCCTCAAACGGCGACTGACCGTTTCAGCACAAGTTCTCCCCCTTCCCGGCGAATCCCCAACCCAAGTAAAACTCATCTGGCAAGCCAAAAACTGGCAAAACTCTCCCTCCGGCTCCCCTGCTTCCGACGCTCCCGATGCTCCCAACACTTCCTCAAAAATCCGCCACCAACAAATTCCCACATCAACGAGTTGGTCAATTAATTCTACCGATCGCCCTCCCTCGGAAACATCTTTATCCCCGGGGGATTCATTAAGAAAAAGAAAAATTGTTGAGGATGTTTTTTCTGTAACAAATGATACTAAAATAGAAAAAGAAGGGCAAAATTCCCCTCAATTTAACCGTTCTTCTGTTCCGAGTATTTTTCTACAGGAAAATAACTGATAAAAACAATAGAAATGTTGTTTTTTGTTGGTGCGATCGCGATCGCAATTTAACGTGATATTGCTTGGACTATACTTAGGAAAAACCAAACAGAATAGAGTTAATACCGATAAAAACAATAGAAATGTTGTTTTTAATTAAAGCGATCGCGATCGTAATTTAAAATCATGTTGCGTGGACTACACCTAGAAAAGACCGAACAGAATATAATAAATAAAGTTAGCTCAAAAAGTATTTTTGACTGGCTATTTTGCCTAGGCATAAATACTAAAATTAACGGCAACTTACCAAGAATCTCGTTTACTCATACTTCTTAATTATTTGTAAGTGCTGACTGAGATCTTTGTAACAAACTGTTAAATAACGCGAGCAAACCCTTGTAATCCCTTGCCTTTTGAAAGGTTCCGCATTGTCAGAAAACTATCTGCCAAGATTCCGGAATCGCGATCTAGGTATCCGTAGGTAAAATTAAGCGAGTCTGTTCTCTCGAGTCAGAACAGAAAAAAACAATGGCTGATGCAACCCGAACAACAATCAAACAAGTCGTTTTCAGCAGTTGGAGTTCCGAATACATTCCAACGCGCAAATCCGGAAATTCTTTAGGGAATGTCTCCGGACAATTCAAGTTTCCCAAAATTACTTTTGACCCATTACAGCCCATTAAAATGTGGCTCGATAACTGGGAAGTTAAAGATGCAGATTTTGCTCGCCTGCTGTGTCAATTGATCCCCCCCCAATGTCCGTTTGAACGAGATGTAACGATGTTTGGGAAAAAGCTCTTTCACATTCCACCGATGTGTAAGTTAAATCCTTTTTACGATCAATTAATTGGTTTGCGGTTTCGCGCTTTGTGCTATTTGGCGGATGAATGTGGCGAGGACATCAGCGCTTACTGCTGAAATAAAGGGAAGTTGGGACAAAAACACAGCATAAGATTTTCGAGAGAGGTATTTGAGACAATACCTCTCTTGTCATGTATATTGCTGCGATTCTGTTGATAAAATCGAACTCGTCCCCATCCCCAGCAAATTTTATGTCCGCTTCTCCTTTCTCTCCAGATGAAATCGCCTCAGAAGGCATCAAACCCGAGGAATACGGCGAAATTGTTAAACGCCTCGATCGCCATCCCAACAAGGCAGAATTAGGGATGTTTGGGGTCATGTGGAGCGAACATTGCTGCTACAAAAATTCTCGCCCCCTCCTCAAACAATTTCCCACAACCGGAAAGCATATCCTCGTCGGGCCCGGGGAAAATGCGGGAGTTGTAGATTTAGGCGACGGATTTCACCTCGCTTTTAAGATTGAATCCCACAATCACCCCTCCGCCGTCGAACCCTTCCAAGGAGCGACCACGGGAGTTGGCGGCATTCTCCGGGATATTTTCACAATGGGGGCGCGTCCCATTGCCGTATTGAACTCCCTGCGTTTTGGGGATCTCGAAGATGCCAAAACCCGACGCACTTTTAACGGAGTCGTGGAAGGAATCGCCAATTATGGCAACTGTACGGGCATTCCGACAGTGGGCGGGGAAATCTACTTCGATCGCGCCTATTCCGGCAATCCCCTTGTGAATGCGATGGCGTTGGGGTTGATGGAAACGGAAGAAATTGTTAAAGCCGGGGCATCGGGCATCGGCAATCCGGTGTTATACGTGGGGTCTACCACGGGACGGGATGGGATGGGCGGGGCGAGTTTTGCCAGTGCGGAACTTAGCGACGAGTCTATGGACGATCGCCCCGCCGTCCAAGTGGGAGATCCGTTTTTGGAGAAGTCTTTAATCGAAGCCTGTTTGGAGGCTTTTAAAACTGGGGCAGTGGTTGCGGCGCAGGATATGGGGGCGGCGGGGCTAACCTGTTCTACTTCGGAAATGGCGGAAAAAGGCGGTGTCGGGGTTGAGTTGGATTTGGATCGAATTCCCGCCCGGGAAACCGGGATGATTCCTTACGAATACTTGCTCTCGGAGTCCCAAGAAAGAATGCTTTTCGTTGCAGAAAAGGGACGAGAAGGAGAATTAATCGAGATTTTTCACCGTTGGGGACTCCATGCAGTAGTCGCGGGGGAAATTATTACCGAACCCGTGGTGCGAATTTTCCATCAAGGAAAAATTGCCGCCGAAGTTCCCGCCGCCGCCTTAGCTGAAGATACGCCCATCTATCATCGGGAGATTCTCTCAGAGCCACCAGAATACGCGAAGAAGGCATGGGAATGGACGGCAGCAAGTCTCCCTGCCTGTACGGGGGAAGGCATCCAAATCGGCGAACAATGGCAGAGTTGGAATGATGTATTATTAACGCTTCTCGATCGCCCTTCGATTGCCTCAAAACACTGGGTCTATCGCCAATACGATCACCAAGTCCAAAATAATACGCTGATTTTACCCGGTGCAGCCGATGCGGCGGTGGTTCGACTGCGATCGACGATCCCCCCTGCCCCCTTTAATAAGGGGGGTGGCGATAGCCAGGGGGATCGAAAAGGCGTAGCTGTCACCACCGATTGCAATTCCCGTTACGTTTATTTGCATCCTTATGAGGGGGCAAAGGCGGCGGTTGCAGAAGCGGCGAGGAACTTAAGCTGTGTGGGGGCAGAACCGATCGCCATTACCGACAATCTCAATTTTGGCAGCCCAGAAAAGCCCGTGGGGTATTGGCAACTCGCCCTTGCTTGTCAGGGCATCGCCGAAGCCTGCAAGGAACTGGAAACCCCCGTCACGGGCGGAAATGTTTCTCTCTACAACGAAACCTTGGACTCGGAAGGGAAACCCCAAGCCATTTATCCGACTCCTGTTATCGGCATGGTGGGACTCGTCCCCGATATTACCCGCACCTGCGGTCAGGGTTGGCAAAATAAAGGCGATCGCATCTATCTTCTCGGGATGGGGTCTCCCGTCACCCTCGGCGGTTCCGAATATTTGGCCGCCATCCACGGGGCGATCGCCGGACATCCCCCGAAAATCGACTTCGAACGGGAACGACAAGTCCAAGCTGCCTGTCGGCACGGTATCCGCGAAGGTTGGATCAACGCCGCCCACGATTGTTCCGAAGGGGGTCTTGCCGTGGCTTTGGCGGAATGCTGCATCAGTGGCAACCGAGGGGCAGAAATTATCTTAAATACTTCCCAGAACGATCGGCGGTGGGATGAGATTTTGTTTGGAGAGGGGGGAAATTTGATTTTAGTGGCGATCGCATCAGAATTTTCTCGGGTTTGGGAAGACTATTTACAAAAGACCCTCGATAATCTCTGGCAAGCCATTGGTACGGTAACGCAATCGGAAGGAAACTTGCAGATATCTCAACACGATCGCTCCCCCGCGATCGACGTTAAGATACGGGACATCAAGGATCGATGGTTTTGGGCGATCGAGCGGCGATTGACCAACAACCCATAGCAACCCACCCCCAACCCTTCTTACATCCCCCCAATGGGGGGAAAGAGGGGGGAAGAGGGGGAGTGCAAAAGGGAAAAACCAATTGCCAATGACCGACCCCTCTAGCTTAAATGTTAAAGAAATATTAAGCTAAGTTATGATGAGCGGTCGCTCTTCCGATTCCATTCTCTGTTTCCCGCAAGCGATCGCCAGTTCTCGTTCAATGCCACCATTCAGGAGCAAAGCAGAATCTCTATGATCCCCAATCCCATCTTCGCCGACGAGCAAAATCGTTCCCCTGTCGGGCGATCGCCGGAACGTCCCGATAAAATGGAAGAAGCCTGCGGCGTTTTCGGTCTCTACGCCCCGGAAGAAGATGTCGCCAAATTAAGTTATTTTGGTTTATTTGCCCTCCAGCATCGCGGTCAAGAATCCGCCGGAATTGCTACCTTTTCCGAAGGACAGATATATCACCATAAAAATATGGGTCTGGTTTCTCAAGTTTTCAATGAAGACATTTTGAGCCAACTGCCCGGGGATCTCGCAGTGGGACACACCCGCTACTCAACTACGGGATCGAGTTTAAAAGCGAATGCCCAACCCGCAATTGTTAAAACTCGCTTGGGACATTTGGCTTTAGCACATAATGGCAATCTTGTCAATGTTAAAGAATTGCGCGAAGAATTGGGGCGGCGGGGCTGCAAATTTGAGACGACAACGGATTCGGAAATGATCGCCCTCGCGATCGCCGATGAAGTGGATGACGGCAAAGAATGGCTGGATGCGGCGTTAAGTGCATTTGGAATGTGTCGGGGGGCTTATAGCTTGGTTATTGGAACCCCCTCGGGCTTAATGGGGGTGCGCGATCGCTACGGCATTCGCCCCCTCGTTATCGGCATTTTACCCGGAGATCCCCAGCGTTACGTGTTGGCTTCGGAAACCTGCGCTTTTGATATTATCGGGGCGGAATATCTGCGGGATGTGGAACCGGGGGAATTGGTTTGGATTACAGAAGCGGGAATGGCTTCCTTTCATTGGGGCATTAAACCCGAACGCAAACTCTGCGTTTTCGAGATGATTTATTTTGCTCGTCCCGATAGCGTGGTGAATGAAGAAACTCTCTATAGTTACCGGATGCGATTGGGCAAACGTCTCGCCCGAGAATCCTTCACCGATGCCGATATGGTCATTGCCGTCCCAGATTCCGGCGTTCCGGCGGCGATCGGCTATTCGGAAACGTCTGGCATTCCTTACGCGGAAGGATTGATTAAAAATCGCTATGTGGGACGCACTTTCATTCAGCCCACCCAACATATGCGAGAATCGGGGATTCGCATGAAGTTAAATCCCCTCAAAGATGTTTTACAAGGAAAGCGGATTATTGTGATTGATGACTCCATTGTGCGGGGAACCACGAGCCGAAAAATCGTCAAAACGTTGCGGGATGCGGGAGCCACTGAAGTTCACATGAAAATCTCTTCACCTCCCGTTACCCATCCTTGTTTCTATGGTTTGGACACTGACAGCCAGAGTCAGTTAATCGCAGCAACCAAATCGATCGCGGACATCTCCGAACATATTGGGGTCGATTCTCTGACTTATTTGAGTTGGCAAGGAATGCTGGAGGAAACGGGCGAATCTCCCACAAGTTATTGTTCGGCGTGCTTTACGGGGGATTATCCCATTAAAGTTCCCGATGACATGAAACAGGCAAAACTCATGCTGGAACAGGTAACGGTGTAGAGAAAGGGTAATAACTCGTTACCGAACTGAAAAGCGATCGAGCAATTCCTCTTTAGAAAGATTGAAGAGGGATTGCGCGAGTTCATCTGTGGAGAGTTCGAGGAGGCGATCGCAAATGCTTTCGAGTTCTTCATCCCAAGCCCCAAAACGAACGCGGCACATACTCTGGATTGTTGCACGTTTTTGTTGTTGCGATCCTTGCTGTAAACCCTGCTGTAAACCCTGCTGTAAACCCTGCTGTAAACCCTGCTGTAACCCTTGCTGTCTTTCTCGCTGGGCAAGTTCTCGATATAAAGGCGATTGTTCTAATATGGCCATATCCCACCTCATAATATTTTGAACTAATTGGCTGTCTAGTACAAAACTAGCAAAAAATGCCAATAATGTCTCGAAATCCTGCAAGTTTTCGTCTGCCCTCAACATTCCCAAGGCTTCTCGCACCACTAACTCATCATTGCCATTTTTGAAGAGAGGCGCAAAAGGAATCAAGGGAGGAATGGGGCGATCGCGGATGATTTGTACGTCGATTTCCCAAAGATTTATCGTGCGATACTCTTGC
The DNA here is from genome assembly GCA_039194995.1 of Cyanobacteria bacterium P01_E01_bin.42. Lineage (GTDB taxonomy): Bacteria > Cyanobacteriota > Cyanobacteriia > Cyanobacteriales > Spirulinaceae > CCY15215. The sequence continues at coordinate 9,640 of JBCCVR010000093.1, read as the reverse complement.
AAGGCTTTCAACCCACAAAACTCCGATTGGTAGCGGTTGGGAATCTCAACATTGCCACTGGGGGGAAAGAGGTTCACCAAGACAGGATAAACGGGGAGTTTGTATTTTTCTTCAGCTAGAGCAGCATAGGCACGGATTCGCCTCGGCATTTCGCGACTGTACTGAGTTTGAATTTCGTTAATAATCAGAAATTCCCCGTACTGGGGCGATCTCACTCGCAAGAGAACATCGGTTTGCCGACTCACCCATTCAAAACTGGTGGATTCGATGCCGATACATCGGAGATTGGGGATATCCGTGACCCATTGCGCCCAGAGGACGGGGTTAGTCCCGATGAGACGCTTGCTGCCGATATCTGCGGTTTTGGACATTCGATCCCTCTTTGAGTAATAGGGTTGCGATCTTGTTTTCGCGATCGCGTCATTTTTGGGCAATTTAACAGGAAAAAAGAGAAAAGCGATCGTCCCAAATTTTCCCGATCTTCCAGTAAAATCGAAGAATTTTCGTAAATTGGCGAAATATTACAATATATTAATAATCATCGAAACGAACGGCGTTCTCGACCAACCCTTCTCCTTTGAGATAAATAGCCCTTATAGATAAGTCAACATGATTGCTCCAGAACAAGTTAACAAAATCGTTTGGAATCAGCATCAAGACCCCTTTGAAGTCCTCGGACCCCACCCCCTCGAACAAAATGGCAAAGTTCGCAGTTGGGTGGTTCGTGCCTATCTTCCCAACGCGGAACAGGCATGGGTAATTCGTCCCGACGAGCGCCAAGAACACATTATGCAGGCGGTTCATCACCCCAACTTCTTTGAGTGCAAGATCGAAACCGAAGAACTCGCCCATTATCAACTCCGCATTCGCGAAGGGGAACACGATCGCGTCATTCACGACCCCTACGCCTTTAAATCGCCAGTTCTAACCGGTTTTGACCTGCATCTCTTTGGGGAAGGCAACCACCACCGCGTGTACGAGAAAATGGGCGCGCATCCCATGGAACAAAATGGTGTCAAAGGGGTGTACTTTTCTGTTTGGGCTCCCAATAGCCGTAACGTTTCTGTCCTCGGGGACTTTAACAATTGGGACGGTCGCCACCATCAAATGCGGAAACTCGATGGCGGAACGTGGGATATCTTTATTCCTGAATTAAAAGTTGGCGCTCATTACAAATACGAGATTAAAAACTGGGACGGACATATCTACGAAAAGAGCGATCCTTACGGCTTCTGGCAAGAAGTCAGACCGAAAACCGCCTCCATCGTCGCCGATCTCGATGCCTATGAGTGGAAAGATGCCGAGTGGATGGAACAACGCCGCAATAGCGAGCCTCTCAAAGGACCCATTTCCGTCTACGAAGTGCATTTAGGGTCTTGGATGCACGAAGCCATGCACTATCCCGCCCGCTATCTCGAAGGAGAAGGCCCCTCCATTCAAGCCAACGACTACAAGGAAGGGGCGCGCTATCTGACCTATTACGAAATGGCGCAACGCCTCATCCCCTACGTGAAAGAGTTGGGTTACACTCATATCGAACTCCTTCCTGTAGCAGAGCATCCTTTTGATGGTTCTTGGGGCTATCAAGTGACGGGCTATTTTGCGCCGACTTCTCGTTACGGCTCTCCCGAAGACTTCATGTATTTTGTCGATGAGTGCCACAAAAACGGCATTGGAGTCCTCGTAGACTGGGTTCCCGGTCACTTCCCCAAAGACGGTCACGGACTCGCTCGCTTTGATGGCACTCACCTCTACGAATACGAAGATCCTCGCATTGGGGAGCATAAGGAATGGGGAACCCTCGTTTTTAACTACGGACGCAATGAGGTGCGAAATTTCCTTGTTTCTAACGCCCTCTTCTGGTTTGACAAGTATCACATCGATGGTATGCGGGTAGACGCGGTTGCGTCCATGCTCTATCGGAACTATTTCCGTAAGGATGGAGAATGGACGGCCAATAAATACGGCGGTCACGAACACCTCGAGGCTCGCGATTTTATCTGTCAGGTGAATAGCGTTCTCTATAGTTACTATCCCGGTATTCTCTCCATCGCGGAAGAATCCACGGACTGGCCGATGGTTTCTTGGCCGACTTATGTGGGAGGTTTGGGCTTTAACCTGAAATGGAACATGGGTTGGATGCACGATATGTTGGATTATTTCCACATGGATGCCTGGTTCCGTCAGTTCCACCAAAATAATGTGACTTTCAGTATGTGGTACAACCACAGCGAGAACTATATGCTCGCGTTGTCCCACGATGAGGTGGTTCACTGTAAGAGCAGCATGATCGGTAAAATGCAGGGGGACGAGTGGCAAAAGTTTGCAAACGTCCGTGCGTTATTTACCTATATGTTTGCCCATCCCGGCAAGAAAACCATGTTTATGAGCATGGAATTCGGTCAGTGGGACGAGTGGAATATTTGGGGCGATTTAGATTGGCATTTATTGCAGTATGAGGCTCATAAAGACCTCAAGCGCTTCTTCTGCGATGTCAATGCCATGTACAAGACTCAGCCGGCATTGTACGAGAAGGATTACGAAGAGGAAGGGTTTGAATGGATCGATTGCAGCGATAATCGTCATAGCGTCGTGTCTTTCATTCGTCGCAGTCACGATCCTGAAGATTATCTCATCTGCGTTTGCAACTTTACTCCCCAACCCCACAGCCATTACCGTATTGGCGTTTACGAACAGGGCTATTATACGGAGTTGTTTAATAGCGATGCTGGGAAGTACGGCGGTAGCAACATGGGGAACTTAGGCGGAAAGTGGGCCGAGGAATGGTCGTTCCACGATAAGCCCTATTCTCTGGATTTGTGTTTGCCGCCTTTGGGAGTTCTCTACTTTAAGTTGGATCGGAAGAAAACCGCCGAAGCTCTGGCAGAGAAGGAAGAGGCGATCGATACCGAAGCAGAGGCAACTGCGGAGGAATAAGATTTAAGTATCTTCACTTTTAAGGCACGCGATCGCGTGCTTTTTTTTGCGACTGGATTATCCAAAAATCGCCCCTTGTTGTCTCAATCTCGCGATCGATTTGCGTCCGATACCCGGATTATTGCCAAAACGAGTGTTTAAAGCCGTCACCGCATCGAGTTTGGTTTTGCGGAGATCGGCATAGCGAAGATTGGCATCTTGGAGATTTGTCCCTTGGAGATTCGCACCTCTAAGATCGGCGTACTGGAAATTTGCCCCTTGGAGGTTGAAGTCTCGAAGATTTGCTCCTTGAAGATTTGCTCCTTGGAAATCGGCATCTTGGAGGTTTTTATTTTGAGTTTCTTTGTTGAGAATGTCCCATACTAATTGCCATTTACCATCCAGCTTTGTCCCATGTATGTTGTTGCTTTGCAGGGTAGCTAACCAAAGATTTACACCTCTGAGATCGGCTTCCCAAAGATTTATATCCCGGAGATTAGCACTTTGTAGATCGGCATTTTGTAATTTTGCATTTCGGAGATCGGCATCTTGTAGATTGGCATTTTGCAGGTTAGCATCCTGAAAATTTGCCCGTCCAAGAGTTGCATTTTGCAAGTTAGAATTTTGTAGATCGGCATCTTGTAAATTAGCTTTCCAAAGATCGACATTTTGCAGATTTGCACCTTGAAGGTCTATATCTTGAAGATTAGCTTTCTGTAACATTGCATTCTGAAGATTAGCATTTTGGAGATTAGCATTTTGCACATTTATACATTGAAGGTTAGCGCCTTGAAGATCTACTCCCTGTAGATTTTTTCCTTCTGCTCCTTCATTGATAATTTCCCAGACCAATCGCCATTTTGGATCGAGTTTTGTATTGCAATCGATCGCAACATTGCGTAAATTAGCGCCTCGGAGATCGGCATTTTGGAGATTAGCACCGCGCAGATCTGCCCCTTGAAAGTCAACTCTCTGAAGATCGGCATTTTGAAGATCCGATCCTTGTAGATTTTTACCTTTTGCTCCTTTGTTAACCAGTCTCCAAACCAAGTGCCATTTCGGATCTAATTTCGTATCGCGATCGAATGTTACATATCTGAGATTGGCTCTAGTAAAATTAGCATTCTGAAGATTGGCTCTAGTGAATTTGGTATGATTAAGATCAGCCCCTTGAAAATCAGCCCCTTGAAAATCGACATCTTGAAGGTTAGAATGCTGAAGCTCGACTCCTTGAAGATTAGCTCTCTGGAAATTGACATTTTGCAAACTTATTCCACACAAATTAACACCTTGAAGCTCAACTTCTTGAAAATTTTTACCGTTGGCTTTTCCGTTAATAAGCTCCCAGATTAATTGCCATTTGCTATCTAGTTTTGTGTTGCGATTAATCTTGGTATCGTAAAGATTGACTCCATTGAGATTAGCATTTTGCAGGTTAGCTCCTTGCAAATTAGCACCGCTTAGATTGGCATCTTGGAGATCGATCCCTTTGAGATTTGCACAATAGAGATTTGCCCCTCTAAGCTCGATCCCTGCTAAGTTTTGACCTTCTGCACCTTCGTTAACAATTTTCCAAACCAATCGCCATTTTCGGCTTAGTTTTGTCTTTGAATCGATCGCTGTACCTCGAAGATTTGTTTCCCAAAGACTAGCCCGATAAAGATTCGCACCCTGAAGATTTGCATCTTGAAGATTTGCACCGCAAAGATTGGCTTGTTCGAGATTAGCCCTTTTAAGGTTTGCACCTTTGAGATCCGCGCCTGAAAGATCGATCCTTTGTAAATTTTTACCTTCTGCACCTCCATTAACGATTTGCCACCGTAATCGCGCTTCTTTGCTTAATTTTGTCTTGCGATCGATCTTAGTTTCCCAAAAATTAACACCTCTGAGATTAGCCCTTTCGAGATTCGCGCCTCGCAAATCTGCCCCTTGTAAATTAGCATTCTGAAGATCCGTACCGTACAAGTCAGCATTTTGAAGATTGGTATTTTGAAAGTTAACGCCTTGGAAGTTCATGTGTTGGAGATCGGCATCTTTAAGATTTTTACCTTCAGCCCCTTCATTCACAATTTTCCAAGCCAACCGCCATTTACGATCTAATTGTGTCTCACGATCGATCGCTGCTTCCCAAAGATTGGCTTTGTACAGATTTGCGCCTTGTAAATTAGCACCCTGTAAATTAGCGCCTTGGAGTTTAGCGTATTCGAGGTTTGCTTCTTGTAGATGGGAGTTTTGTAAGTTCGCCGACTGGAGGTTTGCAGATAGTAAATTAGCTTCTTGAAGTCGAGCGCGATGAAGATTGGCATTTTGAAAATTCACCTCTCGAAGATTGGTTTCTTGGAGACGAGCGCTGTATAAATCGGCTTCTTGGAAATTGGCGTGTTGAAGGTTGGCTTCTTGAAAGCGAACGTTTTGGAGATTGGCTTCTTGGAAGTTGGCGTATTGAAGATTGACACTTTGGAAATTTGTGCCTTGCAAATCTGCCTTTTGAAAGCGGGAATTATTAAGATTGGCATCCCGGAAATCTGCTTTTTTAAGGTTTTTCCCTTCAGCGCCCTGATTGACAATTTCCCAAATAAACCGCCAGTAGGGACTTAATTTTGTATTGCGATCGACAATCGCGCCGCGCAAATTGACTCCTTTAAGATACGCATTTTCGAGATTAGCGCCTTGAAAGTTGGTGTGTTGGAGACTGACTCTTTGAAAATTGACAAATTGGAGATTTGCGCTTTGAAAGTTGGCTTTGTAGAGATTCGCACCTTCTAAATTAGCTCTGTAGAGATTAGCTTCTTGAAGATTTGCATCCCGAAAGTTTGCTCTAATGAGATTGGCACTGTAGAGATTAGCTCCTTGTAAGTTTGCATTGCAAAAACGGGCTTTTTGGAGATTTAGATTTTTAAAATTAACGGCTTGAAGATTAGCATCCTGAAAATTAATATTTTGCAGATCGACTTGTTGGAAATCGAATCCTTGAAGATTTGCTTTCGAGAGATTGGCTTCTTGGAGTATTGCGCCTCGGAGATAAGTTCCTTGGAGATTGACAGTTTTAAAGCTAACTCGTTGAAGTTTGGCATTGTGAAGATTAGCACCTTGAAGGTTGGTGTCTCGAATATCGGCATCTTGGAGATTGACATCGCAAAGATTAGCATTTTGAAGATTGGCATCTCGGACAGAAGCATTTTGCAGATTAGCGCCTTGAAGATTAGTATTTTGGAGGTCGGCTATATACAAACTCGCGCTTTGAAGATTGGTATTTTGCAGGTTGGCTTCTCTGAGATCGACTCTGTAAAGAGAAATCTCTTCAAAATTTGCGTTTTGAAGATTCGCTCCCCGAAGGTCTGCTCTAACGAACCAGTTATCATTACGCCATTGATTCCAGACGCGAATGCCTTGTTGGAGGATTGCTAAATGTTCTGGGTTTGCCATAACTTCCAGTCCTTGACCAATAATTCTACTACAGAACATTGTAACTACGGATCGAAACTCGCGACTCTTCATAAAACTAAATGAAGATGCGATCGCGATCGCGATCGCTGACAATCTGTGGTAAAAAAAAATGCAAAATACTCGCAACCAATGCGATCGCACTTTCAAGATTTACCAAATTTTGGCTAATTTCAAAACAAATCCGGGTAATATATTTTCTCCAGACAACGTAGACGGATTGGTTAACACTTCTACTTCGCGATACGTGCTGTCGCACACGCTATCGCGACCGGGTCTATAAATTTCTACCCGTTTTTTCTTGCGATCGATCAACCATCCTAATTTTGCACCATTATCCAAATATTCTTGCATTTTGGCTTGGGTCGCTTTCAATGAATCGCTTGGTGACATTAACTCTACCACAAAATCAGGACATATCTTACTAAATTTTTCGCGTTCTTCTGGAGGTATTTGTTCCCATTTTTCGAGTAGAATCCAAGAAGAATCTGGGGAACGTTCTGCACTGTTAGGTAATGTAAAACCTCCGGAAGAATCAAATACTATCCCCAGTTCTTTGTTTTCATTCCATAACCAAAGTTGTGCCGTTAATGCAGCGTTACGGTTACTGGTTTCATCACCTGCGGGAGGCATAATTTTTAAATCTCCATTAGCGTTGCGTTCAAAGCGAAGATTCTTATTTTTGATACATAACTGATAATATTGCTCATCAGTCAGGTTTACAGTTTCTAGGTTGAGAGTCAAATTAGTCATCTTAACTCCTCAAGATTTTGGGTCTATATGTATTATAGTCGCGATCGCACTGCCTGAGATTGAGAATGGCGATCGCACTTCCTAAAACTTCTCTCAGCAAATGCGATCGCACTCCCCAAAACTCTCTCAATAAATGCGATTAATATTTACCAAATTTTGGATAATTTCAAAACAAATCCGGGTAAAACATCTTCACCTGATAGTGTAGAAGGATTGTTTAACTTTTCCACTTCTCGATCGGGTCGATAAATTTCTACTCGTCTTGTTTTTCTATTAATCAACCATCCTAGTTTTGCACCATTATCTAAATATTCTTGCATTTTTTGTTGAGTTGCTTTCAAGGAATCGCTGGGAGACATCAACTCAACTACAAAATCAGGACAAAGAGGTAAAAATCTTTGACGTTGTTCTGGAGGTAGTTCATTCCATTTTTCTATAGGAATCCATGCAGCATCGGGTGCGCGATCTGCACCATTCGGTAAAGTAAATCCCGTTGCATTATCAAAGGGAATTCCTGTTTCATCTTCATCTGACCAATTAAATAGTTGTTGTATAATTTTTCCGTTGCGATTCCCTGTTTCTCCTCCAGTTGGCGGCATAATCACTAAATCTCCATTAGCGTTGCGTTCAAAGCGAACATTTTTATTTCTTACACACAATTGGTAATATTGTTCGGCTGTAAGATTAACAGTTGCCAAGTCGAGAGTCAAATTAGTCATCTTAACTCCTAGCAATTTTAGGTCTATCTGTATTATAGTCGCGATCGCGCTGCCTGAGATCGAGAATGGCGATCGCACTTCCTCAAAATCCTCTCAGCAAACGAGATCGCAAAAAATAATCGATCATGAAGACATAGTGGGAGGTAAAATCTCTTGGATACAAATACTCAGATCGGGAAACTGTAACGGAGAAATTTTACTATCTTCTTTAAGAATTGTTTTATTTTGATATCCTTTAAGACTTGGTTCTCTAAAAATATGGAGTTGACGTTTTTTGATATCTAAGACCCAGTAATCTTGAATTCCCATACGGCTATATTCTTGTGCTTTAATTTCGCGGTCTATTTTCCCAGGTGTATCGGCAATTTCAATTAGTAAATAGATTTCTTGGGCAGTAGGATGATGTTCCAGATAGCGCAAAACATCTGGCATTACAACAGCAATATCGGGTTCGGGTTCGGAAATATCGCTCAATGTTATGGATAATTGAGTCCTCACTAAAACTTTTTCTCCCAATTTTTTTTCTAACAGCAACCGAGTCAATGTTAATGCTGTTGCATGAGGTGTTTTTTGAGGACTCATTTTTTTTATAATCTGTCCAGCAATTAATTCTACAGATTCATCTTTGCCTAAAATCCCAGCTTCTGCCATATAATAATATTCTTCCACTGTCCAGAGACGCAAGGAAGGAGACGAGATTATCGGTCTTTCTTGGGTTTGCATGGCGATCGCTGCAATTGAAGAGCATTTCTATTATTTTAGCAAGTTTCCATCAAACGCGATCGCACTCTCTCAAAATTATCTCATCAAATGCGATCGCATTTTCAATTCCTCTCTGTGTTAGGATTAGGATGTCGTCAAGGCAAAATTTGAGGGCTTATGTTTTTAAGGTACTGTGAAGCTGCATTAACGCGAACTCAATATAAACAATTAGAAGATGAGTCTTGGTTTGCTGAGATTGAAGGATTTGAGGGAGTATGGGGAAATGGTGATACTGTAGAAGAATGTCGCACGGATTTGTTAGAGGTTTTGGAAGAATGGATACTTTTAAAGTTAAGAGATGGCGATCCTCTACCGATTGTTGATGGAGTAGAATTGAAAATTATTGAGGAGGTAGAAGTTTAAAAATGCCTTCTGTTATTTCTCGCAAAGAGTTAATTCGTAAATTTAGAGCATTGGGTTATACAGGGCATATTCTGGAGGAAAGCATCAGTTTATGGCAAAAGATGAACTAAAAATTCGCATCCCTAATCCTCATAAAACTAAAGATATTTTGGTGGGTTTAGTTAAGGAAATGTTGCGACAGGCTGGAATTAGTAATGATGAATGGGATAATGCTTGAAAAATGCGATCGCACTTCCTAAAATTCTCTCAGCAAATGCGATCTTGAATTTTCCCAAAATGTAAGCAGGCTATTTTTGTGAAAATGATTCAATTATTTTAGTCTTTGATTATATAAATTTGCCACTTTTTTTTGATTTTCTCTTCTGGCTTAACTATTAGTTTAAGTTCTATTTCCTGTTCTATTGTTATTTCGAGTTCCTCTTTATCAATCTTGTTTTCATCACGAATATTTTGTATCTTAATGGCTTTACAAATGGAATTTTCATAATTGACTAAAAATGCTTTTGACTTAATAGATATAGTGCAGTTACTAGCTTTTAATCTTGCAACTTTAATTTGATCCATCCAATGTCGTATCTCACCAACTTTTTTGGCCTGGTTATTTTCAGTCATTAATTTTATTTTATGATAACTGAACAAATCTGCTAATGCTTGACAAATAGCTTTTACAAAAGCGATCAACT
>JBCCVR010000092.1:0-28332 GCA_039194995.1 Cyanobacteria bacterium P01_E01_bin.42 | reverse complement strand
TGGGTCGAGTCATACGAACGATTTTCCTTTTAGAATATATCTCTGACGGTCAATTACGGCGACAAATTACGGCTGCCACCAATAAAGTTGAGGCTTATCATGGATTTTCCAAATGGTTTTTCTTTGGTGGTGATAGTATTATCAATTCTAATGAACGAGAAGAAATGGAAAAACGGATTAAGTATAACGATCTCGTCGCAAATGCTGTCATTTTTCAGAACGTTGTCGATCTAACGGAGCTATTGCGGCAACTTCAAACAGAAGGATACTTCTTAGATAAAGAAGATGTGGCTGCATTGAGTCCCTATTTAACTCGTCATATTAAACGCTTTGGAGATTATTTTCTCGACTTGACTGAAACTCCTCCCACTCTTGATGAAACAATGGTTTTAACGTTTTAGTCTCAGTCTTCTCCTCGCGCAAAAAGTTCAATGACTTCTGTTCTCGTAATCTTGTTCTTTTCAGCAATTTCTGCCAAAAGCTCCCATGCTGTATCTGTTAATTTCATACTTCTCAGTCGTTTTGTTTTTCCCGCGTAATCTGAAGTAAACGTGCCATCTTTACAAAACTTTACAGGATGTCCGATTTTGCACGTATTCCTTCCATACGCCGCTTTCGCCATAATCCTCAATTCGATTTGGCTGTAATCGGCTTTAATCAGAACCTTTCCGGGTGGAGCAACGAAGCACTGTCGGATTTCAACCGCCCTCGGAATATGCTGCAAATTTGGTTGTTGGCAGCTAAAACGCCCGGATCGGGTACCGAGTTGAAACCAATTGGGATGGATGCGATCGCTCACGAGGTGGATATGTTCCAACACCCCCTCGGCAAACGTGGAAATGCGAGCCGACAAGCTGCGATAATCCAACAGGGTTTGAATGATCGGATGCTTTTTCGCTAAAGGGAGCAACTGTTGAGCGCTGGCAGAAGGAACGAGGATATTTTGTGCAGCCAATGCCGCTTTAACCTGCTGGGAAGAGCGGGGATTGATGGTTTCCGTCAACTCCGGCAAGAGAGAAACCTGTTGGGTGGGAGGGCGTTTCAGTTGGCGATCGAGTTGGGTTTTCAATCGTGCCTGCTGCTGTTTGAGGCGATCGCCCATCGCTTCCCATTTCTCCCGATCCAAATACATCCCGTTGAGTTCCATTTGGGCAGTGGCAGGGAGACAGGCAAACTCCAACTTTGCGGTGGGCATTAACTTTGCCCGTTCCAACTTGGCTTTTACAATGCGATAGAGAGGTAAGAGAATCGCCGCATCCATAGCCGCATATTGCAGTTGCTTTGGGGTTAAAGTGCCGGAAAAGTCGCTGGTTTGTTCGGTTTTATCCAGAGGAATGCCGAGGAGTTTCATCGCGATCGCCTCTAAAGACAGCCGTTTTTTCAAACCCGCCGTGAGAACTCGATAGGCGAGGTAGGTGTCAAAAAAAGGCGGTTGTAAAGATAGTCCCCTTCGAGTCAGCATCAGCCATTCAAATTTGAGATTGTGACCGATTTTGAGACAGGGAGAACTCAGCAGAGAACGCAAGGGAGCGAGATCGGGAATGGCAAAGCAGTCGATAACAATTGTCGGACGATCCAATGCCGCCAACTGAATCAGGCGAACTTTGTGGCGATAGGGATCGAGTCCGGTGGTTTCGCAGTCAATGCCAATGAATGGGGCGGATTTCAGAGGCGCGATCGCGTCTGCCAATCGATCGGAGCGATCGACCAGTCGGTAATCGGTATTGAGGGAAATGGGAGGACTCGGGCGAGATTTACCTCCCATCATCACTTGGGTTTCCTGCCATGTGTAGAACGAGCAAGGACTGTCCTGACGCGATCGCTCAACGTGGCTCGAGCCGTATCGGTTGGGTGCATAACGCCGGAGAATATCTCGTTTGGTCAAAAGGGTCATGGGGGATGGGGAAAAATCGCGTTGTACCCCGATACCAGCGCGATTGCGCTACTTCTGCTGACCGTCACCCTTTAGCTTGCGGAAAGTGTCGTTATCGCAAGCTAAAGGGCTGTATGATAGAAGAAACCAGCTTTTTACGAACGATGACCGAAATCGTCCCCGTTACCCCTTCTACCCTCCTGCAACCCGAACCCATTGATATTATTGAACGGTTGTTGCAGGACAAGCGATCGCCTAACACTCGCCATGCTTATCAAAAGGATTTGCGAGATTTTTTTAACTTTCTCGCTCAATCTCCACCCACCCCGGAATTGGTGGCGCAGTTCCTTTCTCTGCCTCGCTTCGATGCGATCGCCAAGGTGTTTAAGTATAAGGCGTGGTTGATGGATAAGGGGTTGAGCGAAGCGACGGTTAATCGCCGTCTCAGTGCCATTAAATCAATGGTGCGCTTGGCACAAAACTTAGGGAAATGCAGTTGGAGTTTAGACCATATTAAAGGTGAGAAAGTCCGGCAGTATCGCGATACGAGTGGGATTGCCAGACAGGACTTCAAGCGGGTTTTGGAGAACTGCGATCGCTCGACGTTGAAGGGAAAGCGAGATTATGCTCTATTGCGATTACTTTGGGATAATGCCCTGCGTCGGGGGGAAATTGCTAAATGCAATATTCAAGATTTCAACGCGGAAAGGCGGACGTTGAAAATTCGCGGGAAGGGAAGGGGGACGGAAGTTGAGGTCATTCATTTGGCGAATTCGACGGTACAGGCGCTTTTAGCTTGGTTGCAAGCGAGGCGAGAATTAAAGGTTAAAGCGCCTCTATTTGTGAGTTTAGATCGCGCTCACAAGGGACATCGATTGACGGGGAGTGCGATTTATGGGATTGTGCAACAGGCTTGTCTGGAGGCAGGGATTTCTAAGAAGATGAGTCCTCACCGCATTCGTCACAGTTCCATTACGGCAGCGTTGGATATGACGGATGGGAATGTAAGGAAGGCACAGAAGCTATCGCGGCACAGAAATCTCAACACTTTGATGATTTATGATGACAATCGCAATCAGGATCAGTTGGAGTTGAGCGAGTTGCTGGCGAATTTGACGTGATGCGTTCACGAAGTGTCTCAGAATGAGAATCGCCAGCATTCTCTCAAAAATCTTATTGACCGACTCCGTATTTGGGTAACTTAAAGAGCTTGGCTAACTCCCATTGTACCTTCCGATATAAAGGGATTTTTTCTCCTTTAATTTGGGCATAAACCTGTGCTCCCGGTTTGAGAATCTCCATTACATTATTAATTTCTGCACGAACTAATAACAATTGTTTTTGACGGGTTTCATCCGAGCGCATAATCGGTTCAATTTTGTAAATTTGGGTGGGTACCGAAGACAGTCCGGGTTCTTGAAAACGGACTGTAACTGATGCTTGTTCTCGAACAATCCGAGAATTTGCTTGTGGAACTTCAATGAGAACATCCAAGGTTTTAATATCGGCAATTTCCAAAACTGATTCATTTTCTTGCATTTTTCGGCCTTGTCGTTCGTATAAATCTTGACTCGCCACTAAGCCAGAAATTGGTGTTTCTAGGGTTTTATTTTCTGCTTGTTTGGCAGTCAGTTGAGAGAGTTCTTCTTTGGCAATTTTCAATAACTTTGTTAGATTGAAAATATCGGCTCTAGCTGCTTCAAGCTGCTTCGATACAGTCAAACGAGATGCTCGAACGCCAGCCAATTCATCCTCGCTTGCTCTCATTTGTCGTTGTAAATTCTTTTGGAGCATTTCAATTTCTGCCGTTTTCGCTGCCATTTGATTGCGAATTTCGTGAATCTCTTCTTGTTTGCGATGAAGATTTCCGGTTAACATAGCGCGGCGATTTTGTTGCTCTTCAAATTCTCGTTTGCCGATCGCTTCTGCAATTTCAGCCATTGCCTCTTTATAACGACGAATCGCTTCATTAACAATATCCAGTTGTTCTTTAAGGCTGACGATTTCTCCTTCGATCCCGGAAATGCGACTGTTGAGCGATCGCCGTTCTTCCTCCAATCTTCGCATTTCTGGCGTTCCACCCGAGGTCAAACTATTGTTATAGTCTGCTTTCACTTCCATCATTCGCTTTTGTGCGGCTTGCTCGGCAAAATAGGACTCTTGCAGGCGACTTTCCAAAATGGGAACTTGTTGTCGAGCGCGTGCTAAAGCCGATTCGCGTTCTTGAAGTTGGGTTTGTTTGGCAATAATTTCTTTGTCGAGGTCGGGTGTCACAACCTCCGCGATCTTGTCTCCTTTTTTGACAACTTCTCCGGGTTCTACCAAAAATTGAGTGACCGTACCGGGAACTTCCATATACACGGGACGACTCGCTTTGGGTTTGGGTCTCAGTTGTCCTTCTGCATTGACATCATTGGGAACTTTAACAAGGCTCGCGAATCCTAAAGTAGCGAGAATTCCTCCAGCAATGACACAACGTTTCCAAGGAAACTGAAAGGTCTGGGATGATTTTTGAGTCGGTTGTGGTTCCGGTGGAACGGTGGAAGAAGGGGGTTTTTGCTTTAGGAGGAACAACTTTTAAAGGAGTGGATTTTTGAGCAGAGGTAGCGTGTTGAGCGTTCATGATTTTTAGGGAGTGGGGAGGTGGAGATGGGGAGAGGAGGAGTGCATTCTATGTCTATTGTTGGCGAGGAAAGTAAAAATAAATTGCCCAAAGACCTAACAAAACTAATGCGGTCATGGGAATATTGAGTAATGTCCAATCCAAAATGCGCCAAAACAAAAAGCCAAAAACACACCACAGATAAACTAAGCTAAAAGGTGCGTAAGCAGCTAAAATCAAGCGATCGCTTGGACTTTCTCGTAAAGGTTGACCCGTTAAAAGATTGCGATAAAAATTAAAGGCGCGACTGCGAAGATTGTTAATTCCCGTTACCGCTACTGCCAAATAATAGCCATCAAAACGGGCGAGGGGATTGAGATTGACCGCAACGGTAAATAAAGAAGCGGCCATTAACAACAAACTGGCAGTTTGCAACCAAGTTCCATTTGCAGCCAAACCCCAAAACGTAAAGGCGATCGCGGCAAAAGTGACTTGAACGATAATCCCGGCTACAATGACTAAAATTCGCTGGCGACGGGGAAGGCAATAAGAATCAGTAGTATTGGTATAGGCTGCTGGAAAGAGGCACATGAATAACAACCCCACATCGGGAACTTCCCCGCCATAATGTTTCAGGGTAAAGGCATGACCGAGTTCGTGGAAGGCAACGACGGAAATGGCGAGAATCCCAAAAGGAAGGAAGAGGGATGCGCCGTATGCTTGCATTAACTGCTGACCTTGATAAACTAATTCGGGTTGGTAATGCAAAGCGATCGCTAAGTTCGTTCCCAGAAATAGGCACAACCCCAAACCAAAAAACTGCGTCCAGATCCAGCGCAAGGATTCGACATAACGAGTTAGCCAAGTATCGGGATTAAAGAGAGAGAGTTGGAAAAAAAGAAGTTTGAGGGGATTAAATTTTTGCTTGGGAGGTGTTGGAGGAGTTGTCCCTTCCAGCATTCCCGTTGAGGTAAGTTTTTGCATTAAGTCTTGCAACTCGCCAAGGGAAATGTCGTATTGCAAGGCAAGTTCTCGAGGAGATTGCCGTCCCAATCGATCGATAATGGCTTTATGAACGTCACTCAACTGCATATAGGTGCGATCGATGGGGTTGCGGAGAACCCAATACCCATCGGGATTGTATCGCCATTCTACGCCCTCTTTCAGGGCGGATGCAGGAGCGAAGGTTGTTTCCTCAACATTCTCGTAGGTTAAAATATTCGCCTCGATGAGTTTGTCGAGTAAATTAGGCAGTAAATTGGGGTCAACGTCGGGGAATTGCTTTTGCACTGCCTGTTTGACCTGTCGTACCGTGAATTTGCCGTTAAAATGGCGTAGTGCATGGGCTTCTGGGGGAGATAGTGGCAGATATTCCGAGCCTGCGATCGCGTCTCCTTGGAGAATCGCTTTGAGGAAAAATTGCTCGGAGTTTTTGTGTTTCCCCAACTGCCAGTGAGTTCCCAATGCCGGACAAATCCAGTTATCTCGTTCTGATAAAGTCATCGCATTTCCCTGTGGTTGTCTCCAATCAGTTCTCTGGAGAAATCTTCAAGTTTTATGCAGAGTAGAGAGAAATTTACAAAAATTTACATAATGCAGAGATGGGAATAGTTTTATGTCAAAATTGCAAACCCAGAATATTGACTAATAAATCCTGTAAAGTTTTATGGGTTGTTGCAAGTAATAAATCATTTTCTGAGGTGGAATTGAAGATTTCCAACCAGCGATCGCCACTGTCGCAGAGCATTTCCACGTGCTTGCAGATTAGGTGAAGTGCAAATTCCCCAGCACTTTGTTGCAGGATTTGAGGGGTTGCATTCAGCAAATCGACTAATTGATTGGCTAAGGGAGATTCCCAAGATTCACGATCGAGCGTCTTTAAGGATACTTCGGGAATAGTATTTTGTCCCTGCACTTCTTGCAACAGATGGGAACATTTTCGCCAAAAATTGCTGATGCGATGGTAGCGATCGCTATCTTTAGCTTGCCCAACCGGACTAATATTTAAAGGGGCAACACTGGTTAAAGGAACAGAAAAACCGTACCATTTTAACGCATTCAGACTTACTGCTTTGAGAAGTTCTCGGGGGAGGATATCTCGAATGGGTTGCACTTGCTGACTGGGTTTGTGGAAAGCATAAAGTTTGAAGGGTTGAACGATAATAAATTTGAATTGTTCTCGGTTGTATCCCAAGCATTGCATGGCACTGGCAAGTTGGCGATCGTAACCGGTATAAATGGGAGGAAGAAGAATAATAATGCGATCGCAATCCTGTTGGAGCAGTTGATGGTAGCGGTTTAAATCTTCGAGGAGTTGGGTCAATTCTCCGTCTCGATGTTGGAGAATGCGATCGCAGTCGTCTCCATAATCTGCGGTTTTGATAAACCAGTCTTTAGGTTCGTCTTTGAGGAGAGTTTCTTCTGCATTGGGAGGGAGATCGACAGCGAGTTGGCGAGATACTGAGGCTTGATAAATTGAGGGATGGGTTTTGAGCGTGTTGAGGAATTCTTGCGAGTTGGGTAGGTTTAAAGGGTTAGCAATGAGAGTATTTCCTTAACGTTCTAGGAGCGTTTTAAGGATAGGGGTAAAAGCACAGCGAATCTCTACCGATGAGGCTGCCCGTTCGAGGGACATTTCGGGCAGGTTCAGATAGATTTTTTGGGTTTTCGCGATGGTTTGAGTCATGGGATGAAACGGATAAGCTGTAGATTTTTACGAAAATTATTGGGTTGATCAGAAAGCAATGCGATTCTCGTTTCGAGACACTGCGCGATCGCATTTTTTGCTAAATGATTGAGAAATGCGATCGCGCAGAAAAATTGATATTTATTTGAATTTTCGGCGAGGTTTAAAGCGAGAATAAATGCCGATAAATCCTAATGCCAATAGTCCCATTGTCGTGCTGGCTTCGGGAACGGTCGCGGGTTCGGAAATTGCCTCCATTTCAAAGTCAGCAAACTCGGTATTAAATGCCAGTTTGAGTGGGAAAGCGGTAGGATCTTCTAAGTCGAGAGGCGCATCAATATCGGTGATGGTAAACTCGGAAACACCTCGACCGAGTAAGGAGACAAAATCGACGCTTTCTCCCGGACTAAATTCGCCTAAAATTGTATCCCCGACAGAGATGGTAAATAAATTATCTTCATCAATAGTGACAGGAAAATCAAGAACTTCGGTAAAGAGAGAATCTTCCAACATGGTATAGCGAAAGCCGTATTCAGTGGGAGGATCGAACCAACGACGAGAAGGGACATTTTCAAATCGCCAAATACCGGGTTCTTCAATTTGAGGAAGAACGGGATTTTCTTGCGTCCAACCAATATTAGCCCAACGTCGTAGTAATTCTTCCCGTCGCCGTTGTTCTTCTTCAAGCTGCCACCATTCTTGCCATCGCCACCATGCTTGTTCGTCGATTACAGGAAAGAGAGAACGAGGATTTTGTCCCCTTGTATTGGGTAAGTTTCCACTGGCGAGAAATGCACCAGAACCATTGGTATGATAGGTTAACTTGTGGCTATTACTGGTAACGAATACTTGCCAACCATCGACTAACGCTTGAGTACAAATACCTCCCCTGAGTCCCATACATCCATTTGGCCACGTTACCGCATTAGCGCTCTCAAGTCTTAATTCTGAGATGGGGAGGTTGGTGTCGATTGCTGCTTGTCTGAGAATGAGTTGCGTGACTGTATCGGGTAAGAGAGTTCGATCGGGTACGTCATTCGCTTTTGTGGGTGTGGGTGTGAGGATGTTAATTGATGCGATCGCAGCGATCGCGATTTTGAACAGCGTGTTTGGCAAGAAAGGAAGAGATTTCATTGTTCTGCGTTGTTTGGGTTCTATTCTCTTCTCTAAATGGAGGCTAGATTTTTATGCAGAGGTGGGGAAAAAGCGATCGCATTCCTAGTGCGATCGCTTTTGCAAAAATGTTCTTTTGGATTTGATAAGCACCAATTAGCGTTTGATTCTCAAAAGTTTCACTTTTGTAGACGAACTACGTAAAGCAAAAATATTGCCGTAGCGATTTTTGGTGTTAGAGGCAATAATCCCATTACCTAAATAAATATCGGCATGATCCCAACGATTATAGCCATTATTACTCCAATCATGCAGAATTACATCTCCGGGTTTTAGAGTATTCCAGATATGATGCTTAATGTTAGCATCCCGCAGATAACCAACCGCAACTTGCTCTGCCAATCCATTGTTGAGTAAATTATTATTGAGACCAACAACATGAGTATAGGAATAATTCCCAATTGCTGGAGTGCTGTATTTAGGAAATAATCCTCCTGCTACTAAGCACTGAGAAACAAAATTTGCACAATTATTGCTTCCATAGAAACGGTATGCAGGATTCTTTTTATCCCAATATTGCCGAGCATAGTTAACGACAGCCTGTCTGTTATAGCTTCCGGAGACTCCATTACTACTTCCTTTATTTACAAAAGCAGCAGCAATATAACCCGTTCGGCCGTGAACTCGAACTTGATACCAATCCGAACGAATTGTACCATTTGGTGCTCGATATGTTCCTCCACGAACCGAGCTCAGAATCGTTAATGGAGTTCGATAAGACAATCCGCGAATAATTCGAGATCCGGTAGAAGAACCCATCCGGAAATTTACTCCTCGACTGTAATTAACGTAACCCGAACTATTAGTTGTTGGTGGAGTACCTTGATTGACAAAAGCAGCAGCAATATAACCGTTTGTTCCATTGACTCGAACTCGATACCAATCAGAGCGCGTAGCACCATTTGGTGCTCGATATGTTCCTCCACGGACGGAGCTCAGGATCGTTAATGGAGTTCGATGCGATAATCCGCGAATAATTCGAGATCCGGTAGAAGCACCCGTCCGGAAATTTACTCCTCGACTGTAATTAACGTAACCCGAACTATTGGTTGTTGGCGGAGTCCTTTTGTTAACAAAAGCAGCAGCAATGTAACCCGTTCGGCCGCGAACTCGAACTTGATACCAATCAGAGCGCGTAGCACCATTGGGAGCGCGATACAAACCCCCATTTACCGAGCGGAGTATAGTGACAGAGGTACGATTTGACAGTCCTTGAATGATCGAAGAAGATGTCGATGAACCCGCACGGAAATTGACTCCATGAATGTAGTTAACATAGCCGGTTTGAGATCGAAGCGTTTGAGGTTGTACCGTTCGAGTCTGTATAGAACTAGAATTAATTGGCTTTTCTATTGCTTTGACAGAAGAAGCAGCCGTAATACTATTCCCAGTCACTTTCTCTGCTTCACTCCAAGGCTCGGGAATCCAACTTGACGGCGAATCATATGTCTCTGGTTTTGTTGCTTTAGCTAAACTCACGGCAGCAATAACATTCAATAAACCATAGCCCGTTTTTCCGTCCCAATTTGCCGTTTCTAAGTCCGTCGCCGTGCGCTTGAGAATATCAATGACTTGAGTGTAATTGAGTTCGGGATTGGCTTCCCAAACTTTAGCGATCGCCTCTTCAACTTTAGCCGCAGCGATCGCACTACTCGCAGTTTCCCCAGAGGTTCCATCGGCTACGATATCTAAAGCCAAACCCTCGCCGGAAGGCTCAACCCCTTGATAGGCATTGGCTACAGCAACGGCATCATTAACCCGTTCGGCTGCACCGATGGTAATCACATTATCGAATTCATGGGATAATTCCCCCAGTGCAGACATTTCGCCTGCATTGTCTCCAGCCGGAACGACCAAAATAATGCCATTATTGCGGGCATGGGCGATCGCGGCTAATTCTTGGGAGGTTAATTCGCTGCGAGGGATTTCGTTTCCTTCTGGGTCAATTTCCGTTAAATTGAGGTCGAGATGAAATACTGGGGTTACGGTATCCGAAGCCTTCACCTCATCTACGGCTGCCAGTAAATCTTGCGCCCAGTCTTCTCCTTGAATTGCTTTGGTTTCAGGGGATACGAAGATATCTTGGCTCGTTTGTTCTGCGATCGCGGTTTCTCGGTCTGCGGTTTCGATATTCCCTTCAATTTCTTCTACGGTTCTTTCAGAGACTTCACCATCGTCGAACAGTTCGCGATCGCCTGCAATATCTGGCTCGGGGTCGGTTGCGATCGCATCGAGATCCTCGGGTTCGATGTAGGGTTTGGCATATTCAATCAGTGCTTGACCCATATCGCTATCTCGCCAATCATCGGCAGGATCGATGAGATCGTCCATTAAAGGCGTATCCCCCGTTGCGCCTCGAACTTGGAAGATTAAATCGTTATAATCGCGATCGTACCAGTGATGGTCGTGGCGCACGTCTTCAAAGGCAAAGGTACTGCCATCTCCCGTAATATCGGCAATCTGTCCGAAATGCAAGGAATCATCGGGATTTGCCGTAGATAAGGAGAATAAAGGCGTTTTTGCACCGCCGATCGCGGGATTCTCGGCTACGTCCTCCACGCGACCGTTAGGAACGAGCATAAAGCAAAAAGTATCCCCCGAATTCATCTCAAAACGTCGCACCCCTTGATATGCGCCGGAGTTCCAATTGGTGGATTCTCCCAGACTGCCATCAAATCGCGCTGCATCCACGCGATCGCTAATGATAATATGACCTTCTTCGGAACCACTCAAAGCACGTTGAGCGGCAATTTGTATGAATTCTTCCGATCCCGGTTCGGCATCGATATCCGTTAGGCTGAAAATCGCCAATTCAAATTGGTATTTCCCACCGTCGTAAAGGTAGTCAATTTCTACAGTTCCACTTTCGCCAACCGTAAAGACACCAGAGGTAAACTCGGGGATCGTTGAAGTTGTGGTAATAGGCAGATCGATGTCAACAGATGCCGCTTCCTCGATGTCAGGATCGGACTCGATATAGGAAATGACTTCATAATCGCGATCGCTGTGGGCAACATCCGCTACACTTTCAGCTATCTCCCTTGTTTGAGTTTCTGCAATCTCTCCATCATCGGCATTCGGGAATGGGAGATCGTCGGGAATATCGATGTCCCCATCACCGGGAATTTCAAATCCTTCCGTCAAGTCTGCACCGGAATCGACCTCGAAGTCTATGCCGATTAGATTACTGGGGGTGAGGATTTCTTCTAAAATCAAAATTTGGCTAAATCCTTGCGGTGCTTTGCGTTTGGAGGATTTAAGTCCAAAAAATTTTTGAAATACACTACGCATGAAAGTGACTCGGATAAATGTTCTATGTTTTTGACAATGCAAGCTCACTGAGAAAAAGCTCTACAAGGGTCTCTGGTGAATGTGATGTTTTTTATGCAGCGCGAGAAAATTTTTCTTGAGAGATCCAGAGCGATCGCGGTCTGCTCCTTCGATAAAACGTTTTGCCGTCTTTACCCATTCCTCTTTGTCCCAAATGGATAATTTTATGCAGGGATTTCGTGCTTTAGAAAACTTTACAGTCGGCAAAAGAGCGATTTTCAATTTTCAAAAAATCCCAAAAGTCTTATCGTGCAAGGAATGAAAGGGATTTTGCGGAAGCGATCGCTTCCTCAGCCGATCCCCAACATTCGGCCTGTTGCATAAAAACGCTTGGCTCTCGACGAGAGGGGAGTAGGAATAAGAAATATTTCTAATACTCAACTCGATAGGAGACCAAAACAATGACCGCAACCCATCAAAGGGACAACCGAAGGATGTAAATTCAACCTCCCCATCTCATCTTGTCAATCCCTGCCAACACGGTATATCGAACTATGCAAGCCATTGATTCGCGTCTGAAAGCCCTGGCGTTAAAAGCGCAAAAACATCCTCCGAAATCCACTGCACGAAAGATTGCTCTGGCTCAACTCCTGAGTGAATTACAGCGATCGGGTAAAATGACCCGACCTTTTCGAGGTTTGTTTCGGGGAATGTATCAAGATATTTATTCAGAAGCCATCCAAAAACTTTTCACTCATATATGTGAAAAGATCGATGACTACGATCCCAATCGAGAGGTTTTGCAATGGGTTAATTTCTTACTCGGACGGCGTTTTTTTATTGAAGCCTCTCGAGAAATATTTCCCCATTATCGAGGAGGAAAAAAGCGAGAATCAAAGCCTTGGATGACAATTGACGATTTGGAAATCAAGCATCCGCGTTGGGTTCAATCTCAAACAACACCTTCCTTATCTGAAGAATTTCAATCTTGTTTACTGGAAGATCCCGAAGGTCTTTTCCAAAACACTCATGTTGAGGATCGACCCGAAGCTAATTTTCAATTTTTAATCCAGCAGAGGTTAGCGGGATACAAGTGGAAAGAAATTTCTGAAGACTTAGGAATACCTCTTCCAACTCTCCATAGTTTTTACCGACGGAATTTGAGAGAATTTGCCCCCAAGTTTCGCGATTATTTAGCCTCATAGTCCTTTTTCTGTACCTAGGAGTTCGCAGCAATGAACGATCGCAATTGTCCGTTTACCATGCCTCTAAATTCAACAGCACATCAACACGCTCTAGAATTTTACAAGCAACACGATCGCGCTCCCAAAGCGAAACAAGTTTATCTCAATAGTTTAGCTGTTTATGCCGTTAATGCTTATCTCGGTTATTTTGGCATTGAAACGGATTTACAAGGAAGCGATAGTCAAAATATCGCGCTGCAAATACTTTCCGATTGTGCGGATCTCAATATCAAAGGTTGGGGGAAATTAGAATGCCGTCCGGTTTTGCCCGATGCTATCCATTGTAACATTCCTCCCGAAGTTTGGGGAGAGGAGAGCGATCGCAAAGGCTATATCGCCGTTCAATTCGATCGCGAGTTAACAGAAGCTACATTACTAGGTTTTTTACCCAAAATAGAAGAGAGTAAAATTCCTCTCAGTCAGTGGCAGTCTTTAGAACGATTAATCGAAGAAATTAGCGAATCTACGGCATTAGAAAATGAGAAAATCGGCCAGACGACTCTACCCGAACGGGTTGGGGGAGCAACCGCGAAATTGAGTCATTGGTTGCAGGGTGCGATCGATGCCAGTTGGCAAACTTTAGAGGAATTGCAGTTGACTCTAAAACCTGAATTAGCTTTTCGTTTTCGGGGAACAACGGATGAATCTCAAGCGAAGACAATAACCATTCAACGGGGAAAACGTTTGAGTTTACAGAGAGCAAACGAGCAGATTGCGCTGTTAGTTGGACTTTCACCTACGAAAACCTCAGAAATCGATGTTTCTGTAGAAGTTTATCCAACTGGAACTCAAAATCATCTACCTCGCGACCTCCAATTGGCGATCTTAGATAAAGATGAGGATATACCCATTATGCAAGCGATCGCAAGGGGGACAGATCGTCTCCAATTAAAATTTAGCGGAGAGGAAGGAGATTGTTTTAATGTTAAACTTGCCTTGGGAGAGTTCAGTTTAATGGAATTCTTTGAGGTGTAGAATAAAATGATGATCCATGCAGATCGTCAGCGAGGTTTCCATTTTCTTACGCCTCCTCTTGTTCTCTAGGTATTAGTGATTCGGAAGTAAATTTGAGTTTTTAATGGGTAAAATCGTGAAAAAATCAGTGGTTTTTAGACTCGACGGTAATTTGGAAGAACAGGGCTTTCGAGTTACGTTAGAAGTGGGAGAAGTCGGTCAGCACCCTCAGTTAGAATTAGTTGGCTCTTTACCTGCCGATCGCGAACTATCAGAGCTTCTCAAAGAACATTGGCTGGAAAATTATCGTCCTCTTGGCGCACCCTACAGTCGTATATTGAAACCCCAAAAAATTGTTTATGGTAGCAAGATTCTAGATTGCAAAAAATCTGGGGAGCAAGTTCGCGATCGCTTTAACAATTGGCTGCGATCGGAAACCTTTGCAGAGATTTACGAGCAACTTTTGTCCAATCTAAATCGAGAGGATGAAATACATTTTTTAATTCGGACGGAGGATCGAAATCTGCAAAAACTGCCTTGGCATTTATGGCGATTATTTGCCCAGTATAATTCAACAGAGCCTATTTTTTCTCCTCTCAGTCTTTCTCGTTCTCCGGAGCAAGTTAGTTCTAAGAATTCGGGTAAAGTTAAAGTATTGGTCATTTTAGGACATCGAGATGGTATCGATATCGATGTGGATCGCAACGCGATCGAAAGTTTGCCGAATATCGAACCTATATTTTTAGTCGAACCGCAACGCTATCAAATTAACGAACAATTGTGGGAGACTTCTTGGGATATTATCTTTTTTGCCGGACATAGCGAAACAGAATTAGATACAGGAGAGGGAAAATTCTATATTAATCCGACAGAAAGTCTGACGATTGATGAGTTATGGTATGGTTTAAAAAAAGCGGTTGATCGCGGCTTGAAACTGGCAATTTTTAACTCTTGCGATGGTTTGGGATTGGCACAAAGATTGAACGATCTATCAATTCCTCAAATGATCGTCATGCGAGAACTCGTCCCCGATCGCGTTGCACACGAGTTTTTAAAACATTTTCTGGGTGAATTTTCTCGGGGGAGTACGCTAGAAAAAGCGATTCGAGAAGCAAGGGAACGATTGCAAGGTTTGGAAGATAAGTTTCCCTGTGCGACTTGGTTGCCAATTGTCTATCAAAATCCGGGGGCTGAGTCTTTAACATGGGATAGTTTAATTGGCCTAAAAACCACTGAAAAAGAAGATCGATCGACTCCGATAGAGCGATCGCATTGGTGGCAAGGATGGCCAAAAGTTATCGCTGCTAGTTTAGTTTGTACGGGTTTGGTGATGGGAGTGCGATCGCTAGGTTTATTACAAAGTTGGGAATGGAATGCTTACGATCGCTTAATGCAGCTTCGTCCTATAGAACAGGGAGATTCTCGGTTATTATTGGTAGAAGCAACGGAGGCAGATATACGGCAATATGGCTATCCTTTACCAGATGAAATTTTAGCTCGGGCGATCGCTAAATTGGAAGGCTATCAACCGCGAACCATTGGCATGAATTTTTATCGAGATAAACCTGTTCCTCCCGGTACGGAACAACTCGCGGAACATATTAAAAATAGCGATCTTTTAATTTCTCCTTGTACCTTGGGATCCGAAAATATGGAAACTATTGCACCCTCTCTTATTAGTCCAGAAGAACGATTGGGTTATAACGATCTAGAAAATGATGGTAGACATGAAATTATTCGTCGTATCTTGTTGTCGAGAACATCCAATCCAATTAGTGAATTTTCATCTTGTAATATCAAATATTCTTTTGGTTTGAGAGTCGCACTTAACTATTTAAAAGAGCAGAAAGTTGCAGTTAGTGCTAATCAACAAATCTGGCAAATTGGTCAGGCAAAATTTCAGCGTGTGGGAAGTTATAGTGGAGGATATCAAAGACATGATGATAGCGGACATCAAATTTTGATTAATTATCGCAATGCGTTTCCTTTGGCACAAACGATTTCTGTTGATGAATTATTAAGCAATGATTTCGATCCCAATTGGATTCGCGATCGAGTTGTACTAATGGGAGTTATCGCCCCCAGCGTTCAACAGGATCGTTTAACTCCTATTGGAGGAATGCGAGGACTCTATATTCAAGCTCAAATTGTGAGTTCTATTCTCAGTACAGTTCTTGACGAACGACCTCAAATTTGGTGGTTGCCTTGGTGGGGCGATACAATTTGGTTGGGAATCTGGTCTGCACTGGGTGGAATTATTGTTTGGCAAGGAAACTACTGGTTTAATAAATCGCGATCGCTTTATCTGACCTTGACTTTCAGTTTGTCGCTAGCTATTTTGTTTGCAAGCTGTTGGAGTTTCTTTCTTGTTGGCGGTTGGCTGCCTCTAATTCCTGCAAGTTTAGGATTATTTTTGAGTGGAATGGCGATCGCAATACTCCCCACTAAAATGCGATCTTCATAACCTATCAAAACAATTGCCATTCTCGTTTTCTTCGGAGGTAAAATGCAGTTACAGTATCTACCATTAGTTTTCCTTTCTTTTCTGACTCCTTTGAGTAAATTCAACTTGATTGAGGATAAAATTCATTTTTCTTTGCCTATGTTAATAAGCGATCGAGCCGATCCCGCAGACAATACCAATCCGGGAACTCCTAAAGGGAAACGGAGTCCGGGTGGAACTCGCAAACCAGGCGACCCCATTGGAAGTTGTCCTGCTAAAGAGAAGGATATCAAAGCCATTGTTCCAGAAGATGTTCAAGGAATTACAACACAAGATCATCCAGTGTTTTGGTTTTATATTCCTTATACAGAGACAGAAGTTAACTCGATTGAATTTTCTCTCATCGATTCCGATCGATTTGAAAGTGTCGATCGCATATCTGTGAAACTTACAAATACTCCCGAAATTGTTGCCATTTCTCTTCCACAAACTCCAGAAAATGTACTGCAACCCGATCGCGCATATAAATGGAAACTGGTTCTCAACTGTACGGAAAAGGAATTGGGAGATGAAAATGATATTCTGTTATATGGTTTTATCGAGAAAATCTCTCCAGAAAACCAAGAGAGGAGAGCAAAGTTTGACTATGATGAAGTGACGAAAAAAGCCGAATTCTACCGAGATCGTCCTAACGATCTTCAAAAACAAAATGAATGGAGAGAACTTTTACAATCTCTTGATTTGGTAGAGTATTTTGGCGAAAATATTGGTGAATAAACAGTTTGGAGAGATTATAACCAGTTGCCAACTAAGATATAAGCTCCCCAAACATAGGGATTTTTATCCACTTGTTCAAATAATTCGCGTTGAGCTTGATGCAGTGCTTCAGCTTTAGTAATATTAGGTTGAGCTAACTGGTTATAAAATTTTTCCATGAGGAGAGTTGTATAGCGATCGTCAACTTGCCATAGTGTTGAGAGAGTACTTCTCGCTCCCGATCGCACGGCAACTCCAGATAGTCCCAGTATTGCGCGATCGTCACCAGTTGCAGTTTTACAAGCGCTGAGAACTAGCAAATCGAGTAAAGCATTACTGCGAGTGTTATGTACTTCAATTAAGTGTTTAATTTGATTAATTCTGACTAATTCTCCGTGAGCTAAAATGAACGTATTGTCAAGATCGGAGCTAAATTCTCCATGCGTTGCGAGATGAAGAATTGAGAAAGGTTGCGATCGCAATTTTTCTTCTAAATTAGCCAAAGAGAATTCTGAGTTGAGTAAAGTTTGTACGGTAAAACTATTCTGCCTGTCTGGGTTCTGATTCAAATTTTCCCATATTTCTAATTCTTGCTCTACATATTCCAGTTTTGCAAAATTTCTGCCCTCGATATTGTTTCGTTCTTCACTAATACCAGCACCGAGAATCTTAAGCTGGCGATCGCTTAAAGGCTGGAGATCGAAAACTTGTAAGCTCGGTAAAACAGCAATATTATAAGGTTTTTGTAGAACAAATTCTCCTTTTGGCTCTGAGTCATAAAGAACGGACATCGGTATTTTTCTCAAAAAGCCATCGAGAACAAAAACGACTGTTTGAATTTCATGTTGTTTTATTTTATCTTCTATATGCTTTAGCAACCAGTTATAAAGGAGAGTTGCTTTTTCTTTTAATTCTTCCGGATCGTTTTGTTTAATGATATCATCTTGTAAGAGTTGAGCAATTTTTTCGACTCTTGTTCGAGAAATCCGAACAGAATGATGAGCAAAATTTTCTCCGGGAAATTTTGAGAAAACGACTAATTTATCTCGAATGAGAACGGGATAGACTAATGCAGCTTTTCGATCTAGATTATCTAGATTATCATCAATTTTGAATGTAGGAGAAAGATGACAGCGTAAAAAGTCTTCTAGTTCTGCAAGTTGCAGATCGTCGATGAGACGCACGGCTTCTTTTTGAGAGTCTTTGTTCTCTGCATCTTCAGTAATCAATAAATCTACCAATTCTCGATAGACGGGTTCGATATTGTCGCGAAAATTGAATTGAATGTTACTATCAATTGGCAAGAGGCGATCGCGGACTTTTGAGAGGGTTTTTATCGACGCTTTATAGGCCGCGATCGCGCTTTGGGGCTGTCTTTGTTTTCTCAGCAATCGTCCTAACTGCCATTCCCACCGATAGCGCAGGTCGGGGGCTTGCCGATCTTCAGCCAATTGCAGGGCTTCTCGGGTCAAATTACGCGCCTCTGGCAATTGTCCGTTGCGTTCGTATATTTCTCCCAATAGACCCCGTGCGGAGGATTCTGCGCGGGAATCCGTTAATGTTTGCGATCGCTCGATAATTGCAGCCAGATTTTGGGCAATTTGTTTTCCAGTTAAAGTCTTGAGTTGTTTGGTGGGATTTGGGGTGCGATAAGAACATCCCGGCACATTTTGGAGATTCTCCCGATCCCAAAGACAGATGAGGCTGCGATTAAAGTTGAGTTGGGCTTCGAGACTGCTACGATTGAGAGGAAGTTGGTTAAGGAGAGGCTGTATGATTTGTTCTAATTTCATCGCCTCTTCCCATTTTTCGAGTTCAATTAAAAAACTCAGTTCGTTGAGTTGTGCTTGAACTTGAAGTGCAACATTGTCAGTCATTTTAGCCAGTGCAGCAGCTTTTTGATAGCTTTCTAGAGCATCGTCGGTATTTTGATGCTTATCATTACCAACAATAACGTTGCGATCGCTGAGAGCGCGTTTTGTATTTCCCAATTCTAACCATATTTCGCCTCGATTAATCGGTAACTCTTTCAGTTCTTTACCTATTTTACAAGACTCTTTTTGCTGGAGAATTTTGCAAGATTCATCTAATTGGCCGAGTTTTCGCCACACTTGTCCCAATCTTTGATATATCATCAACTTTAAAGATGGGTTATCTGGGGATTTTGCGAGATATGCCTCAATTTTCTTCAATTGCTGTTTGGCTTCGAGACCAAAACCCAAAGTTTGTAAAGCGATCGCTTGGTTGATTCTCGTACCGATCGCCCCATCGATGCGATCGGCTTTTTGATAGAGTGGGGTGGCTTCTTGCCACTGTTTGAGGGCATTTTTGGGTTGTCCTTGCAACCAATATAACTGCCCTTGGGTGTTCAGAATTCTGGCGTGAAGATCTGGATTATTTGCAGGGAGTAATTCGCGAGCGAGATCGATGCTCTCTTGCGCTTTCTCCAAGTCTCCGAGATGTTGTTGTGCGAGAGAAAGGTAATTGTAAATAAGCGATCGGGTTGTTGGGTTTGCTGTTTGTTGGAGAGCCTCTTGCCAAAAACTTAGAGCGTCGGTAAAGTTCTCTTGTTTATATTCTTCTAAACCCTGTTGTAGGAAAGAGGAAACAGAGGTTTGAGCAAAAATTTGTTGAGAAAGCCAAGGTAAATTAACAACAAAAGACAATACCGATAGTGCAATGATGACAAAGCGAATCAATGGTGATTTCATATTTTCCTATATTCCATGTTAGTAGATATAAAACTTGATAAATACATCTAATGTCAACTTACCACCATCTAGTAATAGTTGTTGGATAAACTTCTTTGGGAATCATAATCACTTGTCCAATCAAAAGATAATTAGGATTGGGGATATTATTCCGATTTACAATCCACATATAGTAATCATAACCTGCACCACCGAGAGTAAGCAATGCAATCTGGCTCAAAGTATCACCCGCTTGAATTGCATAAGGAATCCATTCATAATATTTTCCATTCTTCCAGAATTGATCGGGATAATGTAGTAGATTATAAACATTTAATCGACCTCCACTTAATGTTTTTGATTGGAGAGAATCTAAAGAATCCAGAGTAGTCATCAACCCATTTTTGATATTTGATAAATTATGATAGTGGCTTAATAGCAAAGCTAACGACCCTGATACATGAGGTGCAGCCATTGATGTGCCACTCATTCCTACATATTCATTGTTGGGAAATGTACTTAAAATATTCATTCCAGGTGCAGCTAAATCAACGGTATTTTCTCCAAAATTGGAGAAATGAGCTAAACTATCTTTGTGGTCGGTCGCTGCAACAGAAATAATATTGGGGAGATTGTAATTAGAAGGATAAACATCTATTAAATCATTATTTGAACTGTCATTTCCTGCTGCTGCAACGACCAATACTTCATTATTGTTAGCATAGCTAATTGCATCATATTCCAATTGCGAGTAAATAGAACCACCCAAGCTAACATTGATAATATTTGCTCCATTATCGACAGCATAATAAATACTTTGAGTAATAGCATCAAGAGATAAGGCACTTTGCCCAAAACTGGAGGCATTATCTCGGACACTTAACGCCATCAAACTAACATTTGGACTGACTCCCACGATTCCTAAATTATTGTTTCCGACTGCACCAATAGTTCCTGCAACGTGAGTCCCGTGACCATTATCAAAAACAAAAGGAAGCATATCATCCATCGGATCGGCATCGCTATTTCCGAAGTCATAACCATAGATATCATCAACATAACCATTGCCATCATCATCAATACCATTTCCGGCAATTTCTCCTGAATTTTGCCATATATTTGAAGCAAGGTCTTGATGATTATAATCAACACCTGTATCGATAACAGCAACAACTACATCTTTACTTCCTTGCTGAACATCCCATGCTTCTGTCACATCAATATCTGCGCCTGGTGTACCACCATTTTGTCCGGTGTTATTTAATGCCCATAAATACTCAAAATCAGTATCATTGGGTTGCAAAGTCAAGCGACGAATAGCATTTAATTCACTCGCTTCGACTTCCTCAAATGCCAGCATTTCGTCTCGAATTGTTAACACATTGGCTTCGGGTTCAAATGTTAACGATCGCCATTGGTGTAAGGGAGAATCAGAACTCGCAGTATCGGGAATCAATCGTTCGATATCGATCGCATCATAACTCTCAATTAACGCTTGAATATCGCTATCATCAAGATCGGCTGCAAATTTCACCAGTAACTCGCCGGGTTTGTATTCCACTCCCGTTTCTGGATCGACAGGAAGAGACGCGATCGCATCGTCAATTTCGATATAATCTAATATTTCTTGACCTAATTCTGTCCCTCGCCAATCGCGATCGGGATCGATCGCATCGTCAAGATCGATCGCTTCTCCGGTTGCGCCTTTAATTTGGAAAATGATGTCGTTATAGTCGCGATCGCTATTCCCATCAATTCGTATATCTTCCAGTGCAAATGCCGTTCCTTCTCCATCCACATCGGCAATTTGTCCGAACTGCAAACCATCTTCGGGGTTATCGGTCGCAAGGGAAAAGAGAGGGCGTAACGTACCATTTGCATCGGGATTTTCGGCGAGTTTTTCGACTGTTCCATTGGAGACGAACATAATCCCAAAGCGATCGCCTGCCCGCATTTGCACGGTTTTTTCGCCTAAATAGTCGCCGCTATTCCAATTTCTTTCTCCTAATTCTCCGCTAAATCTCGCTCCTTCTGCGCGATCGGAAATAACGACATACCCTAACTCGGAGTCGCTTAAAGCATTCGCGGTTGCTTGTTCGATAAACTCTCGCGAACCGGGTTCTAAATCCTCCAATCCCTCTAAACTAAAAATCGCCAGTTCTCCGCGATATTTGCCGCCGTCAAAGATAAATTCAATGGTGACATCTCCCGTCTCTCCCACGGTAAAAACGCCGGAGGTAAAGGGCGTTTCTGGAGATGCGATCGCGGTTTCGAGAAAGGGCACGATCTCCAAGTCTTCATTGAGAATTTCGGGACGATCTGGGATGCGATCGCTTTCGTATTCGATGCTTAGATTTTCTGCTTCTGCATCGGGTAAAACATCGCTGTCACCAAAAACATCATCGCTGAAATCGGTATCGATAAAACCCGCAGAAGGAGTGAGGATGGGTTCGAGGATCAAACATTGGAAAACGGGGGATTTAGGACTGCGATCGCGTTGCTGGCGATCGGCTTTCCAGAACAAGTTTTTCAGCCAGATTGTTAAGAACTGCATGGGAATGTCTCCGTGGTAGATGTTGAGTTCAAGGAAGTTACTGATTAATTTTCTTTAACCATAACTCCTGATTTAAGTTATCATTTGTATCAAATCCTGTCCCAAGAACATAGATATTTTCATTTCGATCTATCTGTATTCCTAATGTTTGATTATTCTCTTTCTGAGTTGTTAGCTCTTCTGTCCATCGCCTATTACCTTGAGGATCGTATTTGATCACAAAAGATTCTGTAATGTTACTAGAGGTTTCACGCCATCCAGATAAGTAAACATTATCATGTTCATCTAAAACGATTCCAGAGGATTGTGTCCAATCTAAATCAGTTAAGGTTTTACGCCATTGTAGATTACAATTCTCGTCATATTTAGCAATGCAAGGCTCTTGAGGTCCCGAAATAGGATTATACTCTGAATTTTCCCCTAAGAAACTTCGGGTTGAACCAGTAACATATACATTGCCAACACTATCAATCGCAACACTTTGAGAATTTTCAATTTCCCGAAATCTGTCATTTGTCCTGTCCGGATCGGATTTATATTTAGAATAATTTGATTCATCAATTGCCAAATCTAACTCATAATCCCAAATTAGATTTCCATCCCTATCATATTTCGATAAAGTATCTCCACTATAAGGACTTCCAGTTCGCCTTACTGTATAAATATTTCCAGAATTATCAACATTAGCGATACTATCAGCAAAATCAATATTTTGAGCATTCCATGATTCCCAATCAGATGGGGAAGAACCAAAATAGTTCGCTATATAAGTAGATAAAATATTGCCTGCGCGATCGTACACAGATACGACAGTTTCATCATCTGTAGCACTATAGACATTATGAGAAAATTCTGTAAAAGTTGTATACAGAGATTTCGTCCAGATTAAATTCCCATCAGTATCATGTTTAAACATCCATGTCCAACCATAATTCGAGCCTGTGGCAGTTGTGTAGATATTACCTGACTTGTCAACATAACCACCTGATAACAATAAACTATCTATATCCAAAAAAGGTGAAGAATTAGGATCTGAAAATTGCATTGATTTCATAAAATTATCAACCGAATATGATATACCTGTATACTCAAAACTTTCACTGAATATCTTAAAATCGTTTAATCCTTGCCACAATAAAACTCCGTCTTTATCGTATTTTGCTATCTGATTATCTACAAGTGTATAAATATTGCCAGAATCATCAATACCAACAACATCTGATGTAAAGCTGTTACTAAAAAGATCGCCTTGACTGGTATATCGAACAGCTCGATCGCCTTGTAAAGGATGTCGCACGCCAATATAGACATTATCTTCGTTGTCAATTGTTAGCAGTGCTGAATGATCTGTTTCTATATTATCTACGGGTTGAGTCCAGTCTAAATTCCAAGGAACAGTCTGAACTGCATTATAAAGATTCAACCGACCTTCTGAAACAGTTTTATTGTCTAAAGAATTGAGTTTTTCACTTGTTTGTAATAAAATATTTTTCATTTCAATATGTGACAAATCTTTATTTTCTGCTAATAATAATGCAGCAGCACCAGTGACATAAGGTGCGGCCATTGAAGTTCCATCTTTTCCTTCATAATTATTTCCCGGCATTGTACTAAATTTTTGAGTTCCGGGTGCAGCTAACTCGACTGTATTGGCTCCAAAATTGGATAAATATGCTAAATTATCTTTATCATCAGTTGCTGCAACTGAAATAATATTAGGAAGATTATAATTAGCTGGATAAACATTAGTTAAATCGTTATCTGCACTAGCATTTCCTGCTGATGCAACTAACAATACTCCGTTATCATTAGCATAGCTAATCGCATCATATTCTAACTGTGAGTAATCCTGTCCTCCCAGACTCGCATTAATAATATTTGCTCCATTATCAACTGCATAACGAATACTTTCCGAAATTGCAGCAACCGATAAAACACTTTTGCCACTATTCATACTGTCTACGTTATTTCGGACACCTAACGCCATTAAACTAACATTGGGACTAACTCCAACGACTCCTAAATCATTGTCTCCTGCTGCACCAATAATTCCTGCAACATGAGTCCCATGACCATTACCAAAAAATACCAAGGGGAGTATTTCATCCATTGGATCGGCATCATTATTGCCAAAATCATAACCATAGATATCGTCAACATAACCATTGCCATCATCATCAATTCCATTCCCAGCAATTTCTCCAAGATTGCGCCACATATTCCCGTTGAAATCTTCATGATTGTAATCTACTCCAGTGTCAATAACAGCAACCACAATATCTTTACTTCCACGTTGAATATCCCATGCTTCTGTCGCATCAATATCTGCATCTGATGTACCACCATTTTGTCCGGTATTGTTTAATGCCCATAAATGCTCAAAATCGGTATCGTTGGGTTGCCAAGTCAAGGGACGCACGGCATTTACTTCACTCGCCTCAATGTCCCCAAATGCCAGCATTTCGTCCCGAATTTCTAACACATTGGTTTCGGGTTCAAAGGTTAACAATCTCCACTGATGTAAGGGAGAATCAGAACTCGCGGTATCGGGAATCAATCGTTCGATATCGATCGCATCATAATGCTCAATTAATTCTTGAATGTCGCTATCTTTAATATCAGCAGCCAATTTAACCAATAGCTCACCAGGTTTGTATTCCACTCCTGTTTCTGGATCGACAGGAAGAGGCGAGATCGCATCTTCAATCTCAATATAATATAATATTTCTTGACCGTCTTCTGTACCCCTCCAATCATTATCCAGATCGATAACTTTATCCAAATCGATCGCATCTCCCGTTGCCCCTTTGACGCGGAAAATAAAGTCATTATAATCGCGATCGCTCCTGCCATCAATTTGCATATCTTCAAACACAAATGTGCTACTCTCACCCGTCACATCAGCAATTTGTCCCATTTGCAAACTGTCGTCAGAGTTAGCAGTCGAGAGGGAAAAGAGAGGACGAGATGAACCAGTGCGATCGGGATTTTCGGCGAGTTTTTCAACCGTCCCATTTGGAACAAACATCACGCCAAACTCATCCCCTGCCTGCATTTGAAAAGTTTTCTCCCCTAAATACTCGCCACTATTCCAACTTTTTTCCCCCAATTCGCCGCTAAATCTCGCCCCTTCGATTTTATCGCGAATGACGACGTAACCTCGATCGGAATTACTCAGAGCGCGATCGGCTGCTTCTTGGATAAATTCTCGCGATCCGGGTTCAAATTCACCCATATTTTCTAAGCTAAAAATGGCGAGTTCTCCTTTGAATTTTCCGCCATCAAAGAGGAAATCAATGGTCACTTCTCCACTGTCGTCAACTGCAAAAACACCCGAATCAAATTGTTCCGCAGTTTCCAAAGTCGGAGGAATTTCAATGAAAGGAATTTCTTCAAATTGATCGAGGTCAAGAGGAGTCGATGTAAATACAGGAGAAGTGTCAGTTTGAGCATTAAGAAACTCTACATCATCTCCCGTAATATCAACATCGATAATATCATCGCCAATATTCACAATTCCCGATGGCGTTAGGATAGGTTCTAGAATAAAGGCTTGGAAAGAAGGGCGATTGGGAGTAGCGCGATCGCCTTTTGAAAAGAACAACTGTTTGAATAAAGAAATAAACATACATCCTCTGAATATTGGAGCTAAATATTGAAGGTTCGATCTGTCAGGGATTGTAAAACCCTGACAGATATCAATGGTGGTGATTTTTGCATTTCCAAAAACTCATTTAACGAGCTTTTTTCAACTTGGCCAACAATCCTCCTAAAAGAGCTAAACCGAACAATGTAGAAGGTTCTGGAACTGGTTCTGGATTGGGAACTCTCGTGCGATCGGGATTACAACCAGAAATCAAGCTCCCATCTTCGTTATCACCAATCACGGCCATTGCGCCTTCATTGCATAACCCATAAAGTTGTAGGGTATATTCACCGGGAAGGCGATCGGGAACGTAAAAATGTTCGGGTTCTGAGAGTAAATTTCCAGTATAGAAAGCGTTAGGAATCTCATTAATTAATCCCAACTCTTCCGTATATCCCAAGCGCCGTCCTTCTGGATCGGTAAGAATAAAATCCAGACCCTCAAATAGTCCCTGCAAAAAGTTATCAGATGACGTGCTATCTTGATTGGTTAATAGATAGTGTAAGTAAGCAGGAGAAAGTGTAGCTAATGGCATTCCATTTGATGGAATGCGGCCATATTCGGTCTGACATTGAACGCTAGTCGGAAAAACAGTCAAACATTCCCAAGGGGTGTGTTGATCGATAAAAATTTGATTGACATAAATAAATTCGCGATCGAGTGGAATAAATCCATCTCCATTATTAATACCTGCTTCCTCGGCTGCTCGTTCGATTAATCCAACTCCCGTATACCTGCCATAGTAGCCTTTCTGAGCAGGTGGCATAATAAAAGGCAGATGGGGAGACGGTAAACTATAACCTTTACTCATCTGCGTTTTGATATACTCTTCCATTTTGACAGCATCTTCAGAGGCAATTTTCACAATTTCTTGTTGTGCAATATGGGAATTATCTTGACTGTCAGAAAGATGAACAAAAGAGCCAAAAGTATGTTGATCTTGAACGCCAGTATCGGCTGTAATGGCAACATTATCTTGGTGAAACGCATCCCAATAGTTCCCCGTGGGATACGCAGGACTGGCTTCATAAATTTTTCCGTCTCGGAGGAGTCCGACATGAAAGAAAGAATCACTTCCTATCGGTTGGAGAAAAACTAAATTCCCGGACGTGGGGAGACTAATTTGTGCTTCAAACGTAATGGTATTATTGCCAGCATTGGGGGCATCCAAGGTAAAATCGAGAACAGTTCCCTTTTTCACGTCGAGAAACCATTCTGAGCCAATATTAGCGGTTGAGTTTGAGCTTTGTGTAGCAAGACTTAACCCATCTAATAAGTCTCCATCCATCCAAATATTAGTCTCGATCGCACCCGTTCCGCTAGTGGTAAGGGAGTTGACGAGTTTAATCTGTCCTTCAAAGGGACTTACCCACTGTAAAGTCTGGCCGTGCTGGTCGAGTGTTTCGTTAAAAAATAGCGTTTGTGCGGTGGCCGCTTTCACTCCTGCCGATAGCGCGATCGCGGTTAAACCCGATGCTAGATAGCGTATATTTTTCATAGTGGTTGGCGATCCCTTCCTAAAAAATAGAGAGTCTGGACTGTAATTAACAACAATTGCTGGACAATGAACTCTTCCCTCTTATTCCCCTCTCAGTTTTGAGATATCTGTTTTATGCAGCTTGAATAAATTTTATCTAAAAAGATTTTATTCCTGCACCGGAGCAAAATTCCTCAATTAACGGAGATTGACTGTAAAGTTTTGGTAAAGATTGCGATCGCACTTCATCGTAACTTTACATTTCTGCACATGGTGGGTTTCAGCGACGTTTTTTAACTCTCGTTCCCAGCAAGCCTAAAGCAATCAGTCCTAAAATACTGGAAGGTTCGGGTACTTGAGTTATATCGTCACCGTTAGAACTCACGATATTGCTCTGGCAGGTGTCCAAGGTCGTTGTCACCGTGTTTGTTCCATTTCCGATTGTTGATTTGCTATTTTGGCTGCGTCCAATTTGCTCGATTTTATATTCTCCCGGAAGGCGATCGAAGATGAAAAATTGGAAGATTTCGGAGATAGGTTGAACGGCTTTAACTTCTGGAGGTTTTTCTTCGGGAGAGCAAGGATCGCTTTCTACAGAGTTGAGATTTTTTGTTATTGTTGGTTTGGCGACGAGAGGAGCATTTTTTCCTTCTGCATCCTCTAAACCCGATATATTGTTTGCGGTATAGAGGAGATTGGGAATCTCATTAAAAAATCCCAATTCTCGGGTATATCCGAGTTGCCGTCCGAGAGGATCTGTCAGGATAAAATCAATAGAATATAGAGAACCTTGCAACCAGCTTGAGGATTTAAAGGGATTAATTAATCGTTTGAGATCGTAAGGGGTAATTTTGTCCCAATAGTATGGATTGGGATAGCTATAAATATTTTCCCACAAGGATAGATTGATATCTGGATACAAGTCCCAATAATTTGGAATCCTTATAATTTGTTTCTTGAAATT
>JBCCVR010000091.1:0-28378 GCA_039194995.1 Cyanobacteria bacterium P01_E01_bin.42 | reverse complement strand
TGAATCTATGGCGATACACTCAGACCTTGCTATTCGTTTGATGAATCTCAAACCTCATAAACGCCTCTTTTTTCAGAAAGGTCTCACCGCTCTATCCCTTATACAGTCTACCTTTTAACTGGGTTGTCACCCCTTGAGGTTAATCTGTGACCAGTTCGTAAATTGTTCGTTGACTCCATTTGTCAAACAAGCTGACATCTAACTTTTGTCTCCGTTAGGTTTCTGTATCATCGTGTCTTTCGTATAAGACCCAAGAGAAGTCTGCTGTTCCTTTCAGTCAAGGGCAAATTTTGAACCCTTATCTAATTCATTACAAATTAGCATTCGCTTTTTCTCTCATCTTCTGCCCTCCAAGGGATTCCGTCTTTGTTACCTCAGACCTACTTAGGTTATCGACCTTTCCCTAAGACCTTGTAGGGTTTACCCTGTTGTGTCACTTGAAGTTTTTGAATTGGTTAGGATGGTTGCCTCTCCTGCGGAAGGGGTTTTGTTTCCACCTCCAGATAAGGATG
The DNA here is from genome assembly GCA_039194995.1 of Cyanobacteria bacterium P01_E01_bin.42. GTDB lineage: Bacteria > Cyanobacteriota > Cyanobacteriia > Cyanobacteriales > Spirulinaceae > CCY15215. Next base: position 27,866 of record JBCCVR010000091.1, on the reverse strand, counting down.
TAGTATCTGGAGCGACCTTCTTACTTTTTGGTTTCAGCCTATCAGGGATAATTTGGCTGTTTGAGGGATGACGCAGTTTAATCAGCAACTTAGACGATGTTCATCCTTCCATTTCTTTCCCTCTTGCTCTAGACCGCTTAATCCCTAGCAGTTTTGATTACGTTTAGGGTCTGCATTCCTTTCATTTCATTATTTACTCTGAAAGTGACCGGACTCAGAGAGCCTTCTCTACGAGGGCTAGGGGTGGAAAACCCTAGGGAACTCGGTGTTCCAGTTCAAATGACCAGTTCAGGTCGCACACATCCTCCCCTCCCTGCGCTTCGCTAAAGGGAGGGGATTCCCTAGAACAGAGATAATTGCTCGTATCTAGAGGCGGTTCGCGCTTCATTGGTTGGTGCTGTCTTGTGGTCGTGGGATGCTGCGGAAACCTCAGCATCCCTCGACCTGTTGGCGACAGTATTAAAGTCATGGACTTCCTCGCAAAAGCCCATGCTCTTCAGAACCGTACTTGATAGTTTCCCATCATACGGCTCCTCAACTATGACGCACTTGTCATGCGTACTTCGGACTGTCTTTCAACTGCTGTCTTTTGGTCGTGGCAATGTCTGTGAAGAAGTTGAAGGTTATTTAATCCAAATCCCCCGCCTTGAGACGTGGGAATTTTATGGTCGCGTTCCATCACGTCTTCTTCACGAAATTTATGTCCGCAATAGGCACATTTTCCTTTCTGCCTCTTCAGGAGTATTGCTACTTGTTTTGGCATTTCGGGATGTTTGCCCATTCGACTACTCCAGTAGGTTAGATTGCCATCGAAAGGTGATGCCTTTCCTTTGACTTTTATATGCCGTACTATGGGGGTACTTGCGTGTTTAATCAGTCTGAATGACTTATCTATTTCCTTAGTTGAGAAGACCCAGTTGTTCTTTCCAAATGTATGCCAGTAATTATGAGCGCACCATTTTTCTGATTTACTTGGGTGTCTTCTATTTGCCCAATGCCTGAGTTTTCCATATAGTAAGTTGTCGCACTGTGAAAAGGTCTTTTGGCTTACTGCTGTGGAGTAATAATTGCACCAACCTCGTATAATTGGGTTAAGGTGGTCAATCAATGCCGTCTGAGAGACAGCCTTGTGTTTTTTGATGACCTGAGCCAAGCGGTTAAGATGCAATTTTACCTTCTCTTTACTGGGTTTGATTATCGTTTTGAATCCTAGGATTTGTTCTCTATTTCTTCCTGAGTGGTGTTTCCCTACCTTAAATTGTCTGATGTTAAATCCCAGAAAGTCGAATCCCGGTTTTTCATCTTCTAATTGATTTAAGGTATGGGCAAGCCTTGTTTTACTGGGCTTAAGTTCTAAACCCATGTTGTCTAGCCATTCCTGTACGACTTGTTGACACCCTTCTATTACCCTTTGGTTCTTGTGCAAAATCACGAAGTCGTCGGCGTATCTGATGATATTAACCGCTCTTCTTCTACTAACTTTGCCTATGCCTTTTTCGGGTATTGTTTTTTCCACATAATCCTTCACTAATTCTTCCAAACCGTGAAGGGCTATGTTGGCTAGAAGAGGGGATATTATTCCCCCTTGGGGTGTTCCCATGTCTGTTGGAAACCATTCGTTATTATCCAACACTCCCGATTTGAGCCAAGCTCTAATTTGTCGTGTTAGTGCTGGAAATGTGTTAACTTTGACAAGCAACCGCGAATGGTCGATGCGGTCGAAACATTTGGCAATGTCGGCATCTAAAACATATTTCGGTTTTAGCCGTATTGCTGAGAAAATTGCTTCTATTGCATCATGACATGACCGTCCGGGACGAAAACCATAACTACTTGGTTCAAACTTAGCTTCCCATTCCGGTTCTAATAGGATTTTTCCTAGTGCCTGTAATGCACGGTCGTGTATCGTGGGGATTCCTAATGGACGTTTTTCATTTTTTCCGGGTTTGGGTATCCAGACTCGACGAGTTGGTTTTGCTTTTCCGGTTAATTGTAAACGCCCTACCAGTTCTATGCGCTGCTTTGGGGTTAACGATTTTACGCCGTCTACTCCTGCGGTGCATTTACCCTGATTGTCTTGTGTTACCCTTCGTACCGCTAACATTTTGGCGCTCCAAGACGATAGTAGAATTTTCTGGAGTCGGCGAACTACTTTGACTTTGCCCTGACTAGAAGCTCGGTAAATGCGCTTTTGCAGGCGATAAACTCTCCGTTCTATTTTCTTCCATTCTGCCTCATTCCAACTGGTCAATGACTCGTTGTTTGGGCTTGATGAAACCGGATACGGAATATCGTCTATCCAGATGACCTCCGGTGTGGTCTTTTCCCTCACCTGTTGGCGGGTTTTTCCTGATTCCATGCTACTCGTACCTTTACTTTCGTCATAGTCGGAGTTACGTCAGCATATCCATCAACATTACATTGAGGCATTCGCTTCTTAACTCATCTTTCTTTCCCGTTGCCTGAAAAGAATTTCAGAGATTGAATCTTAGCTGATTACTCTACCTATCGACCTTGGGTAAAGAGCAAAGGGAAAGTTACTTCGTTCCTGATAACCATTGTTTTGAATCGTTAGGCTGGTACTATTCGCCGGGTTTATTGAGGATGCTTACTGGTCTATATAAGGTTAGCCAGTCTCTTATATCCTTTGTTCTTTTGAACCCTGCGTATCAGACTGGTTTCGCAAGTTGACAATAACGACGACTCTGACGTACCTTCCTTCCGTAGCCATAGATTCTTGCTAGACGGGATTTTGATTTCAGTCTATCAATTACCGCCGTTTATTCCCGCTTTAGGCTTTGATGGCTAGTCTCAAACCTAGGGAAAATGCTTTCACCTCAGCATCAGAGGGATAGGACTTGCGTTTTCTAGGATACTCACGTTCACCTATATGGTTATCAAGTTGTCAACTGTTGAGGATTCAAAGTGCGAACTCTACCTTATTGGTTACTCAACAGAAGCCAGTCATCCTTCTATTGCTAGATTTCGACTGAACGAATCGCACCTTCTGCTTGTCTCCACACTCGTTTTGCGCCTCCGAATGCCCTCCGGCGGCGTGTTTTATATTTACTGCTGCGTTGATATCACAGTCGTGAATGCAACCACACCAAAGACAAGTCCATTCGCGAATTGAAAGGTCTTTTTTTCCTCCCTTTTCCCCACAATTAGAACAGGTTTGGGTAGTGGGTTCCCATCTATCAATGATGTGGAATTCGCGACCGTATTTATCGGCTTTGTTATTTAACATGGTTCGGAACTCACGCCATCCCAAATCGCTAATTGCACGGGATAGCTTGCGATTCTTAACCATACCAGAAACGTTTAAATCTTCTAAAGCAATTGATTGGTTTTCTCGGATTACTTTAGTCGATAATTTATGAAGGAAGTCTGTACGGACATCCTTAACCTTGGCGTGAAGTTTAGCTACTTTTTTGCGAGCGACTTCACGCCTTTTGCTTCCTTTTTGTTTCCTTGAAAGTGCTTTTTGACGCTTCCTAAGCCGTTTCAAATTCTTCTTTAACGGCTTCGGTGCTTTGACTTTCTCGCCATTATCGAAGGTTGCAAAATCTGTTATTCCTAAATCGATACCGCAGGATTTATCGGTCTTGGGTAGAGGTTCAGGAATTATCTCAACGACGAAACTAAGGAAATATCTATCTGCACTATCTTTAATGACCGTTACTGATGAAGGTTCTGAGGGTAATCCTCGACTCCATACAATGTTAACTTTGCCGATTTTGGCTAATTTAACATTGTGCGACCCAACCTTAAAACCTCCACGAGTGAATCGTGCTGATTGTTTCGATTTGCGTTTTTTGAACTTTGGCGGTCTTACTTTTTGACCTTTGCGTTCTCCTTTGCAAGAGCTAAAGAAGTTATTGTGGGCTTGGTTTAAATCATTGAGAGATTGCTGTAGAGGAATCGCTGATACTTCTCTTAGCCATTCTCGTTCAATAGTCTTTTTCGCTTGGGTGATAAACTGTTTTTGCAGTTCTCCATTCTTGGGATTTTTTTCTCCTTTTTGATACTGTTCTTTACAGAAAGCAAGCGCATCATTCCACACAACTCTGGTACAGCCAAATAATTGTGCCAAGGCTGTTTTTTGTTGCTGATTTGGATAAATACGATAGCGATATCTAGCTTTCATGGGATAATCTTATCACGAATCCATCGTTTTTATCATACTTAAAAAGTCGCCCTCCGCTTCGCTAAAGGGCGAGGCTTTAGACCCAGTTTTTTGGTAATTAAGATTGTCTGGGGATGTCAGAGTTAATTCTCTCGCGATCGCCAATTTATGCGATCGTCACTTCCACGCTAAAGATAATATCGTTGAAATCCCCATCTCCCAATTCCGGCATATCTTCAAAGCCGTAGACATTATTCCCCAAAAGTTGAATGTGATCTCGGGTGTCGGAATTGGCTCGGGCAAACGCAAAGTAAACGGCAGGAGCATCCTCGGCGGTATTAAAGAATCCGTCAATTGTATTGTTGGCAATAATAAACGGAGCAAACAAGCTGCCGCCTTCTAGCGTGGTTGCGATACCGCCACCATTGCGATCGAAGGAAATGCCGCTTCCGCCTTCTTGGCTGAGGCGCAAGGCAGCTTCGGTATAGCCAGGGCCTCCGGGAGCAATAAGTTGCCCAGTAATGGGATGGCGCACGACTCCCCCCGGATTTTCAATCTTGTATAAGCCGACGGTATTTTCGAACTCGGCTTCGCTGCGGACGATGGGAAAAGCGGTACGAATATTCTGCCCGTCGAGGTTGCGCAGGTCGATAATCTCTCCTTCTTGTCCGCCTTGCAGGTTGGCGGCAAGGTCTTGTAAGGAAAGGGGATTGCGATTTAAGGACACTCGCATGACTAAATCTTCATAATCGGTATCGCTTCCGCCTCGAGATTCTTCCCAACCAATGGTAAATAGATTCTCCGTACCCCGAATGCGAGCGTGGTCGAAGTTGTCGTCATTGGCAGCGAGGGTGGAAAAATAAGTTTCTGTTTCTCCTGCATCTCCGTTGAGTAAGATCGAATCTCGCGTCCCCTTAGTAATGAAATAGAACATGAAACGCTCCCCCGGAGCGATCGGCAACCTGCGGGTTAAGTCCAGTCCGCTAATAGAGTCGTCGGAGCGGTTGGAGAGGACGTTAAAAATAGTCGTTCCCGATCGCAATGCCGCATCCTTAAAGGAATTATCTCCTAGGGAAATGCCATTAACGCGATTGAGTTGGTCTACTTTAAAAATGCCGACTTCGCTCACTCGATTGCTGTCGCTGGGTTCGAGGGTTATATCTAAGGTGGCGAATCCTCCATTACCGGTCACGACGAACGCATTGTTACTTTGACGTAGGCTTAAGGAGTCGTCGATGGATCCCGCCGCGAGAATGGAGCTAATCGTACCACCTTGGGCGTTAATATCGCCCCGTTGATTGTCCGTGTAGTGGAGGAGAATGCGATCGCTTCTGCCGTCGCGATCGAGATCGAAGAATTGCGCCCCCGTGCTGCCGTTGTAGATGAACTCCGACCAGCGACGTTGATTGTCATCGTAAATCCAGAATGTATTGTAGGCTAGGTTTGCCGGTTCTTCGGGAACGATGAGGTTGAGGATGGTGGAAGTGGAAGCGGGGTTGAGATTGAAGCGCAGAAAATCAATGGGAAATTGCGTCCCCAGTGCGAGGGGGTCTACAGGTGCCCCCAAACCGGAACGGCCCAGACTCTCGGCAAAAGTAAAGCGGGTGCTGGGCGATTGGGCGGCGAGGGTCACAAAAGTCCGAGGATCGCCGGGATCGCCGTTGAAAGTGGCGAAGGAAACGACACTGGCTTGATTACTGTCGGCAATTCCGTCTCCGTTGCGATCGCCCGCGACGCTTTCCATTTGATCCGCGACTTCATCCCCATCCGCATCGGTACCGAAGTTGAACAAATATTCGATAGTCCCTCCGGCGTTCCCCAAAAATGCGTCGGGATCGTCATCCCCATCGATATCCCCAAAGGCAAGGCTGCCGAAGGTTGCCGTACCGAGACCGTTGAAGGGATTGGCAGCCCCGACAACGGGAACGAAATCCGGTGCCGTTGCCGTGCCGATGTTATCAAAATAGATAAATTCCGTCGCATTTCTCCCCGCCATCAGATCGAAATCCCCATCCCCATCGAGATCGACCAAACTGGGGGTGCTAAAACCACCGATATTTTGCAAGCCAAAGGCATTGAGAACGGGTTGGGCAAAATTGGGATTATTGGTTGTTCCGGTATTTTCTAAGAAGTAGATATCCCCGGCAGCCGTGCCAACGAAAGCATCAAAATCCCCATCCCCGTTGATATCGGCAAACGTGGGGGTTGCGTAAGTCCCAACATTGTTCCAATTAAAGGGATTGAGTCGCGAGACGAAAAAATCGGAATTGGTCGGAGTGCCTTGATTTTCGTAGAAGAGAACATTCCCATTGCGATCGCCCACAAAGGCATCAAAATCCCCATCCCCATCGATATCTACAAAGGTGGGGGCGCTATCGCTGACGACGACATCAAAGGGATTGATTTGCGGATCGGTAAAGATTGGTTTGGTGCGGGTGCCGGTATTCCTGAACAATTTGAGATTGCCGCCACCATCGCCGATAAAGGCATCGAGGTCTCCATCCCCATCGATATCCACGAGGGCGGGCTTGCTAAATCCGCCGACGGCAACGGCATCAAGGGGATTTTGCTCTCCTAAGCGCTTATTGAAGCGTCGAGGGACGACCACGGCGGTTTTTACCGTTGCGGCGCTGGTTCTACCGTCATCGTTGACGATTCGATAGGTAAAACTATCGCCGCCGATAAAGCCGGAGGGGGGCGTATAGATCAAAGTATTCCCGTCTACCGAGACCGTTCCCCCATTGGCGGAAATCCCGTCGGCGTTTTGAATGGAAAGTCCCTGGCCGTTGCTGTCAGTGTCGTTCAATAAAACGGGAATGACGACTGAGGTATTGAGAGAAGTTGAAGCGGCATCGTTGCGGGCGATGGGAGGGCTATCGTTATCGAGGATGAAAAAGCGGGCAACGGCGCGATCGATGGGAACTCCACCACTGGCATTACTGAGGGTCAGGGAAAAATCTTCAACGGATTCGGCCGCGCGATCGCCTTTCACGACCAGATTAATGGTTTTACTGGTTTCTCCCACCTCAAAGGTTAACGTCCCCGCTAAGGTGCTATCTGTGCCCGCTTCATAATCTTCCGAAGCGATCGCCGTGCCGCTCTCAATGGCGTAATCTACGGTAATGGGACCCGTTGTATCTGTGGGGGCAGTAGCGAGATCGACAGTGAGTTCGATAGTTTCGTCGGCATTCGTTTCCGAGATGGAGAGATTGGTAACGCTAAATCCCGTCCCGGTTGTGGTGGCGATAGGAACGAACTCGCGAATCCAGTCCGTATAGGCAGAAACTCGCGTGTAAACGCCGTAAAAATTGGGTCTGGGGGCACCGGAGTCAAAGCTGACGATCCCGGCTTGAAGGACGCGATCGCCCTCCGGCACAATTAAGGGTGCGCCGCTATTGCCTCGGGCAAAATCATTACTGCCTTCGACTTGTCCCGCCGCCAGCATATTGGCTGTCACTTGGCCGTTGTAGGATTGGGGCTGATTGGCAGTTTCATTAGCCACAATCGGATTTTCGACTTCGTAGAGGCGCGTCGCACTTGAACCTATATCGCTAACGACGCTCCAGCCGAGGGTTTTAGCAGATGTCCCCACCGCAGCGAGGCGATCGGGATCTGCCTGTTCTACCAGTTCGACAGGGGTAATATTGGTGACGGGGGTAGAAAGCCGGAGTAAGGCAATATCGGCATCAAAGGTACTCGGATCGTAGTCAGGATGGATGATAATTTCGGCCACATCGTAGCGAGTGCCGCCAGTCCGGAGAGAGTTCGTCCCGAGGAGAACATCGATCGCGCTAGGATTCAAGCCAACCACGCTATGGGCGGCGGTTAAAATCCATTCCGAGTTGATGAGAGTCCCCCCCGCAAATTGGCCGGTGATCGTCGGTTGATTTCGCCGCATGACTGCCGCCATCCACGGATAGGGATCGGGGTTATCGCCGACGATTGTTCCCCCTACTGCCCTCGGTTCTTGTCGCGTGCCGTTGGTGGGATTGGGGTCGATTCCGGGGAGGAGAAAAGGCGAAACGGTAGACGGGATGGCGGAAAAGTCTGGCATGGTTTCGATGGGGGGACTCTGCTTCAAATTATAAGCAGGTTTGGAAAAGAGGCAACTGGAGAAGGTACCGGAATTTATGTGCGGGTTTTGGCGGAATACGGCGGTAGCTTGGCGAGATCGCACTGCTTCAGGGAATTACTGCATAAAGCGATCGATCTCGTCAATCAATTTTTGCAATTGCGGGACGGTTTTTGCTAATTCTAAATACAGCGATTTATAGTCCAGATAGGCAACGATTTCTTGTGCAGTTCTCAGGCTTTTGTTATAAGTGCGATCGATGAGTTGATAAATCTCATCTAAATCTTGGCTGGGATGTTCTCGTGTCTCAATATCTATCGTTCTCAGATCGAAACCATAGTGTTTAAGAATAAAATCCGGTGTTAATCGTTCATCTAACCGAGCTAAAAAGTTATGTTCTGCTAAAAACCATGCTTCTATCTCCATCACAGCTAAGATGACGCGAATGGGAATTCTTATCGTTTTATCTGGATTCGATATTTTCAAAAAACCTTTAATTGCGCCATCTATAGATTGCTCTAGCTTTCGCTTTTCGGCTAGAGCTTTCGGATAGAGGTCTCGCAATCCAATAATTTTTTGATAACCGCTCTTGCTTAAACTGAGATCTTGTTTTCTAATATCAGAAACAACGTGAAGACTCATTGCCGCAATCATACAAAAGTGCAAAAAAACGAGCATCTTTCATGAGCTTCTGTTTTGTCTTTTGAATCGTTCGCGTTGTTTTCGAGCCTCCCATAATATTGATTTGAATCGATATGTTATTGTAACCCGCTATTTCATTCAGTAATTTTTCGACAAAGATTTGTTCTGTTTGTCCTTCTACAAAAATTGCGATTTTCTTTAGCTCCATTATTTATTCCTCTTCATTGCTCAATTCTTGCTTGTGAAACTCACTGGTAAAAAAGTCAAAGTTATTTAAGCCGATAAATTTGAATTCTTCGATTTTGTCTTTGGCGTTGAAAATATTGTGTAATTTGACGTGACCGGAAGTGCGATCGATGACCGACCAATATTCCAAAGGAACGCCATTCATAATAAATTCGTCATTGGTTGTCATAATCAGTTGTACTGAGTCTGTTTTGGCTTGTTCTATTTTTTCAATGAGAATTTTAATGAGAGCAGAAGATCTTTGATAATCCAAACCTTCGCCAATATCATCAACAATAATACAACCAGGTTGACCGGATTGCACAAAATAATTCACTTGAATTAATAGTGACAAAGCACGAAACATTCCTTGTGACATCGAAACTTGTTTGGTAATAGTGTTTAAGTCATTTTCTTGAACATATAATGATTGCAGAAAGGTTGTAGGATATCCATAATAATCAAGATTTGGCGATGAGCTAATTATTCCCTTTGTACCGATTTTTGAAATATTATAACCAATGCCATTCATGTCTTTCAAAATTGCTTGTACGAACCGATCGCCTAATTCTTTTTTTCCTACCACAAAAATCCCAATAATCCGGGTACAATCTGATGAATGTTTTGTCATCTTTATCAATTCCATAAACTTCTTGTGCTTTTTAAAAACCTCTATTTTTTGAGGGAGAGGCGCAAGAGTATTTTGATCTAATTGTAAACCAAATTCGTAAAATCTTAGGGAGTTTTCCCATTGATGAATATTTTCTAAAAAAGAATGTTGAATCGAATCTTGGCGTTTGACTACAGCTAATTCTGCTTCAGGAATTTTAAAATTTATATCTCTATCTAGTTCTTCTGCAAAAATAGTTCCCACTCCCGATCGTTCTCGCTCTAAAACAATGCGATCGCCAATAGTTAGTTTTTCCTGAATGACAAGTCTTCTCTCTATTTTTAAATTGTATTCTATTGTATCTTGAGAACTGTTTTGATTGAAGGCTAAATACCAATCTTCTGTTTGTTCCCATGATTCATAACGAGACAAAATTCCGGAGAGAATTTCTGATAAGTGCTGTATGATTTTTACAACCCTTGTTTTTCCACTCGCATTTTTGCCAACAATTAAGTTGATTTGACCCAATTGGGATTTTTCCAATTTCCATTCAGTGGGTAGACCTTGATCGCTGGTATATTCTAAAATATCTAATTTCATGGTTTTTATAGGTTTAAATTTATATCAAATCCGGATAATTCATCGTAATTTAGGAGAGAGGGCGCAAGCATTGCGCCCCTACGAGGATTGCTGCGGTAGGGGCGTATTGCATACGCCCTCTTATCCTCTTATATCGCAGATGTCCTCTTCTTTTTGATTGATTAAACGGATTTGATATTAGATTATAGAGTAGGGTAGCGATCGCCCGCCTCAATCCTCCCATGAAACATCATTAAGCTCCCAAAAAATCAGGGTGTGCCAACTGCCAGAAATGAGAGTTTTCCCGTCTGGACTCCATGCCAAACTCTCGATCGCGGGAATATCGTCGGGTCGCAATGCCTCATTATCGTTGCGAGATGGATGGCTGGCAAGGGTATCGAGAACTTCTCCCGAAGCACTCCAGAGTTTTAACATTCCATTTCTCCCCCCAGAAACCAACATCTCACCGTCCGGACTCCATGCGAGACTATGCACCAAACCAGAAGTCAGGGTTCGCAGGAGTTGCCCATCGGGACTCCAAATCGTGAGATTTTCCCTCTCGCCACCAGAAGCTAGCATCGTACCGTCTGGACTCCAGGTGATATGATTTGCGCCCAATTCTGGAGATTCAAGGGTTTGTAGGAGTTGTCCGTCTCTAGTCCAAATTTGCAGGGTGGATTCTGCACCAGAGGCCAACATTTGACCGTCTGGACTCCATGCAACATCTCTCACCCAACCAGACGCGAGAGTGTGAAGAAGTCGTCCGTCTCTAGTCCAAATTTGCAAGATGGATTCTCCACCAACAGCCAGTAATTGACTGTCTGGACTCCATCTTAAGCGATTCACTCTTTCGGGGCGATCGCGTTTCAGGATGCCGATCGCTTCTCCCGTTTGACTCCAAATGCGAACAATCCCATCGAAACTTCCCGAAGCCAGCATTTGACCGTCCGGACTCCATGCGATGCTTGTAATAGGAACGGGATGACCTGCAAAGGTTTGGAGAAGTCGTCCCTCGGAATTCCAAATTTTGAGGGTATTCGATCCCGCTTTGAACGTCAGACTGTTATGGGTTGATGCAAATCTACGGCCGTCCGGACTCCATGCGAGATCGGTTATCCAACCCAGTGAGAGATCCCGTAGAAATTCACCTTCCGCACTCCAGATAATGAGCGCTTTATTTTCATTTAAAGCCGCCAAGGTGTTACCATCGGGATTCCAAGCGATGCTGTAAATCGGGCTTTTAAAAAATTCCGTTCCTTCTCGAATCCGATGGAGAGGTTCCCCTTCTAAATTCCAAATTCTGAGATCGCCATTCGCAGAAGCGAGTTTTTGACCGTCGGGACTCCAAGCGACTTGACTGACTCCAAAAATATCGATCGCGTGCAGAAGTTCTCCTCCCGCACTCCAAATTTTCATCACCAGATCCTCGCTTCCTCCCGAAGCAAATTGCGTCCCATCGGGACTCCAAGCGACGCTATCGACTCCATTTCGATGCCCTTCGAGAGTCTGGAGAAGTTGCCCTTCAGAATTCCAAATTATCAAGCGATCGCCATCGCTACCGGAAACAATCTTTTCACCATCCGGACTCCATGCTGCACTTAATACCCGACTTTCGTGTCCTGCAAGGGTATGTAAAATTCGGCCTTCTAAATTCCAAATTTTCAGGGTGCGATCGCTACTTCCCGAAACAATCTTTTCCCCATCCGGACTCCAAGCAATATTGAAAACCTCTCCTTGATGTCCTGCGAACGTTTGCAGGAGTCGTCCATCCGTGCTCCAAATTTTAATCGTTCCATCTGCCCCCCCGGAAGCGATGGTTTCACCATCGGGACTCCATGCAACACTCAAAACACCCTCTTGATGTCCTTGGAAGGTATGCAAAATTTGTCCGTCTAAACTCCAGATTTTTATCGTTTCATCGACTCCCCCAGAAACGAGAAGTTTGCCATCCGGACTCCAAGAAATGCTCGATACCCAAACTTGATGCCCGGCAATACGATCGCGTTCTTGAAGAATCGAACTCACCAAAATTTGCGGGGAATTTGGTGAAGGCAAATCGGAGGCGATCGCAGGGTATCGCGGCAAAATCGTCGGAAATGTCCCCAAACTGACAAGTTTAGCCAGTCCAGTTACTAAAAGTGTTGCGATCGCAATTCTTTTGAACACTTGCCAACAAATCGAACGATTAAAACGGGAAAAAATAGCCCTCATTACAACCTTTGAAGTTGCAATAAGAGCAATTCTAACATTATCGTTCGGATACTCCCACTAACTCTTAAAGGTTAAAATTGGCTGTAATCGCGCGACGATTTTCACGATTCCTGCTTCCACTTGAGCATCAATAATGGGTTGAATGGGTTTATAAGCGGCGGGGGCTTCTTCGATGCGCCGTTCTTCTCGTAAAGTGACGCAATCGACTCCTTTCAATCCTAATGCTTCCTCGCTCTGTTTTGTTCCTTCTCGCTGCATCTCGAAACGCGATCGCATCCGTCCTGCACCGTGAGAAGCGGAGGATAAAAACTTCTCGCTACCGCATCCGACGAGTAGATAAGAAGGCGCACCCATCGATCCCGGAATGATGACGGGTTGGCCGAAATGGGCGGGACAAGCGCCTTTTCGGGTTATCCAGCCCTCGCAATGGGGTAAAGTGAGATTGTGAGGCAGATCGTAAACGAGAGGGGCTTCGATATCTCCGTAAACCTGACGCAACCGCAGGCGCAGCAATTCCGCCAATAACAAGCGATTGACAAACCCGTAATTGGCGGCGGTTGCCTCGGCTTGCAGGTAATCTTTGACAAGATCCGGTGTTGCAGTAGTTGAAAGAGGAAATAGGCGAGACGTGGGATAAGCCAGCCCTTTTGCCCATGCCTTGCGAGCGCGATCGCGCCATAATTTGCCGATATATTTCCCGACGGTGCGAGAGCCGGAATGCACCATAAAGGCAAGCTGTCCCTCGCGAATGCCCCACCGATAAGCCGTTGCGCGGTCTACAACTTCAGCCACCTGCTGAATTTCAACGAAGTGATTGCCGCCGCCAATGGTCGCTAAATCCCCATCTCGCACGATGCCCGTTTCCGGCACTAAATCTTCGGGGGCATGGCGAATATCTCCATCAAGAGAGCCTTGTAGATAAACGCGATCGCATTCCTCGAAAAGTTGCTCGAAATCGGATTTGGCAACGCTTCCGAGGGGGCGATCTCGCATCTTGTCCCACCAGCCGAGAATGCCGCCAGCAAAGAGGGCACGGGCAGTTTGGGCAGTTATGGTCACGTCGCGAGTCCCGAGGAAATAATCCCCTTTCATCAATTCGACAAAGCGATCGCGCTGCTGTAAAAAGTCACTTAAAGATAAGTCAGCAACGTGTAAGCGCATCCCGCAGTTAATATCGGAACCCACGGCGGCGGGAATAACCATGCCTTGGGTTTGGGCGATCGAGCCGATCGCGACTCCCGCATCTCCGGGGTGAAAATCCGGGGTCGCTAAAGTCCGGGTGACTGTTCCCCCGTGGGGATGTTGAATGCTTGCCAGTTCCGCCAGTTGTTTGAGGGCTTTTCCTTCGACGGGTAAATCTTCAGGAAGAAGCACTTCGGCAACGGGAGTATCCGGGGAATTATTTAAACGAACGGAATAAACTCCGTTTTGATAGTTAACATCCAATCCTTGACGGGAGAGGGCTTTTAGGATTCGAGGTAACTTTTTAGAGAATATTTTTCGTGGCTGCTGCATAATTTTTTCGGGATTGTAAACTTCCCGAAAGTTGAAGAGATTGAAAAATTACGGTTCAGCAGCCGCAGTTTTAAGGGGTTAACGCTTGCAATTGCAGGATTATAAGCAAATTGCTATTGTTTTAACCGTCTACATCGTAGCACGGTTTTTTCGATCTGGGATTTTGATGGGGGAGGTGCGATCGTCTTATCTTGAAATCCGTTGGTAAAAACATGGGTTAGGGTAATTATTAAAACTCTCCTAGAACCCGAAGTTTAGGGGTGTAGTCTCCCTTACAAAGGAAGTCACCAATAATCAATAACCAATAACCAATCACAAAAACAATGCCTTTCGATTTCTTTCCTCTTTGGATTTCCCTAAAAACTGCCTTTGTTGCGACGATTTTTGCCGCGATTTCCGGCATTTTTATTGCGGGTTGGATGTTTGGCTATCAGGGGAGGGGGAAGGGCGCAATCGACGGCATTTTTACCTTGCCCCTCGTCCTGCCGCCGACGGTGGTAGGTTTTTTGTTGTTGTTGTTATTGGGTCGCAACAGTCCCGTGGGGGCTTTTTTACAAAAGCTGGGCATTGTTTTGATTTTCTCGTGGCCGGCGGCAGTGATTGCGGCTTCAGTGGTGGCCTTTCCCCTGATGTATAAGACGGTATTGGGGGCATTCAACCAAGTCGATCGCAACTTAATTGACTGTGCGAGAACCCTTGGAGCCTCTGAATTTCGCATCTTTTGGCAAATTTTGCTTCCCCTTGCCTGGCCTGGAGTGGTAGGGGGAACGATCCTTGCATTTGCACGGGCTTTGGGAGAATTCGGCGCAACCCTGATGCTAGCGGGGAGCATTCCCGGTAGAACCCAAACCATGCCCATTACCATCTTTTTGGCGGCGGAGGCGGGGAAAATGAGAGAGGCACTGGTGTGGACTCTAGCCATGATTTTTATTGCCGTCTTTGCGATCGCGGCAATTAATCGTTGGTCGAACTCCAAAACCTTTGCCCGCAGCCGTTGGGCCATTCACATCGGTCGTTGGTTGTGCATCATCGAACATTGGGTCGAACATCGGGTGCTGCGGGTGAGTCAAAAATCCGCGCAACAGGCCTCCCGACTCCCGGAATGGGACGGACAAACCAAATTAAGCGTTGATATTCAAAAAAAGCTCGCCGGATTTGTCCTCAATAATCAATTCGAGACCGAGAACAAACCTTTGGGAATTTTGGGGGCTTCGGGGTCGGGAAAAAGTATGACCCTGCGCTGTATTGCCGGCTTGGAAACCCCCACAGAGGGGCGAATTGTCCTCAATGGGCGGGTGTTATTCGATTCGCGCGCCAAAATCGATCTGCCCGGGCGATCGCGGCGGATTGGCTTTGTCTTTCAAAATTACGCCCTCTTTCCTCACATGAGAGTTGCCCGCAATATTGGTTTTGGCTTACAGGATTTGCCAAAGGACGAACGGCAATTTCGGGTGCGAAAATATATTAAATTGATGCAGTTAGAGGGCTTAGAATGGCGCTATCCCCAAGAGCTTTCCGGAGGGCAGCAACAGCGGGTTGCCTTAGCTCGCGCCCTCGCCATTGCCCCAGAAGCCCTGCTCTTTGACGAACCCCTTTCCGCTTTAGATAGCTTTCTTCGCAGTCATATCGAACAGTTATTAATCGAAGTCTTTTCCACCTATGAGGGCGCAACTTTATTTGTTACTCATAAACTCGAGGAGGCGTATCGAGTCTGCGATCGCCTTTTAGTCTTGAATGAAGGTCAAGTCATTGCCACCGGACGCAAGCAAGATATTTTCGAACATCCTCCGACCCTCACTGTTGCGAAATTGACAGAATGCAAAAACATCTCCCGAGTGCGGGCGATCGATCGCCAATGGGTGGAAGCCCTCGATTGGAACTGCGCCCTCGAAATCGTCGAACCGGCTCCTCCCACTTTAAAATATGCGGGCATTCGCGCTCATCATCTCGTTTTTTTCCCAACCCTAGAAGGACAAGAGCGATCGCTCAAAAATGTATTTCCCTGCTGGCTGGTCACAAAAAGCGAAACGCAACATCGCATGACCCTTTACTTGCGCTTGCATTCACCGACGAACGAAACAATGGACTATCATCTTCAAGCTGAAGTTTTCAAAGAAAAATGGCAGGAACTCAAAAATTGGTCTTTCCCTTGGTATATTCATCTAGATCCGTTGCGTCTCATTCTCATGGAGAAAGATTGACTTTCTAAGTAGATTAAATTGGGGTTAAGAGAAAGGTGATTTTTTTTTAATCTCTCGTGCAGATTATTACTAAGAGAAAAACAGTCTCGCAAAAAATCGGTGAGAGCGATACAGTAAAAAAAGGTCAATGTTTCTTCGAGATATCCTCTCAATTATGCTAACTGCGCCAATGACTCCCGAATCTCTATCGCCTGAATCTCCATCGCTATCCCGTGCTTTAGAATCCGATTGGCTGGGATTAGAATCAACCCTAGAAGAACTCGACCTTTATCAATTTCAGGTGGAGGATTCGAGTATTGTGATGGATATCGTTCGCAGTTTCGATCGCAATCCGATTCTACCCGGAGTAATCCTAACCCACCGAGGCGGTTTTTATGGGATGATTTCTAGACGGCGATTTTTAGAGCGCATGAGCCGTCCCTACGCCCTAGAACTTTTCCTACAACGTCCGATTAAATCCCTCTACGATTTTACTCGCGTTCAATTTGAGATTTTCCCAAAAGAGACTGCCATCGTCGAAGCCGCGCGCAAATCCCTCGAGCGTCCTCCTGAATTCCTCTACGAGCCGATCGTCGTCGAATTGAGCGATCGCGATTATCGCTTGCTCGACGTGCATCACTTGCTTTTGGCACAATCCAAAATTCATCAACTCACCAGTCAATTACTCGATGAAAGTCATTATGCCCAACAGATTCAAACCGAAAAAATGGTCAGTTTGGGACGGATGGTGGCTGGAGTCGCTCACGAAATTAGAAATCCCGTTAATTCCGTGAATGGTAATATTAATTTTCTCTCCGATTACTATATCAGCTTAGTTGAATTAGTGCAAAATTATCAAAAGGAAATTGGCGAGAAACCCGAGTATTTGCAAGAACTCGAAGAAGAACTCGATTTAGAATTTATTCTCGACGATGCTCCGAAAATTATTAAAAGTATGAAGATTGGCTCGGAGCGACTCATTCAAATCGTGACCAGTTTGCGAAACTTTTCCCGTATGGACGAGCGCGCCCTGCAAATTATCGATCTTCATGAATGTATCGATGGGACTCTCTTAATTTTGGAAAATCGCCTTAAGCACGATGTTAAAGTCGTACGCAATTATGACAAATTACCCGAACTGGCTTGCTACCCCGGACAATTGAGTCAAGTTTTTATGAATCTCATCGCCAATGCGATCGATACCCTAATGGAGAGAAAGGAAACGGAAGTAGACCGGGATTGGCAACCGCAAATTACCGTGATGACAAAATTTTTGGAACAATATGAGGAAAAGATGGGAATAAGTGTTAAAATTATCGACAACGGCTTGGGAATTCCTCCTGAAATTCAAGGACGAATTTTCGAGAATTTCTTTACCACAAAACCCGTCGGCAAAGGAACGGGGTTGGGGCTGGCGATTAGTTATAAAATTATTGCCGAAAAGCACCAAGGCGAGTTAAAACTCAGGTCTGAAGTGGGAGAGGGAACGGAGTTTGAAATTCTTCTACCCATCGAGCGATCGGGTTCGGAGAATCAAAACTCGAAAACGCCAAGTTCAAAGAATTAAAGTTCAAAGAATTAAAATTCAGCGAATTAACATTCAGGGAATCAGGAGAAATCAGGTATGGCTAGAACCAAAGCAGTTGCTCACTATGTTGCCGTTAGCGATCTATCTCAACCGCCAGAAGAACAACAAGGATTTCAAATTGAAGTCGAAGGACGCGGCGGCGACACGAAAAAGAATCGAGAAAGGGCATTAGAAATCGTCAATCAAAAGTGGGAAAATGGGGAAATCGAAGAAGATAAGTTTCCCGATGGCATCACTCGAGATAATATTTTTTACGTCCCCCCTCCTACTAAAGGAAATATGGAAGCAACCGATCGCGAACTCCTCCCCATCGTCCAAGGCGCGCAAGAAATCGTACAGTTGACAAAATTGCAGATTGAAGTCCAAGAAGCCGCCGAAGAAGCTGCACCGTACACCCCCATTATCGAAACCATTCTCGATCGCAGCCGTCCCCTCAGTTCCGAGGAAAAAGAATTGGCGAAAGAAAAGAAATACGGGAAAATTATCGAGCGAGTTGGAACAGCTGTTGCCAACCAAGAAGACTTTCAGGAAAACTGCACTGGGAACGGCAAATTAATTCTCAATGCGATCGCTTGGAATCTCAATGAAAGTATTCCAGAAGCAGAAAACCCCGAGCAACTGGAGTCAGAAAGCGTAGAGTCGGAAAACTTAGCGTCGGAAAACTTAGAAACCGAGACGGTGTTGGAAAATACCGAAGAAGAATAAACCTTGAACACCCATAAACCAATTATCAACCGCGATGTTGCACGGAGGGGGACGGCATATCCGGGAATACATCCTCAGCAATACGGATTTGGTATGAATATCAAATTCAGATAATTGTCCGGACTTAAGCTCCCCCCGCTCCCCCGATACCAGACCCTTAAAACCGATGGCCGAGGCCAAAATGAAGGCGACTGTCACCGCGATCGTTCAAGCCAAAATCGGCACGAATGACTCCTACTGGAGAATTGATGCGCAATCCCGCACCATAGCCGAAACCCGTGCCGCGATTTGTTTCCTCGATGCCTCCTTCACCAATTTTGGCACTGGTCGAACCCAAATCCGTGCCAAAGTCGGCAAATAGTACCCCCGTCACCGGAGAGGCGAACAAGGGAACGCGATATTCGGCAGAAGCGAGGAAATAACTGCGACCCCCTCCCAATTCCGCAAAATCGTAACCCCGAATGGAGTTAGTACCGCCCAAATTAAAACCCCGGTAAGGGGGGAGATCGCCGATGGTGGTTCCACCTTGGACGTTTAGGGCAATAACTTCCGGATTTTCCGAATCGAATAACTGAGTAGAGGTAAAGTGAGAGGCACTGGCTTCGAGGCGATTGGATAAAATATTGCCTTGACCCACGGGTAGGGATTGTTCCGTGGAAACGCTCAAAATCGAGCCAGAAGTGGGGTTAACGGGATTATCCCGCAGATCCCGGGCGAGTCCTGCTTGCACCGTTACGAGGTCGTCGATGCCTTTTTCAGTCACCGAGAGTTGATTGCCATAGCGATCGCTCGGGGATAGGTTCCCGTCACTATCCCGAATGCTCACTTGGGCGTAGTTCAATCCTGCCGAAGCCTGCCAGTCGCCAACGGGAGCATTAAAGTTCAAACCGCCGCCAAACCGTCCTTCCCGAGGGCGATCGCCATTTTCTAACAGCACCTCTTCGTTAAAGTTGGTCGAAACACCGCGATTGCGAAAAGCGTTAAGGTTATAGCCCGGACGATCGGGGTTAGTGGCACGATAGGGACTGCCAAAATTGCCTTCAAATTGTAAATCCCGAGTTCCGGCGGTCAGTTGCAAACCGAGGGTTTGACCGATGCCGCCAATATTGCGATCGTTGTAGGTCACGGTACCAAAAATCCCGCTCGATTCGCTATACCCGCCCCCTGCACTCACCCCCCGAGACGAATCTTCGCTGAGTTGATAAATTACATCCAATTGGGATGCATCTCCTTCAAGGGCAACATTAGCATTTTTAAAGAGTCCCAATTGATAGAGTTTGCGTAAATCTTCCTGCGCGGTAGCCACTTGAAAGGCTTCTCCGGGTTGGAGTTGGAGATGTTTTTGGATAAAGTCTTCGCTAGTGCGTCCGTCGGTAATTTGTCCTTCTTTATCGAGAAAAGTTATCTGCACCGATCGCACGATTCCTTCCGCTACATCGACACTTAAAATCCCATTGCCTTCGGTACGAACGTCTTGGACTTGGGCGATCGCATAGCCATTTTCTTCATACCATTGATTCAAGGCAGCAATACTGGCATTAATTTTACTGGGGCTGATGGGTTGGTTCAATTGATTGGCAAAAAGGCGATCGGCGGTTGTTTTATCCAAGGCTTTGGCATTTTTTATATCCAGCGATCGCACGATTTCGGGTTCGACTTCATAGACGATATCCCAACCATTTTTATTTTCGTTATGAGTAACTTTGGCAGTTGCAAATAATCCGGTACTTAAAATTGCTCTGCGATCGTTCTCTAAAAGGCTCTCGCTGGTTGCATTACCCAATTGTGTTGCAATGGTATTCAAAACAATCCCTTGTAATTCCGCTTCTACACCCCTCACCTGAATATCTGTAGCGGTGACGGCCAGATCGTCGAAGTTGAATTGCGGCGCAGTCGAAGTCGTGGAAGCGGTTTCCGTAAAATCTGGGAGGGCTTCCACGCGGAGATCGGCGGTTTGCGCGATCGCGCCCGGAATGCCGATTCCGAAACTAACCAGAGTATAGAGAAAGAGGTGTGAGAAACGCATCATGGATTGCTCCCTTTTTCCAATGAATTTATGCTCTTTGACTGGCGTAATGGGAGAGAGTTTCGGGAAATGTGGCGATCGTTTTGGTGTCACAGGGATATTTGAAGATGCGCAGAGAGAACCAATCACTTTTAACGAAGATCGATCTCTTTACCCTTCAGGCTTACTCATCTCATATTTAGCAATGAGTTCTTGGACTATTGGAACTAACTCTATTGGAATTTGCATGAGTGTTTCGCCATTATTAAATATTGCTTCATCTTCGGCAATAGCTTCATCTTCGGTTTGTTCTTCATAATAACTCAGAACGCCTTGCACTCTTTTTTCGTCCCATCCTTTAGGAAATTGGTTTGTATTCATGGTTACTTCCTACGCTTGCGTCTTTGATACGCTTTCAAGAGAATTTATTATAACATCATATCAAATTTGTTTTCTGTTATTCCATCTGATTCATTCCCAATAATTTTCCCAATCATCTTTAAATGCTTGTTGCAATCGCTCCATATAGGCATTGGTTTTAATTTTGACCATCCAAACGCGATCGCCGCTACTTCCTTTACAAACAACGCCTTCGTTAACATTATGCTTCCCTGTGCGAACATCATCGGCAAACTTCCCCGTTAACTTTCCACGATAGACAACGCGAGCAATTTTCAAAGCACCGAAATCCTCGATAAATTGTTCTGGCTGAATCAGACCTCTTTCTGTTTCCACATCGAATAAAATGAGTTGTTTGGGTTCTTCTGCCTTGTGCAATCCAGCAAAAGAATTCGCACCAAAATATTCTGTAAATACGGTAACTTCCTGTGAATTGTAAGCCAGATTTTCGCGAAATATTGTTGCGAGAGGTTCGGCAAAATCGCGCTTGAATATTTCTGACGCATCCTCATAACCGGGATGATTGGCATTAAATTCTGCTATTCCTAATTCATCCAAATCGAAACGATTTCGGCGCATTCCAAAAGCATACCAGCCTAATTCTCGTTCCCAGACCCAGTGCATATTCGTGCCATCGTATTTCTCGAAAGCGATGCAGCGATCGCAAGGAGAGTCTGCGCTACCCGGAATCTTGGGATAGGCTAATTTAATGCGTGCCATTGTTCGTTTTGGTTGTTCTGAAATGAATGAAGAAGAATCGCGATCGCGCCCAGTTTTACGGGCATAATTGTCGATCTGACTCCGTAACTTCAGCATTGTATTGTAAATAGTCTCGCACCCGATCGCAGCCTTGTTCCAAGAGGCGATCGAAGGCTAAAATCTCCTCTAAATGCCAGAGAATAACGCGATTGTCGGTACTCCCAGAAACGAGAGTTTTACCATCACTGCTAAAAGCAATACCATTAACTCCCTGGTCGTGCTGTCGTAATGCCGTTAGTTGCTTGCCGTCTCGTCCCCACAAGATAATGACCCCATCATCTCCCGCAGAAGCAATGATTTCGCCATTCGGACTAAAAGCAACATCATTCACTCCCTGTTCGTGACCCTGAAAAGTTTGTAACAAACGTCCGTCTAGATCCCAAAGTTTGACCGAGCGATCGCGACCGCTAGAAAGTAAAGTGCGTCCGTCCGGGTTAAATTTGACCGCCGTAACCCCGCCGTCATGTCTCTCTAGCATTTGCAGGGGTTTCCCATCCTGTTCCCATAAGCGAATTGTCCCATCAATACTGCCTGAAGCAAAGATCCGACCGTCAGGATGAAAGCTCAAATCTGCAATTTTCCCCTGATGTTGCCTTAGCGTTGCCTGTAGTTGCCCCGCGATCGTCCAAATTTTGATAATGCCGCGATCGCTCCCCGATACCAGTTGCCCGTCCGGACTCACGGCGATCGCGGCTGTTGCCTCTTCATCCTCCCGCAGAAACCGACCCCAGAGAATTTCCCCCGTTTCGCTAATTTTCCAAAGACAAATGCTGCGATCCCAACTGGCAGAGACTAAAAAACCGCCGTCCGGACTAAACTCCGCCGCTTTGACCGCACCGCTATGTTGCGTGAGGGTTTGTAATAAACGCCCGTCGCGATGCCAGAGTTTGAGAACATTATCCCCCCCAGCCGAAATTACAAAGCGATCGCCCGGGGCAAAATTAACATCCCAAACAATGGCATCATGACCCGAGAGGAGAGTAGACCGAGGATGCTGCGGCCGCCATAGTTTTACGGTTCCGTCCGCACTGGCAGAGGCGAGGGTTTCTCCGTCCGGACTAAACGCAACCTGCCAAATTTCGCCGCGATGTCCCGCGAAGGTGTTCGCCAAACGTCCATCGCGATGCCAGAGTTTCACGGTGCGATCGCGGCTGCTGGTGGCTAGGACTTGACTATCGGGACTGAACGCCAGACCGTAAACTTCATCGGTATGACCCGTTAAGGTGCGATCCAGTCTCCAGTTTTCCCCCACTTGCTGCCAGAGTTTCACGGTTTTGTCATCCGCAGCAGAAGCGAGGAGAGTCCCATCGGGACTAAAGGCGACACCATAGACCTCATCTTGATGCCCTCTTAATGTCGAGATCGCTTCTCCCGTTACGTTCCAAAGTCGCACGGTGCGATCGTCGGAAGCAGAGGCAATGGTTTGTCCGTCGGGGCTAATGGCAACTTTGACGATAACGCTTTCATGTCCGGTTAGGGTCTGTTGTAACTCCCCCTCTCGCGACCAAACTTTCACCGTGCGATCGCGCCCCCCCGAAACAAAATAGCGTCCGTCAGGGCTGAATGCAAGACCGAAAATATCGGTTGGATGGGCGGAAAAGCGGGTTTGCAACTGTCCTCCCGTATCGGTTAACTGCCAAATGGCGATCGTTCCATCCAAACTGCCGGAAACGATCGCTTTCCTGTCGGGACTGAAGGCGATCGCATAGACCGAATCTTTTTGACCGTCAAGGGTTGCGACTAGCTCTCCGGTGGGTCGCCAGAGTTTCACGGTTTTGTCTCGGCTTCCCGTGGCGATAAGTGTGCCATCGGGACTAAAGGCAACCGTCCAAACTCCGTCAGTATGTCCCGATAGGCGATTGATTTCCCAAACATTATCAATTGTTTGTTGCAGCATTGCATCGATGCGATCGCGTTTGGATGGTTGCAACCATTTGAATTGCAAGGATCGGGTTTTTGTACGAATGGCGGCAACGAGGGCATCAAATTGGCGATCGCCATTCAGGAGGGCTTCTGAGGAGACGAGGAGGGCGGATAGTTCGTTCCGCAGGCTTTGGCGGTATTGGAAAAACGCGATCGCTCCCAACAGACTCGATAAGCAAAAAGCACAACTTACCGCCACGAGAAAAAAGCGCTGATATCTCAAACGAGATTTAATGACTGTAGCGCGTTCTGCTTGCCAACGAATTTCTTTTTCTTCTTTGGCTAACTTTTGTGAGGCATTGAGAAAACGATAGTCTTCGGGGGGAAGGTTCTTCTCTTTTGCCCAAACGAGTGCCTCGTGTAGGGTTTGACCTCGTAAGAGACGGGAATCATCTTGATAATGGGAATGTTCCCAAGCCGCGATCGCATCGGTATAGGGGCGCATTTCTCCGAGGAGGCGATGCACCCATGCACGATTAAAAATTTCCTTGTAAATGGCATTGCTGACTTTGAGGCGATCGCGATCGCGGCAAACCACGCCGCAGAGGGCAAGGCGTTGCTGTTCCCGACTGCCATTGAGGGCGATCGCGCCTTCTTTTAAAATCTTCTCGTAAAATCCCAGCAAATGTCCGGTTTCTTTCTCATCTTGTAGGAGGCGATCGCGAATATTGCGGAGATGGACGGGTTCGTCTTTGGCTTCCCAATTTTCTAGAATCTGCTGGCGCACTAGGGTGGCGATCTCCTCTGCCTCTGTACCTGCGGGAATCTCTGCCTCTAACTGTAGCGTTAGCTGACAGAGTTTTTGCGTTAAAAAGGGCTGTCCTCCCGTCCAAGCTAAAATTGCGGCTAAAGTGTCTTGAGGGTTCGCCGTCCGAGTTTCTAAGCCTTTTGCGAGGGGTTGTGCCTCTGCGAGGGTAAATCCTGTCAGCGCGATCGCTTTCCCAATATTAAATGAGATGCGATAAGTATCTCGGACTAAATCTCCCGGTGTTGCCACGCCAAAGAGGGCAAACGTTAGACGCTCGTACTGGGGATTTTCCGCTCGGCGATCGGTGCAGGAGCGAACAAACGCCCAAAAGTCATCAACGGGGAATTTTAAGCTGAGAATACTATCAATTTCATCGAGAAAAATAAACATTTTCTCAGCTTGAATTTCCACCAGTAATACTTCTTCGACGAATTGGCTCAAACGCTGGAGAGGAGAATAATCTTTTCTTTCTTTCCACCAATTGCGATCGCATTTTTTGCCCAAGCGAAAGCCTCGTACCAATTCGGAAAAAATGCCTTTATACCATTGTTCTGCGGTAATTTCTTCGTTCCCCAAACGAGTCAGATCGATTGCAGTGCAAGTATAATTTGCCTCTTTTAGTCGCTGCATCGTTCTCACTCGCAAACTCGATTTTCCCATTTGTCGAGAATTGAGAACATAACAGACTTCTCCAGCTTCTAATGCAGCGAGAAGTTCTGCATCTGCCGATCGCGTGACGTAGGTTGAATTTTGCGAACCCAACGCCCCACCAACCTGATATCTATATTCTGAATCGATCTTCATTCTTCCCGATCTGTCGCATCAAATTTGACGCGCTTATATAAATCTTGTAGAGAAATTTCAAAATTGACTGACTCCAGTTTCAAAATATCATTTTCGTTTAAATATTCAGTTAATAACCAACGATTGATTTCTTTTTTTGCATATTGTTCTACGCTATAATCAGTCTGGGAAATTAAAATATATTCTTGAAATCCGGGTAGCGATCGATATTTTTTGAATTTATCTACTCTGTCGTAATCCTTCGTTGAACCAGATAAAATTTCGATAATAACACAAGGATTAATAATTGCCTTTTGTTTCTCATCTGTGAAAATTGGTTCGCCATCCACTATCATGACATCTGGGTAAGTATAGTGGCGATAGCTAGGAAGCCATAAGCGCATATCGCTCATAAATACAGCATAGTTTAAATCTTCCAACGCCAATAGAGCGCGGGCGTGAAATTTACCCGTTAAAAAATTATGATTTGCTGTAGCGCCCGCCATTGGAACAATTTCTCCGTCTAAATATTCGCTTTTGAAATCCGCACGTTCTTCTAACTCCAGATATTCCTCTGGCGTGTAGTATTTAGATTGAGTTGCCGCAACCATTTGCTTTGACTCCCTAGAAGATTTTATAGATAGAGTATAGTCGATCTAGTTCAATGATTCAACATTTTTTCAGGGGATAGAGATCGCCCATTATTGCCAATCCCCTTGAATCGTAAACGCCGCCCACTTATAGGGAAGTTCTCCCTCACGCCACATTTGCAATTGAGCATCTCGCAGAGCGGCGGCGGGTTTCATTTCCTCACTTATCATGTTTTGATAATACGCGCTCATCAGGTTTGCCGTGGCAATATCGCTCACATTCCAAAGGCTCACCGTCACTCGTTTTGCCCCTGCATAGAGAAAACCCCTCGTCAAACCGACAACTCCTTCACCGCTTACCTCTTCCCCGATCCCCGTTTGGCAAGCACTCAGCACGACTAAATCGGCATTTAGTTGGAGGTTGTAGATATCCTGCAAGCGCAAAAAACCATCTTTTTGTTTGCCGTCTTTGTCGTAAAGAGAAAGTGCTAAACTGGAGGGTTGAGGATTATCTTGAATACAGCCATGAGTGGATAGGTGCAAGATTTGGTATTGTGCTAGTTCTGCACTGGTGGCGGCGGCGCGATCGGCAGCAAATCCCATAGCTAGGAACTCTTGGTTATCGGGGACAAGAGAGAGAATATTTTCGGCTTCGGTGCGGGTATAGGGAAGGCGATCGAAACTTTTGCAACCATCACGAAAAAGGCTGAGAAGAGAGTTTTCGGGAGTGGTGGAAACTTCTCCAGAAAGACGAGGATCGCGGCGAGAGAAGACGGGATCGGCGAAAACAGCGATTTTTTTGGCAGCAGGGGAACGGTTTTCTGTTTGTTGGCGTTGAATGGCAAGACTGGAAGCTGAAGAAAGATGCACGATTTCATGGCGTGCCAGTAGGGGCGCAATGCTTGCGCCCGCTCCCGACGCTTCCCAAGATAATGCGCCAAAAGGAAGGCGATGCAATTTCCCATCGGCAACGATCGCCAATCTCTGTCCCTTCAGCTTATCGGCAATGGGACTCAGAAGCATATGAGCGATCGCTTTTCCTTCGGCGAGAGGGTTGCGATCTTCGGCTTGCAGGGCGATCGCGTATTTCTCGGCAGCATTTTCAATCCCTTGACGAGGAGGAAGTTCGTAAACGGCAAACTCATTTTTCCCAACCACAAAAAGATAGCTGCGTTCCGATCCGAGGGCATATTCGAGCAAGAGGGTTTCTTCATCGAGAATTTGGGATTGAATCTCTTCTAGGGTGAGGGGTTGGGGATATTTCAGATCGGCGTATGCGGGGTTGTCGCGACGGATGCGGGTTTCGAGATCGGAGAGTTGTTTGAGAAGGGCATCGCGATCGCGGATGAGGCTTTCCAAGTCTGCGTTAGCATAACTGCCACTGGTTAATTCTAAACGGCGTTTTTCGATCTGACTGAGTTCTTGAATGAGGCGTTGTTCTTCTTGCAGGAGTTGGCGATCGACGTTTTGGCGAATATCGAGGTCGGCTTCGGTGAGGAGTTCTGTGAGAGTACGAGCGCGATTTTTCTCGCTGGCTTGAAAGGCTTGCTTGTCGTAACCGCGATCGGGGTTCTCTCGATGCAATTGCATTAGGATTTCGATGTAGATTGCGTAGCGGTTGGAGACAGTAGCGAAGAAAGATTGACGCAAATCGGGATTATCAACTTCAGAACGAATGGATTCAGCAAGCGAGATCGATGTTTCAACGTCTTTGAGGGCTTCCTCTGAGTTGCCTTGTTTGTGTTTGGTGAGGGCAAGATTTTCTAGAGAAATTCCTTCCCTAGAGCGATCGCTGATTTCTCGTGCAATGACCAAAGATTGCTCGTAGTAATCAATAGCTTTATTATATTCTCCTAACGATTGGTAAACAACTCCCAAACCAATGAGAGAAAGTCCTTCCCCAGAGCGATCGCCGATTTCTCGTGCAATGACCAAAGATTGCTGTTCGTAATCAATAGCTCTATGGTATTCTCCTAACGATTGGTACACATTTCCCAAATTACCGAGAATTTTCCCTTCCCCAGAGCGATCGCCGATTTCTCGTGCAATGACCAAAGATTGCTCGTAGTAATCAATAGCTCTATGGTATTCTCCTAACGATTGGTACACATTTCCCAAATTACCGAGAGATTTTCCTTCCCCAGAGCGATTGCCGATTTCTCGTACAATGACCAAAGATTGCTCGTGGTAGTCAATGGCTCTGTTG
>JBCCVR010000090.1:0-28794 GCA_039194995.1 Cyanobacteria bacterium P01_E01_bin.42 | reverse complement strand
CGAGAACAAGCAACAATGAGAGATTGTAAAAATATTGTTTTCCCGACACCAGAACTGCCGATAATGACAATTTTAGGATAATCCGTTGCGGCTTTGATTCCCGTCATTTTTTCGATGCGATAACCCAAACCGAACCTCTCAAAATCTTGAGAGCGATCGCAAATTTTCAAAAAAGTGGGTAAGTTCAGATAAACATCGCGAGGGATTTTATCAACGCGATAGACATCAAATTCAAATTTGTCTACCGGGATCCATTGGCGCATGAGCAATTGAACTTTCCCATATAACTCGATATTTTTCTGGGAAGCTCGTTTTTTGGCCAAAGGGACAAGGGCGCTAATTCCCGGTTCTAAGACGGGCTTGGGGGCAGAGTCCGATGCGATCGCGTCTGAAATGGTCGGCAATTCGGCAACTTCTTGCCAATCTAATTCCAAAACAGCACAAATTTGTTCAAAATCTCCGCGCTCGAGGGGCTGACCTTGAAGAAAATTATGAATGCTCGCAAGGGAAAATTGCAATCCGTGAGAATCGAGAATTCTACTGGCTGAAGTCAGCCAAGCTGATTTTGCCCTCTCAATCCCTGCTGCGGACACTTTCAGCAATCGTTCTGCCCGTTCTGCCATATGCGCGCCTTAAAGTCGATTGATGTCTGGCTCTACGCTGAGTTTTTAACTTTCGCCACCAATAAATTGTACAACTTCCAATCGGTCGGATTCTGTATGGAGGGTCGCTCGAAAAGAGTGATGCCGAGACGATCGCCCTCAATATTGAGGTTTTGCTGGGGTTATTCGCATCGTGACGACCTTGGAGCGATAACGTTGAATCCCTTTTTTGTCACAATGGAAAAATAGTTTTAAGCCACCCGGAGCACATGATAGTTAAAAATAATCTCTCCCAGAGCAAAAATCAATGGCGAGCGATCGCCCGCGAATTTGAGAAGGCGATCGGTAAAGGGAGTGTCGTGCGACGCAAGGAAGAACTTTTAACTTACGAGTGCGATGGTTTGGCCGCTTATCGCCAGCGTCCCGCCCTCGTGGTGTTGCCTCGCAGTACGGAAGAAGTCGCCAAAGCCGTCAAATTGTGCGATCGCTACAATCTCCCTTGGGTGGCGCGGGGTTCGGGGACGGGACTATCGGGGGGGGCTTTGCCGATTGAAAATGGCGTTCTCATCGTCACGGCCAAAATGAAGCGCATTCTCGAAATTGACTGGGAAAATCGCCAAGCAGTGGTAGAGCCGGGGGTGATCAATAATTGGGTGACGCAGGCAGTAAGCGGGGCGGGATTCTACTATGCGCCGGATCCGTCGAGTCAGATTATTTGCTCGATTGGGGGGAATGTGGCGGAAAATTCTGGGGGGGTACACTGTCTCAAATATGGCGTAACGACCAATCACGTTTTAGGATTAAAAATTGTCACGGCAGAGGGGGCGATCGTCGAGATTGGCGGGCCGATTCCGGAGATGCCGGGATACGATTTAACCGGGGTGTTTGTCGGCTCTGAGGGGACGTTGGGAATTGCCACGGAAATTACCTTAAAAATCCTGAAAACCCCCGAATCGATCTGTGTGCTCTTGGCGGATTTTGACAGCATTGAAGCAGCAGGAGTAGCCGTTACGGAGATTATCGGCGCGGGGGTAATTCCGGCGGGTATGGAAATGATGGATAATTTGAGTATCAATGCTGTTGAAGATGTGGTGGCGACGGGTTGCTATCCTCGAGATGCCGGGTCGATTTTATTGGTTGAATTGGATGGATTAGAGGTTGAGGTACAGGGCAATATTCAGCGTGTTGCCGAAATTTGTCGGCAACACGGAGCGCGAGAAATTACCACCGCGACGGATGCCGAAACGCGTCTAAAACTGTGGAAAGGCAGGAAAGCAGCGTTTGCAGCAGCCGGGAAAATGAGTCCCAATTATTTCGTGCAGGATGGGGTTGTCCCTCGCACGCAATTGGCCAAAGTATTGCGGGAAATTGAAGCCTTGAGCGAGCGATCGGGCTATCAAATTGCTAATGTTTTTCATGCAGGAGATGGCAATTTACACCCTCTAATTCTTTACAATGGTGCCGAACCGGGCGCATTTGAAGCGGTGGAAAAAGTCGGGGAAGAAATTCTGCGGTTATGCGTGGAAGCGGGGGGAAGTTTATCTGGAGAACACGGCATTGGAGCCGACAAAAATTGTTTTATGCCGCAAATGTTTAATGAAACGGATTTAGAAACCATGCAATATGTGCGAGAGGCGTTTAATCCCAAAGGTCTCGCCAATCCGGGGAAATTATTTCCTACACCTCGCGCCTGTGGAGAGCGGGCAAATTTACAACAGTCGGCGCAAGTTAAAGGTGCGGAGTTGTTTTAAAAATGGGTGTATCTCAGTTTTGCAAAAACACTCAATTTTTATTGTGGAACGGGCATCTTGCCCGTGTCTAGTTAAGATGCGATCGCCTGTTATTCGCAGGCCTGACACTGCTCTAAATAGAATTGAGCGGCTCCGTCGCCTTCGTGAACCTGTAAACACCGTTGAAAAATGTCACCAGCTTGGGAAAATAAGTCCATGTGATAGAGTAAAACCGCTTGTTCGAAGTCGGTTTTCATAGCTTTTTTAGCCTTGCGCAAATCTTCCGAATCCGCATCAAACACCTCAAATATAGAAATTTGTTCCGATTTGCCTTTAACCCGAACGCGATCGATTAAACGAATGTGATATTGATGAGGATTGGCAAGACGGAGAAAAGTTTGATGGGTAATTAATAAAGAAACTTGATAGTTTTTGGTCAGGGTTTCCAAACGCGAAGCTAGATTAACGGTATCGCTAATCACCGTACTATCCATTCGCTGACTTCCGCCGACGGTTCCTAACATCAACGAACCCGTATTAATGCCAATCCCGATGGAAATGGGAGGGCGATCGGGTCGGTTGCGAGTTGTATTATATTCTCGCAATCTTTTGAGCATGGAAATTCCGGCGCGCAGGGCATCATCGGCTTTGCCGCTAAAGAGTGCCATAATGCCATCGCCGACGTATTTATCAATGAAACCGCCATTATCGACAATTGAAGGTTCCATGCGAGAAAGATAGGCGTTAATAAACCTGAAATTATCTTCCGGAGTCATGCGTTCGCTGAGGGTGGTAAAGTTGCGAATATCGGCAAATAAAACCGACATTTCTTTCTGTACTGCGTCTCCCAAACGAACGTCAATAATACTGGTTTTATCGAGAAGTTGGAGAAATTGTTCCGGGACGAAGCGTTCGTAAGCAACATTTAATTGGCTGAGTTGTTCCGTAAAACGCTGGCGCTCGTCTTCAGCTTTTTTGCGGTCGGAAATGTCTTGAAAAACCGCGATCGCATAACTAATTTCGCCTTCTGCATCATAAATCGGCGTTCCCCAAATTTCGATGGGGATGCGGCGATCGCTGGCGTGAATTTCCATATCCTCCGTATTGGAGATTTCCCCTTGCAAGGCGCGTAAAATTGGCTGATTTTCATTGGGATAGAGGCGATTCGTCCCGGCAATA
Organism: Cyanobacteria bacterium P01_E01_bin.42; assembly: GCA_039194995.1. GTDB lineage: Bacteria > Cyanobacteriota > Cyanobacteriia > Cyanobacteriales > Spirulinaceae > CCY15215. Next base: position 25,283 of record JBCCVR010000090.1, on the reverse strand, counting down.
TAAGCCTGGTAAACCTCCACCAAGTTTTCTGCGGAGGCTTCGCGATCGACCCCTTTGCCCAGTAATTCTTTGGCTTTTTGATTGGCATAATAGGGTTTGCCTTCCGCATCAACCACAAAAATCCCCACCGGAACCGCCTCGAGAAATTGGGTCAGTTTGCGTTCGCTCTGAATGAGCGCGTCATTTAAAACCCGCATTTTGGCATTATTACTCTCCAAGGTGGCAAACGTATCGCGTAACTGTCCGGCCATATGCTGAAACGAATCCGCCAACTCTCCCAACTCATCGGTATTGGGAATCTCGAAGCGATATTCCCAGTCGCCGCTACTGAGATGGCCGACGGCTTCTCGGAGTAAACCGAGGGGGAGGACGATGCGCTTGCGAGTAAAGCCGATAATCCCATATACCAGAGCGATCGCCGCGAGCAATATCCCCAACCAAACCGCCGCGACGAACAATAAGGGGGTGAGAAATTCTCGGGCGGGTTGCTCGACAATGGCAAACCAAGACGGCACGATCTCTAAACGTTTGGCGATCGCCACAACCCATTCCCCATTCAAACCCCGGTAAAGGTTAAAACCCGAACGGGCGATATCCAGACCCGAACGCCCGATTCGATCTTGGAGGAGAATATCGGGATTTTGCAGTTGTCGGTTGCGAAAGGCTATAATTTGCCCTTTTTCTGTGGCGAGAAAGGCATAGCCATCACGACCGGCTTGAATGCCGATAATTCTATTCCAGAGGCGATTGAGATCGATTGTGACCAATAAAGTGGCCTCGGGCAGGCCGATATCGTCGGCGACAACAATCGCCATATCGAGTTGGGGGGCGCGATTGTCAAAATACACTTTTCCCATTCTGACTTCCCCAAAACTCATATTGTCGAGGGAAAGGGGGGTGGGGGGCTTGCGATCGTATTGTGGGCGACCCACGCGGCTTTGTCGATCCACAATTGTCCCATCGGCTTCCACTAAAAAAATATCCAATAGGGCAGGATTGCGAGCCAGCATATTTCGCAGGATTATTTCGGAATTTTCGATCGCTGAGAGAGATGCACTGGTCGCCAGCAGATCGCTCTGTAGGTTTAAAATAAATAAATCTGTTGTCCTAGCAGCTTGAAGATTGACCCGCTCTAATTTTCGCTTCACCCGTTCCACACTGGCGGTGAGTCCCAAGGTCATGGCCGTTGCCAAACTGAGAATGCAGATCGAACTTAAAAAGAATACTCGCCGGACGATCTGTTGGCGGAGAGAATTAGGGGGACGAGGAGAAGAGGATTTGCCCCTAGCCCGTTGGATTATGCTAGATAGGCGTTCGACTTTCAACCTTCACTCCCTTTTTCAGTTATCAGTTATCAGTTGTCAGTTATCAGTTAAAAAGGCGATCGCGGTAAAGTTCGCCTTTATTCTGCGGCCTTTCTTTGTTTAATAGTATCGCGATCGATGAGGGGAATGTCTGGCATGATGACCCGGGGGGGGAAAGTTTCTCCGTTTTCGAGATGGCGTAGGAGGAGTTGAATGGATAATCGTGCCTGTCGATCGGGGGTTTGATCGATGGTAGCGGCGATCGCGCCTTCTTCGATGGATTTTAGGGCGGGGGGCATGGCATCAAATCCGGTGACGATAATTTGGTCGGATAAGTTGGCTTCGGCAACGGCTTCCTGCGCCCCAATGGACATGGCGTAATTCGCCGCGACAATCGCATTGATGTCGGTATGTTGCTGCAACCACCCCCGCGTAATTTCTTTGGCTTCCTCTTGAGACCATTGGGCGGATTGGGTGTCGAGAATGGTGATATTTCCCCTTCCCAAACCGGCTAGAAATCCCTCCCGGCGATCGATCGCGTTTTGTTGTTCCAGGGCACCATCTAAAATCAGTACGCGCCCTTCACCTCCCAATTGCTCAACGAGCCATTCTCCCATCACTTTACCCCCTGCGACATTATCGAACACGACAAAAGTTAAAATTTTATCGCTGTTGAGGGGGGTATCCATTGCCACCACGGGAATGTCTCGGGCGATCGCTTTTTCAATAACAGGGGCAACGCGAATGGAGTCTGTCACCATGATGACAATGCCGTTAATATCTTCTTTCTCGATGCGCTCGGCAATGGCGCGAATTTGGTCTTCGACGCAAGTATGACAGGAATTCGGTAATAATTCTACTTCAACGTCAAAATCTTCTCCGGCTTGGATGGCACCTTCCCAAACTTGTTCTTGATATAAGTCGCCGTGTTCTTCGGTTTCTGGATTGAATGTGTCTTTGACGACAACGAGAATTTTCCAAGGTTGTGTCGCTGTAATTTCCTGTTGCGGGATTTCATACTGGGATTCTGAGGGAGTCGGAGAAGGGGCGATCGCCTCTTCTTCTGGGGTTCGTTCGCCTTCTTGTCCCCGGTCGATCGGGGAAGGCGGTTGACAGCCCATTAAGATAACCAATACAGTCAGACAGAGGAAATGTGGGGACAATTTAAGCATCTCAAACCCCAAAAAGATTGTTCGAGTCTCTATTTTTCTCCTCTATCTTAGTCTTTTTTCTCGGCGATCGCGAGGCAGGTATTATCTTTGTGAAAGGATAATCGATCGCCATTCATTGATAACTGATAACCGATAACTGATAACTGAAATGGCACGAGGCGATCAAATTTACGTTCCGCGAGAGTTTTTCGATCGCGAGGGCATCTACCAACATCACGGGATTGACTGTGGAGATGGGACGGCGATTCATTATCGCAAACCCAGCGAAACCATCGAACGAACTTCTCTCGCAACGTTTGCCCGAGGTAATCTTATTCGTATCAAATATTATTCCACTTCTTTTATTCCCGATACGGTGGTTCGTCGGGCGGAAAGTCGCTTGGGAGAACAACGCTATAATTTGCTATTTAATAATTGCGAGCATTTTGCCACTTGGTGCAAAATCGGGGTCAGCGAATCTCAACAAGTTCGGAATTTTATCCCCGCCATCGCCCATCTCGACCCACGCAATCTATCCCAACCTATCCAAGAGGCTTTACAGGAGACAGACGAGGAAAATGCTCGCGTTTTATTGGAGCGGGCATTGGGGGATATTCGAGTCATTTGGGACGATTTGCAACCCCAATACAAACAGGTTGTCACAGAAATTGGGGATTGGGATCGGGTGGCGAAGGAAGCATTGCAGCGCGATCGCGAAGATTTAGCACGAGCGGCGATTCAACGGAAACTCAAATACAAAGAAAAAGCCAAAAATCTGTCTTCTCAGTTAGAACAACTGGCAACAATGACTGAAAATCTGATATATAACAGCCAACATCTTCGATAAATTCTTCGGCAAACAATTATTCATTATCAATGAAAAAATTTATCATTCAACATCGGGAAAATCTTTTTAATCTGGGTTTACCTCTTTTTTGTTTTGTTTTTATTGGCTCGGTCATGCCGATCGCGAAAACATTTCAATTTGATTCGGATGAAGGACAGGAAATGGTTAAAGCCTTGCTCTATTCCCAAGGTTTTTCCTTGTATGGAGAAATTTGGAGCGATCAACCGCCTTTATTTACTTTTTTATTATCTCATTGGTTAAATGTTTTTGACTTTTTGGGCAATTCTATTTTTAGCGCTCGCTTGTTAGTTCTTTGTTTTGCGACACTTCTGCTGTGGAGTTTTAGTCAAATTCTTCGCCTGAGTTTGGGAATGATTCCAGCTTTAGTAGGAACGCTCTTATTGATTTTTTCTCTCAATTTTATGCGGTTGAGTGTATCGATCATGATCGGTTTGCCTTCTTTGAGTTTGGCAATGGTGGCAATTTATTTTCTGTTTTTATATTTCAAGAAAAATCAATATTCTTATTTTACTGTGTTTTCAGGTATTGCTTTTGGCTTGTCCTTACAATTAAAAATGTATACAATTTTCTTATTTCCTTTGCTATTATTTTATTGGTTGGCACCGTTTAAAAATAAGGACGCGAGCAGAAAATTTGGGGGATTTTTGCCCGGAATTCTTTGGTGTTTGAGTTGGCTGGGAACTTTTACGATCGCGGGATTTCTCCTCGGCGCACTCGATCTGCAAAACTTTTTTCAATTTCATTTAACCAGTAATGTCAAAGATGCGTTTCCCAATCAAAGCAGCTTGCACGATATTACGATCATGTATTTGCAAGATTTGGATTATGGACTATTTGCAATTTTGGGAGTCTGCCAAATCTGGAAATCTCGAGATTTTTTTGCTAAATTTCCCCTCATTTGGCTCGTTCTCGCAACTGCGATTTTGCTCAATCATAAGCCGATTTGGTATCACCATTATTTACTCTTGTCAATTCCTCTGACTTGGCTGGCGACTTATGGCATTGTCGAGGCAATTCAGGTATTAAAAAAAATCGGTTGGTTTGCAGCTTTAAAAAAGCGGCAGGTGAAAGCTATTTTTAAACCGAGATATACTGCGATCGCTCTATTATTTGCCTATTTGGCGTTACCCGTTAAATTAAGTTTTCTCGGACTGCAAAACCAGCAGTTTCTCCAAGAAAGTCGCGATCGCCAAGAAGTTTTACAACAATTGGTTGCCTATCAAGATTCAACGCAGTGGCTGTTTACCGATCTTCCCATGTATGCTGCCCATGCTGGCTTAAATGTTCCACCCGAAATCGCGACACTTTCAAGAAAACGGATTGCCTCTGGGGAAATTAGCGATGATTTCTTAAAATCTCTCTTCGCAAAATATGCACCCGAACAATGCTTGATTGAAAAATTACCGGAGTTAGAACCACCATTAGATGCTTACTTAGGTCGGGATTATCAAAAAATGAGCTACCAATACGAACACTATCGAACCGTCCACTACATCAGAAACGATCTATAGTCAAAGCATGAGAAGAAGCAGAAACTGCCATTCTAATGAACAATTATCAATTCTTAATTCTCGTTCGGCCGCTCTTCTCCCGCAGGAAAATCAGAAGCAATATCGGGGGTATTCGGGCGAGTCTCGCCATTTTCGTGGAAATCTTCACTAACGGAAAGTTTTTCAGTCTCGTGGCAATTTTCCGTAACCGGAATTTCCGAGGCAGTTTTAGAGACAGAGGCAATTTTTTGCGTAATCGTGCCGATACTTTCAAGGCGAACGATTTCTTCCCAAGCACTAACTTCTTCTTCGTCTTCCGTTTCATAACGAATTGTTACTACATCGCCTTCTAGATCGATAATTTTGGCATCTTCTATCCATCGTTGCTGATCCCGCAAGAATACGCTAACTTCACGACCTTCCGAACAAATTTGATAAATCTTGCGGTGTAGCATAACGAACCTCTCCTTAATCGAGCGTTCCTGTTGGGGTGGAAAATTGGACGACTTGGCCAGCAATAGCTGCAGTCATTTTCATCTTACCTCGCGATTGGGGAATTTTGAAAGAGTAAAATGCGTAGAGAGCAGATCGATCGCGAATCTTAGCATTAAGCGATGTTAATGCCCTCCGTTCAACCTGCATGGCGATCGAGAATGGCTGTTATTTCCGCACTGACTCGTTCGGGTTGTTCTACCATTGCCAAATGACCGCAATTGGGAATTTCGATTGTATTTTCTCCGGCGGGTTGGAAGAGGGTGTGAAAGCTGGCCAAATGACGCACGTAGCGAGTTTCCATGACGCGATCGCCGGCTCCAGCCAGAAAATAAACGGGTTGCTCGAGACGGGAAACAATTTGCGGTAAAGCGTGAACCTCTTCTTCTGTCGTGGTTTCCAGCAAAGCCCCCAAAGCTGCTTTCTCATCGGCCGCCAGAAAATCTACCAATCTTTGCCGACCCCAACAGCGATCGAGGGGTTGGACGACCATGGATCGGGTGAAGAGGAAATCGAGCAAGGGAAGATAGCGCAGCCAGTCGGGACGGTATTTAACAATATTGCGCCCGGCGTTGCGAAAGCGCTCGAATTCTTCCTTGAGATAAATCCCTCCCCCAGCATTCACGCCGATAACCCCTTCAATAACCTTGGGCAATAAATCGGCTCCCCAAAGGGCGATGCTCCCCCCGAGAGAATGACCGATCGCCCAAGCTCGAGGGATATTGAGCTTATCGAGTAAAATTTCTAAATCTCGGGCGTAAGCCTCTAGGGTGTAGCCATGAGAAACCCGAGCCGGATCGGGGGGGAGTTGCGATTCTCCAAAGCCCCGCAGATCGTAGAGCAAACATTGATAGCGATCGCGCAAGTGGGCGATCGCCGGACTCCAATATTGTTGGCTCAACAACCAGCCGTGAATAAACACTAAAACGGGAGTCTGAGAATTAGGAATGGGAGGGGTTAACTCGTAAGCGTGAGGCACTCCCAGAATATCGATTTTAGCCATGCTGTCAGAACAATTTGCAACAGAGCGGTTGGATCTGGCAAGTCGCCATCTCTCGCTCCTCATTCGCAATGGAACTTCTTCTAGTCTCCCATTAATCGAAAGCGAACGCTCTCGGCAATTTTTTGACCGAGATATTCGGGAATCAAACTCTCATTCGGTCCGAGCAAATAGAGGATCAAGCGCGTTCTGCCCCGCCAAACCAGTAAATTGGCATTGACCACCAATAAATCTTCTTGCCAAATGGCGTACATGACCTTGTAAAACAAACCGGGTTGATTGTCCGCTTCGATCAGCAGGGCGGGTAAATGAAACACTGGATCCACGTAAAATTCCGTTTCCACTTGTTCCAAGCCCGCATCGAGGTTAAACTCCACCGCCAGCATTTCTTCGACCTCAAAGCGACCGGCGAGGGCTTCTCGGATGGCACGACAAACATTATCGGCGGTTTTGTCGCTCAAGGCTTTGTTGCCGCGAGAGACCACCAATTTGATGAATACGAGCATGGGGGGCTTAATCTGACCGTACAAGCTGAGACTGTGAATGGTCAAACCATAGGCCGCCAAAACGCCAAAAATATCGCTCAGGAGGAAAGACTGATTGCGGTAGGCAAAATGGAGGGCGCTTTTCGAACCTTCGGGACGAACTTCGATGGTTGCCAGTTTGGTTTTATAGAGTCGATAAGCCAAGCGCAAATTTTGCAATTGAATTTCGCTGCTGACAAACTGTTCGTAGAATTGGGGAAACGCTTGGTTAAAACGCTTCAACAGTCCCAAGGTGGATGATTTTAGCCCCGCCGCCATAACTCGATTGTCTGATTGGGTGAACGCGCAACCTCGGGAGGCAATTTCCAATGGGGAAAATTTTCGCGCTACCGAGTCAATAGCCTAAGTCTAATCTAAAGCTCTCGCCATAGTTTAAGGAATGTCCGGTTTTTTCCATACCGAAAGCAAGAGTCAACTGGGAGAGATATGGTATCATTTTGGCTATGGAATCAATCGTTTCGCCGCATTGGCATGGGTTTTTGGAAAAGTTTGTTTAACAATTCCGACGCGGCTACTCTACCGAGTCGGACAAAACCAGAGAGAAACGGCACGGCGATCGCCAGCGAACCGCGCATTATTTTCAGTACGGAGCGAGAAATCGACCTTTACGAACTGGAAGAGTTATGCGATGCCGTCGGTTGGTCGCGCAGACCCCTGCGCAAGGTCAAAAAGGCGCTGCAACATAGTTTTCTCGTGGTTTCTATGTGGGAGCAGCGCGGCACGAAACGACGCTTGGTAGGTTTTGCTCGCGCAACTTCCGATTATGCGTTTAATGCGACAATTTGGTATGTTGTCGTCCATCCCAAGTTTCAAAATCGGGGTCTGGGGAAAGCCTTGATGAAATATACAATTAAGAAGTTACGCAACGAAGATATCAGCAATATCACCCTCTTTGCGGATCCCCACGTGGTTGATTTTTATCGCCGTCTCGGTTTTATTCTCGACCCGGAAGGTATTAAGGGAATGTTTTGGTATCCAGATTAATTTCAGTTATCAGTTATCAGTTATCAGTTACCCATTGGGAGTTGATATTTGAAGCTCGATCTCGTTATACTAGAGATGACTACGGGATGTAGCGCAGCTTGGTAGCGCGCCTGCTTTGGGAGCAGGATGTCGCAGGTTCAAATCCTGTCATCCCGATTCAACTGGAAACATAACAAATCAACACTTTCAGCGTGTTGTTCAACCTTCTGTTGTTCAACGTTACTCGATTCTGGTTCAAACCACGCCGGAATCGAGAATTTCTAGCGTTCCCGCTTCGGCATCTAGTGTGGCTTCTATGCCTAAAGGTAGGGTCAGTTTATTTGCTGTATGTCCGAGGGTCATACCAGAAAGGACGGGTACGCCAACGCTGCCCAAAATTCCATCAATGACCTCCCCCAAAGTATAAATACTGGTACTATTGGGGCTGTTCGTACCGCAGCGATTGCACTCTGCCCAAATAATGCCCCGCACTCCGGCAAATTTCCCGGCGAGGCGAAGTTGGGTGAGCATGCGATCGATCTGATAGGTTCCCTCGCCAATATCTTCCAAAAATAAAATTTTTCCCGCCGTTTCAATTTCAAAGGGCGTTCCCATCAGAGCGGCGATCAGGGAGAGATTCCCGCCAATTAATGCCCCCGTTCCTTGTCCACTCCGTACCGTTCGCAGGCGATGAGTCGGACGACGAGGATTATCTTCGGGGGGATTGGTTAAAATGCCGAGGGGTTGGGTTTGAAACAATGCTTGCTGAAAGGTGTTGCTCGTATACTCGTTAAAGATGGAGAAAGGATTGGGCCCGTGAAAGGTGACGAGACGGGTTTTTTGGTGAATGGCGAGGTGTAGGGCGGTAATATCGCTAAACCCGACGAAGATTTTGGGGTTGTTGGCAATTAAATTCCAATCGAGGCGATCGAGAATTTGCATGGCACCGTATCCTCCCTGCATCATGATGGCTTGTACCTCGGGATCGGCAAACATGGCATGAAGATCGTCCGCGCGATCGCCAATAGACTCCGAGAAAGTCCCCCGCGAACCGACATGGGGGGCAAATTTGACCCGCAACCCCCAAGAATCCAAAAGCACTGGAATTTTGGCGCGATCGTCCGGGTCTAAAATAGGGGAACTAGGGGTGATAATGCCGACCGTATCGCCTGCTTTTAACGCCCTTGGCTTAATGAGATTGCTTTGTTTTAGGGCGGTTGTTCCGAGAACGGATAAAGAACGCATCCCCAGAAAAGCGGCGGAGCCCGACAATGCTGCTAATAACGTTCTTTTTTTCATGATTCTCAGGGACTCCAGATATTTTTGATTTCAACAAATTGCGATTATGGAAGACTTTGCGATTGTTTTGTCAACCAGCGAACAATATCTTGCACAAGCATTGGCAATGTACGAACAATTGCGTGCTTGCGGTTTCGAAAAATATGCTTGGGTTGTTCCTTTAGAACCGCTATCACCGGAAAATCTAGAATCTTTGCGCGCGCGTTTTGGCAGTCATGTCACGGAGACTTTACAACTTCCCAAGAATATTAAGCGATCGGGAAATAAAATTTTTCTACCGACAATGATACCCGCCGTCAAAAAATATATTTTAATTGATACAGACATTCTAATCGCGAAATGTCAGTTTATTGATATCTTGCTTGATGCGCCTAGCGATCGCATCGTCCTCGTCCAAGATTCGTTTAATTGGCAAGATTGGCTGGCACTCAGCAGTTTAGCCGAGCGGGCACAATTCACGCCCCAAGTTCGGCACTTATTGAACAAGCCTTATATCCAAACCGGAAATATTGGCATATCCAACCCCATCCACAAAAAAATATTTGATTCTTTTGTGTTAGAACTCACAGATGATTCCCATGTCTATCGCGGCGATCTGCCGATCTGGAATGATTGGGTCTATCGGTTTCCCCATCTTTTCCATCTCGTCCCGCCCCACGTTTGTTTGATTCTCAGACCGGATGCTTCCGGCCCAAGCTCCACCCTACATCTTCCTAACTTAAATTATCAAGAAGATATTTGGCACTATCAGAATTCCCCCATACTCTCACTTCACTTTACATGCAGTCAAGGAATGGTCAGAAGTTGGCAAGATTACGAACAACTGAAACGATTTAAAAAGAGTTGAGCAATAGACTTAATTTGAATTTTTCATGGCGTTCACTCTTTTTCTTTCATGACGACAGCACCATAGGCTTCGGGGTTGAGATATTCTCGAGCGACTTTTTGAATGTCCTCGGCTTCGATCGCCCGCAAGCGATCGGGATAGGTTAAAGCGGGGGTAAGCGTTCCCATTTGCGATTGATAGTAGCCGTAAAGGTTAGCGCGATCGCTCGGGCGTTCGTTGGCAAACACAAAGCGGTTGGCAACTTGAGCGCGAATGCGAAAGAGTTCTGCGGGATCGACGGGTTCTTCTCGGAAGCGGCGCATATGGTCGAGAATAATGCACTCGACTTCGGCAATATTTTTTTCGGGCAGTTGGGCGGCAATATAAAATACTCCTTGAATACCTTGAGTAATGTTGCTCGTGCCGATAGAAGAAACCAATTTGCGCTCTTCTCGCAAATCTCGAAAAAGCCGAGACATTCTTCCCTGTCCCAAAATCGCCGCTAGTACGTCTAGGGCGTAACTGGTTGTTAATTCTGCTTTGCCGGGGACGCGCCACAACATCACCAAGCGAGATTGCTGTAATTGCGGGTCTCGCTCTTCATGGCGCACGACTTCTTTAAAAATCGGCTCCGGGTTAAAACTGGGGGAAATGGGCGCAGAACGATCGCCCCCGTGGGAATAGGCGCGATCGCAGGCTTCAGCAACAATATCCAAAAGTTCTTCAACGGGTAAATTCCCCACCACGGCGGCGGTAATATTTTCCGGCGCGTACCAGTGGCGGTGAAAATCTCGCATTTGCCCTGCGGATAATCCTTCGATCGTGTCCGTCAGTCCCAAAACCGGACGGCGATAGGGCAAGCGATTGAAACAGGTTTCCATAGCTCGGGCATAAGTGCGGCGGCTGGGGTTGTCCTGCGATCGCCGAATTTCTTCTAAAACCACCATGCGCTCTCGCTCGAAGGGGCGATCGGCGAGACTGGGATTAAGGACGACTTCTAATTGTAGGGGGGCGAGGTCGGCAAAATCTTTGGGGGCAGTGGTGATGTAATAGTGGGTATATTCTTGGCTGGTGGCGGCATTGGTTGTCGCTCCCCGTTCTTCGATCGCCCGCTCGAATTCGCCGCTTTCGAGTTTGGGCGTTCCTTTAAAGACCATATGTTCGAGGAAGTGAGCCATGCCGTTAATTTCATCAGCTTCATAAATGGAACCGACATTGAGCCAAACATTCAGATTGACTGCATCGACAGGCATTTGCTCGGCGACGATGGTTAAACCATTATCGAGTCGGCGAATGACGGGGGTGTTGAGGGAAGTTTGAGTCAGGGTTGCAGTTGCAGGCATAAGAGGAAGCGGGGTGAGAGGGAAGCAGGGAAGGCGAGGGAAGCGTTGGGAGCGAGGGAAAATGCTCTCAACGTTCCCAATGCCCTAATCAGGGGGATTGCTGGCGGACGGACGGCGCTCGATCACTTGGTCGATCAAGCCGTAGTCTTTGGCTTCTTCGGCAGACATGAAGAAATCGCGATCGGTGTCGGTTTCGATGCGCTCTAAAGGTTGTCCCGTGCGATCGGCAAGGTGACGATTTAACAGGGCTTTGAGATAGAGAATCTCTTTGGCTTGAATTTCAATATCCGTCGCCTGTCCCCGAGCGCCCCCGAGGGGTTGGTGAATCATGATGCGAGAATGGGGCAGACTCATGCGCTTGCCTTTTTGTCCGGCATTGAGGAGAAAAGCCCCCATACTGGCTGCTAAACCCACGCAAATCGTGGATACATCCGGGCGGATTTGATTCATCGTGTCGAAAATGCCCAGACCCGCCGAGACAGAGCCGCCGGGGGAATTAATGTAAAGATAAATATCTTTTTCTGAGTCTTCCGCTTCCAAATAGAGGAGTTGAGCGACGATTAAATTAGCTAATTCGTCAGTAACCGGCTGTCCGAGAAAAACGATACGCTCTCGGAGGAGTCGAGAATAAATGTCAAAGGCGCGTTCGCCGCGACCCGAGGATTCAATGACGGTAGGAATCATTCTGTCGTTAATCTCGTGCTTGTATTTCTCTTAGTGTACCAAGTTGGCTCGATATGAGGCAGTTATGAGGCAGTTGGGTTCTCATCCCTTCAACAACGAGGCTGAGTTGCTACAATTTTGAACTCAGCGATCGCCCGAGGGATTGGATTAAACTCGAAGCGATCGAACCGCTCCTCTCAGAGCAAAAAGCAAGCCGATAGTCGGGGACGAAAAAAGGGGGATGAGCTATTGTAGTAGAAAAGACCGACCGAAAAAATGAGATTGCCTGTTTTTGCCTGAAACGGTAGGAACTATCCCGCCTTGGTTGGTTATCGTTCATGAAAATGCCCGTCCTCGCCCTTACGCGAACTTGCTACTATGAAAAAATTTTTGCTATTTTGCCTTTTTATTGTCGGCATTAGTGTTGCCCTATGGAACTTCAAAGGTTTAGCGAATAAAGGAGAATATAGCTCCATTGTTCTAGACTTTCAGAATAATGTTGACAAAACCGAAATTCTCCGAGAACTGGAGGCGATCGCCACGAATTACAGCGTTAAACCCCACCTGAACAGCGAATTTTCCCAGAGCGATCGCGTTTATATCATCGAAGGGGACAAACAAACCCTCAAAGCCCTAAGAAAATCCAAGTTATTGCGATCGGCAACGGAATACATCGAACCCAATTACGTTTACCACACCCTCGAACGTCCCAACGATCCGGATTACAGCAAGCAATGGAACTTCCAAAACATTAACGTCGAGCAGGCGTGGGCGGAAACCCAAGGCGAAGGGGTCGTTGTTGCAGTCATCGATACGGGAGTCAGTAAGGTTCCCGATCTGAAAGAAACCAAATTTGTCAAAGGCTACGATTTCGTTAACGATCGCGTTGATGCGAGCGATGATGTGGGTCACGGTACCCACGTCGCCGGAACCATCGCTCAATCTACCAATAATGGCTATGGCGTTGCAGGCATTGCCTACAAAGCCAAAATCATGCCCATTAAAGTCCTTGCCCGCAGTGGCGGCGGTACGGTATCGGACATCGCCGAAGGGATTCGCTTTGCTGCTGATAATGGGGCAGACGTGATTAATATGAGCCTCGGGGGCGGCGGTGAAAGCAAACTCCTCGAAGATGCGATCGCCTATGCCTACGATAAGGGTGTAGCGGTTATTGCCGCCGCCGGTAACGAAAGCCGCAACTCATCTTCCTATCCTGCCCGCTATCCGCGAGTTCTCAGCGTTTCCGCTTTAGATCCCTCTGGCGTAAAAGCTCCCTATTCTAACTTTGGGGCAGGGGTTGACATTTCCGCACCAGGGGGTAGCGAACAAGGGAAAGTTTTACAAAATACCATCGATCCCCGCACGGGAGACGCGGTTTTTGCTGGCTTCCAAGGTACGAGTATGGCTTCGCCCCACGTTGCCGGAGTTGCCGCCTTATTGAAAGCGGAGGGCATCGAGGATCCCGCCGAAATCTACGAAATTCTCAAACAGTCCTCCCGCAAGGTGGAAGAAGACGAATTTAATCATTTTGGGGCGGGACAGTTGGATGCTGGGGCAGCGGTAGAACTCGCCCTGAAAGGCAAAATCACCTTTAAAGACTTCTTCCGATGGTTGCGAGATAATGGCTATTTGAACCTGCGTTTCTGGTTTGATGGCGGTGCGATCGCCCTGCTGCCCAAGCTGGGGATGGTCATCGGTTCTTACCTCTTGGCATGGTTGTTACGCAACTATTTCCCCTTCCGTTGGAATTGGTGGTTGGGAAGTGGCTTAGTTGCAGGTAGTTCCGGACTCTTTTTCCTGCGGGGATTTTATATCTTTGATTTGCCTCAAGCCCCCTTCCGAATTTTGGGCAGTTCCATTCCCGAACTGGGTACGGCAATTCAAGGAGGTTCGACACTCAATCCCTTCTTTGCCAGTATCTTAATTCCGGCGGGTTTAATTGTCTTATTCCTCGGTCATCCTCGTTGGAAATGGTTCTCCATCGGCACGACGTTGGGGGTTGCTTCTTGTTTGGCGATAAGTGCTTTCCTTTCTCCCGTCGTGTGGGGACTTGGTTCCGGCATTTTCGCATCGCTTTTCCTCGTCGTGAATGCTGCCCTTTGTCTCTGGTTGGCACGATTTGTCATTAAAGGCGAAGTGCAGGGCATTTAAGCAATTGAATTTTTAAGATTAGAGAGAGGGGTGAATTTTCATCCCTCCTTTTTAGATGCTTTTTACTCTGGACTCGGGAACTGCGATCGTGAACGATATTGACGAAAAACTCCTAAACAAGCTCAAATCTGAAAACCCAGATGAACGGGTAGAGGCAATTAAAGAGATCAAGGAATCAAGAATACACGAAGCAATTTTTATCTTAATCGACCTCCTTGACTCTAAAGAATGGTATATAAAAATCTTAGTTATAGAGACATTGATAGAGCTTAATAAATCGATAAATAACAAAGTTGGCGAAGCGATTGAAAAACTTCTGCTCGATCGCGAGAGCGTTGTTAGAGATGACGCGGTCAATGCGTTATTTGAGTTGTCTTATACACCAGCCATTCAACAAGTTCAACACCTACTCTGTCACGATCCAGATCCTGTAGTCAGAGCATCAGCAGCAGAAACATTATCCGAGCTAGCTGAAGTTGGGGATGCTGAAGTTTTGAGTGTTCTGGAAACGGCCTTGAACGATCGAATTGAATTTGTTCGTGCTTATTCAGCATACGCGATCGGTTATGTGGGAACTCCAGATTCTTTATCAATACTCGATAAATATTTCATATCAGAAGAATCTCTCGATGTCAGAGCAGAAATATTAGCAGCAAAATATCGATTAAGTGGCGATCGGAAAGAATTTATCGGTCTAATTAACTTATCAAAAGATGCCGATTCGCATCTCTTTGGAGTGATATTAACCATATTAGAGCATTTAATTGATAATAATTCTGACCTCAATTTCGATCCTAAAAATCCCCAACTTTTCGATCTTTTAGTGAATACCTCTCAGTCCTTTCCCTTAGAAAAAAATAGAGTCAGCAGCATTCTCGAAAAATTATCAAAATTCACGGTTTAATCATCATCTCTAAAGCAGACAGGACAGACATGAATTCTACCAGACTAGCTGTTTTGTACTTTTTCCCTTCA
The DNA here is from genome assembly GCA_039194995.1 of Cyanobacteria bacterium P01_E01_bin.42. Taxonomy (GTDB): domain Bacteria; phylum Cyanobacteriota; class Cyanobacteriia; order Cyanobacteriales; family Spirulinaceae; genus CCY15215. Next base: position 10,213 of record JBCCVR010000090.1, on the reverse strand, counting down.
CAACTTGAGATCGCCTCTTCAGCTAATTTCGCTAAATCTATAAGTTCTTCATGAGTGCGATCGCTTTTCTGAAAATTGATTACAAATGTTTGAGAAACAAGAAACTAAAAGTAACGTATTAAGAAAATTTGAGGAAATTGGAAAATGATAGATCGACATCCAGAAAGCAAAGACGACAAATTAGAAAAATACTGGCGAGAACTGACGGATCTAGCGCGGGATGGGAAACTCAACCCTGCGATCGGCCGAGATGAAGAAATTCACCGCACCATTCAAGTTCTCTCCCGTCGTGCGAAAAATAATCTTATCTTGATTGGAGAGTCAAGAGATGCTAAAACTGCGATCGTCGAAGGTTTAGCGCAACAGATTATTCACAAAGATGTACCGGATGTTCTCAAAGACAGGCGTGTATTTGCTCTTAATATGAAGGAACTCGTGACTGAGGCAGCAAATCCTGATGAATTTGGAGAATGCTTAAAAGCTGTCTTAGAAAAAGTGACAGAAGATAAGGAGAAAATTATTCTGTTTATCGACGAAATTCATCGCATTATCGATGAGGAAGCCTCTCAAAAGGTAGCGGATGCCTTCAACTTCCTCAAACCCATGCTGCCACGAGGAGAACTTCAATATATTGGAGCAACAACCCCCGATGAGTATCGCAACCGTCTCGAAAAAGATGGGGTTTTCGGGCGGCGTTTTCAAGCAATAATGGTAGATGAGGCAACAGCAGATGCGAGCAAAGATTTTGAGAATCATTAGATATTGCGCGCCAGCAGCGATCGCTCTTGCAACCTCGCGAGACCGGAAAACCACCCCCCAAAGCCGTATTTTCCCGTCCAGAAAATCCGCAAGAAAATTCTACAATAGCCATAGGTCAACGCGATCGCTCATTTTTGGAGGAGAAAAATGCAGCCCACCAACCCCCAACAGTTTACCGAGAAAGCATGGCAAGCCGTCGTTAAAACCCCAGAAATTGCCAAACAGAATAAAAATCAACAAATTGAAAGCGAACACCTCATGAAGGCACTCCTCGAACAAGAAGGACTCGCCAGCAGTATTTTTAATAAAGCCAACATTCGCGTGCAAAAATTGCGCGATCGCGCCGATGAATTCATCGGCCGCCAGCCGAAGGTCTCCCAAACCAGCGACTCGATTTATTTGGGGCGCAGTTTGGATGTTCTCCTCGATCGCGCTGAAGCCTTCCGCAAAGAGTTTGGCGATGATTATATTTCCATCGAACACCTCATCCTTGCCTATCCCAAGGACGATCGCTTCGGTCGCAACCTCTTTCGGGAATTCGATTTGAGCGAAAATAAGTTAAAAGAAATTATTAAGGGCATTCGAGGCAATCAAAAAGTGACGGATCAAAATCCAGAAGGCAAATACGACGCATTGGAAAAATACGGGCGAGAACTGACGGATCTGGCGCGGGATGGTAAACTCGACCCGGTGATCGGTCGGGATGAGGAAATTCGCCGCACCATTCAAATTCTCTCCCGTCGTACCAAAAATAACCCCGTTTTGATTGGGGAACCGGGGGTGGGTAAAACCGCGATCGTGGAAGGGTTAGCGCAACGGATTATCAGTAAAGATGTCCCCGACTCCCTCAAAGATCGGCGGGTATTTGCCCTCGATATGGGGGCGTTAATTGCCGGAGCCAAATATCGCGGTGAATTTGAAGAACGTTTAAAAGCGGTTTTAAAAGAGGTTACGGATTCGAAAGGACAGATTATCCTCTTTATCGATGAAATTCACACCGTTGTCGGTGCGGGTGCTACCCAAGGGGCAATGGATGCAGGGAATCTCCTCAAACCCATGTTAGCGCGGGGAGAACTGCGCTGTATCGGCGCGACGACGTTGGATGAGTATCGCAAGTATATTGAAAAAGATGCGGCTTTAGAGCGGCGTTTCCAAGAAGTCTTGGTCAACGAACCTACCGAAGCCGATACTATCTCCATTTTACGGGGGCTGAAAGAACGCTACGAGGTTCACCACGGGGTGAAAATTGCCGATAGTGCCTTAGTTGCCGCCGCCCTGCTTTCCAACCGCTATATTAGCGATCGCTTCCTCCCGGATAAGGCGATCGACTTGGTGGACGAAGCCGCCGCCAAGTTAAAAATGGAAATTACCTCCAAACCCGAGGAACTTGATGAAGTCGATCGCAAAATCTTGCAATTAGAGATGGAACGGCTATCTTTGCAAAAAGATAACGATGAAGCGGCCCGCGATCGCCTCGCCATTTTAGAGAAAGAATTGGCCGATCTCAAAGAAGAACAATCTCACCTGAACGCCCAATGGCAATCGGAAAAAGATGTTATCGATAAGATTAACGAAATCAAAGAAGAAATCGATCGCGCCAATTTAGAAATTCAACAGGCAGAACGCGCTTACGATCTCAACCGCGCCGCCGAGTTACGTTATGGCAAACTCACGGATTTACAGCGTCAAATTAAAGAAGCGGAAAGCCAATTAGAAGATATTCAAACCAGTGGTAAATCCTTATTGCGGGAAGAAGTCTTAGAAGCCGATATTGCCGAAATTATTTCCAAATGGACGGGAATACCCCTCAGTAAATTGGTGGAGTCGGAGAAGGCAAAATTACTGCATTTAGAGGATGAATTGCATCAACGAGTTGTCGGACAAAATGAAGCCGTCACCGCCGTTGCTGATGCCATTCAACGCTCTCGGGCGGGGTTGGCGGATCCCAATCGTCCCATTGCCAGCTTTATTTTCTTGGGACCCACGGGGGTAGGAAAAACGGAACTCGGAAAAGCCTTAGCCGCCAATCTTTTTGATACTGAAGATGCGATTGTTCGTATCGATATGTCGGAATATATGGAGAAACACAGTGTTTCTCGTTTGATGGGTGCGCCTCCGGGTTATGTGGGTTACGAACAAGGGGGACAATTAACCGAAGCCATTCGCCGCCGTCCTTATTCGGTGATCCTTTTTGATGAGATTGAAAAAGCTCATAATGATGTCTTTAATGTCTTGTTGCAAATCTTAGATGACGGGCGTTTGACGGATTCTCAAGGTCACACCGTAGATTTTAAAAACTCTATCATTATCATGACCAGCAATATCGGCTCGCAATCGATTTTAGAATTAGCAAAAGATGACGCGAATTATGAAATGATGCGATCGCAAGTCATGGGAGCAATGCGAGAAAATTTCCGTCCCGAATTTCTTAATCGGGTGGATGAAGTCATTATTTTCCGCAGTTTAATCAAAGAGCAATTAAAGCGCATTGTCAAACTGCAAGTCCAGCGTTTGGAGAAGCGTTTGAGCGAACAAAAATTAGCGCTCAAATTGTCGGAAGAGGCTTTAGATTATCTCGCAGAATTAGGGTACGATCCCGTTTACGGGGCACGACCTTTAAAACGGGCAGTGCAGCGATATCTAGAAACCGATATTGCCAAAGCTATTTTACAGGGTAATTTTACGGCTGGCGATACGATCTTTGTGGATGTTGAAGGCGAAAGAATGGTGTTTAAACGCTTGTCTGTGGATTTATTGAAGGCATAGAGAGAGAGGCGCAATGTTTGCGCCTCTCTCTCTATCAGAATTAAATGTTTTTTACTGTAAATCCTCAGATACAAGTGAATCCCGTGCAATATGTATAACTCTAGAAATTACAACAAAATCATCAACAACACGAAATATAATGTCCCTCTCTACAAAAATCAAGATTCAATTTCCAGTCTTCGGCGAACTTCACCTAGAGATAACGTCCCTTCAGTTTTTCCGCGTTGACGACAGCGATCGAGAAAATCAAGAAATTTATTGATTCTCAGTGCTCATCTAGCGATCGCATCTTTAGAAGAACGAATGACCACAGCAGAAGCAGCGATCGCAACACGACAAGAACAGATTACCAATTCTCAATCGACAAATTGGCTGCAACAAATCAGGGGATCTTTCAAAGATGAACCCGCCTTTGAGGAGATATTGGCTTACGAACAAGCCATTCGTCAAGGAAACGAGTCTATCCTAATCGATCGCCTGCAAAAAATAGTACAATAACCCTAAGCTAAATCGTCGTATTGCGTTTTAACAGTACAGAGGAAGTCACAATGGACCGCTCGGCTAAATTTTGGGATAAAATTGCAGAACGCTACTCAAAGCAACCTGTTGCGGATGAGGAATCTTACCAAAAGAAATTACAGGTGACGCGCCAATATTTCCAGCCGGAGATGGAAGTATTTGAGTTTGGCTGTGGAACCGGATCGACGGCGATCGCGCATGCAGCTTATGTCAAACACATCCAAGCGATCGATATCTCAGCGAATATGATTGCAATTGCTCGCAGTAAAGCCGAGACAGAGAATATCAGTAATGTAACCTTTGAACAGTCCACTATCGATGAATTTAGCATTTCCGATGAAACTTTTGACGCGATTCTCGGGTTGAGTATTTTACACCTCCTGAAAAATAAAGAGGAGGCGATCTCCAAAGTTTATAAAATGCTAAAACCGAATGGCATTTTCGTGACGAGTACCGCTTGCCTCGGCGATGATATGCAGTTTTTTAAAATTATTGCCCCTATTGGTAAATTTTTGGGTTTATTTCCATTAGTTAAGGTGTTTACGCAACAAGAATTAGTAGCGAGTTTGACTGACGCGGGTTTTGAGATCGATTATGAATGGAAACCAAGCAAAAATAAAGCTGTATTTATCGTGGCAAAAAAAGTTAGCTCGATCGCTTAAGCTAAAGGCAACCAAATCGTAAAACTCGTCCCCGGTAAAGCATCGCGATCGCCGCGAATGTTATCTGACACCTCAATAAATCCGTGCATTTGTTCGACTAACCCTTTCACAATGGCTAAACCCAACCCCGTCCCCTCTATTGCTCCTTCTTCTTGGATACCCCGATAGTGACGTTCAAAAATGCGCTCGCGATCGCCTTCGGGAATGCCGTATCCCGTGTCCCGAATGGCAACCCCTTGCATGAGTCCGTTTTCGAGTTCTAACCCCGCTTCTACAGTCACGCAGCCCCCGGAGGGCGTATATTTGATGGCATTATCGAGAATATTGTTGAAGACTTCCCGCAACGCATTAATATCGGCTTGGATGGGGAGCAGATCCGCAGGAATGTTTGTTGTAAATTCTAAACCCCGATCGCCCGCGATCGCCTCTGCTGATTCCAACAGAGGATTCAAAACTGCATCAACTTCGATATATTCAATCTTTAAGCGAGCTTCTGGTAAAAGAGAAAGGGGTGAAACTTCACTTTCTGTCGGTAACAATTTCGGCGTTGCAGGAGAATCCAAAATTTCGGGATCTTGCCCCATTTCATCAAGATAAATATCAAATTGTTTCAGCAAGGCTTGCAAGCGATCGCTCTCCCGCAGTAAATTTTCTGCCATATTGCGATTCTTGTCCCCCGGTAAAAACCGCTTCAACAAGAGTTTCCCAAACGTCCGCAATGCCGTTAAAGGATTGCGGAGTTGGTGCAGGAGATCGTCAAAGCGATCGCGTTGTACGGCGATACTGCGTTGTTGTCGCAACAGTTGTTCTTTTGACCAAACCTGCTGGCGATCCAGAAAGCGGGCGATCGCGAGGGTTTCTACAACATGTTCAATTTGCGTTAATTCTTTCTCTTCCCACTCGCGATCGTTTCTTCTGGCGACTAAAACCCCTAAAACTTCTTTCTCATAAAGAAGAGGTAACATGAGTTGCCGTTTTTCTAATAGGTCTCTAACTGAGCTTTCGGCTTCCACAAATTCGGTTTCCGGAATGCGATCGGCAACTCTTTGGCTTTCTCCCTCGAGCGATCGCCGAGATTGAGGCAGAGAAAGGGGAAAATCGTTGACTTGCTGCCAAGGGTCTGTTGAATCTCCAGAATAACGAACGATGCCGGCTTCCGGGTGAATCACCACGGGAATCAGATTCGGATTAACTCCCTCGACCCATTTTTCTGTTAAGTAAACCGCACACCAAGTTGCACCCAATCCTTGGACTAACACATACACCTGAGCTTGACACAGGGCTACAAATTCTGTACTCGGTCCGATAAACATGACAATCCCAACAACTGCCACTATTTTACGATAATGCTGTTGCACTATTTCGCGCGATCTCAGAAAGTTTTGCAGTGATATCAAGTCCGGCTCTTGTGGATTTCATAGAAAAATGATAGAATGTGAAGCAAATATAAAATTCATTCTCATTGCTGTGACTTTAAAGCCATCTCTCTCCAACAAAAGCGCGAGATAGATGGTAATGCAGACAGTGAGATGGAACAGTGAGATGAAACAGCGAGACGAACTACAGACATGAACTACAGGACAAAAACTTTTTGTCACAAATTAACTCGCAAATTAACATTATTGCGATCGCCTTGTATCCCAATCGCGTGGGGTTCAAGCACCTGTATCCCAATTACCTTGAATGTTTGCATCCATCAAAGCATCCATCAAAGCAAATTGTTTTCGCAAAACCCTTGATTTTTTGAAAAAAAGCAGATATACTAGCCACGGTTTTGTAGCTAGGATTACAAATCAAACGATTGCGAATCGAATGATCGCAAATTCCGATTGCAAAAATAGCATACAGGACTAATGAACCCAAATCAAATCTTAAAATTCAAGTTAGAGAAGAGGAGGTAAGCAGATTGGCCAGGAAACGCAAGCGCAAGAGTCGCCGTCGCCAAGAGGGACGTAAAATTTTAGAGCTAGTCCCCCAATTTAATCTCGAGAGCGGCGAGGATAAACCCGTTACTGCGGCTCGCAAGTATATATCTGCGAGATGTATTGCTCCCCCCGCATTATTGATAGTTAAGCGGAACGAGCACACCACAGATCGCTACTTTTGGGCTGAAAAGGGATTATTTGGCGCTCAGTATGTCGAAGAAAACCACTTTCTCTTTCCTAGCTTGAGAAGCATTGCTCCCCAAGTTACCCAAAAGAAAAATACCAAGCCACCTCTTGCCGTGGCAACTCATTAAATCTCAAGTGCGAATCTCAAGTGCTAAATCTCGATCGCTAGAGATTAATTATTAGAGCCAGAGTCTGGCAACAAGGCAACATATAGGTTTCATCTATAGGTTTGAGTTTGATAAGCTCTATTTTAGCTTAAAACTCTAATCTGATGCTGACTAGTATTTAATCGCGGTATGGTTCAACTCAAACCTACTTTACCACAGTCCGGTAAAGTGGGATTGAGTCATTCAAACTTGAATTGTTTCCATATCATGAAAATTACTCAATGTTTGCATACTGCGCTGCTCGTCTCCGATCTCGATCGCGCCAAACATTTTTACGGGACAATCCTCGGGCTTCCCCCTGCTCAGAGATTCTTAAGTTTTCCCGGGGCGTGGTATCAAATCGGAGATTATCAAATTCACTTAATTACAAACCTCGATTTTATCGGGGGCATCTACAATCGAGAAAAATGGGGACGGAATGCCCATATTGCTTTTGATGTTGACAATCTCAACGAACTCGAGCAAAGATTGCAGGCCGAACAATGGCCGCTGCAAAGAAGTTCTTCCGGTCGATTGGCAATTTTTATTCAAGATCCCGACGGCAATGTTATAGAAGTTAACCAGCTATAACAACAATACGATCGAGGAACGAGAATAAGCGCGCAGATTAGTGAGAATTATTGCTTACCTTTATGCCAATCCTGCGATTGAAGCAGTCCCCCAAATCTCGATTTGGGGATGGGAAGTCGATCGCGTTTATCGCGATTTAGGCGATCGCCTTCAACTCCAACAACTCCAGCAAGATTGTCAAAACATACCCCCCGATTACCTCCTCCTACGCCGCCTGGAGGAACTCGGCGATACTCTAGAAATCGCCATCGATCTCCTCCGACAACTGGAATCGATGGGGATTAAAATTATTGCGACCGAACAAAATTATCAAACTCCCACCTCAGAAGACGACCCCAAAACCCGCGATCGCCTCGCCTCAATCTTGGCCAAAATCGAGGGCGATCGTCACAGTCGCTGCATTCGTCAAGGTCACGCCCGCAACCGCCTCAGATTAGCCCCTCCCCCCGGTAAATCACCCTATGGTTATCGACGGGGTAAAGATCGCTATATCTTAGATCGTTCCACTGCTCCAGTGGTGAAAGATTTCTTCGATCGCTATTTGCTTTACAACTCTTTACGAGAAGCCGTCCGCTATTTGGAGAGGAAATATAGGAAAAAAATCTCCGTAACGACTGGTCGGCGTTGGTTGACTCATCCGGTTTATCGCGGTGATACTACTTACCATAATGGTGATGTTATTGTCAATACTCACCCCGCAATTTTATCCCGTGAAGAAGCCGCACAAATTGATCGCTTATTGCGGCGCAATAGTCGTCTACCCTCCCGCACCGCTAGCGCGCCCCGTTCTCTGGCTGGGTTAACAGTTTGTAACAAATGTCAAGCTAAGTATACAATTACTCGAGTTTACAATCGTCAGACCGTTAAGGAATATTTATATTTACGTCCCGCCCATTGTCCACAAATCAATCGTTGTAAAGGAGTTTCTTACGCAGAAGTTTTGACCAAGACGATCGCGCAAATCTGTCAGCAATTACCGCTCGCGATCGCAGGCTTAAACCAAGCCGGAAAATTCAATCCCAAAAACGCGATCGTTGCAGAAATAGAACAAAAAGAGGTCATTTTGCAGCAACTTCCCGCTTTACAAATTCAGGGAATTCTCGATGAAGAAACGGCCGCCCTCCGTAATTATAAATTACGTTCGGAATTGGCGCGACTGCAACAATATTTAGCCCAATTGCCTCCCGATAATTTACAACCGATCGCCCAAGAAATTTCCTTTCCTCAATTTTGGTGGGATTTATCGGAATCCGAGCGCCGTTTTTATTTTCGCGAATTTATCGAGCAGATTTTAATTAGCCGCGATCGCGATGGAAGTTGGCATCTCAAAATTGTCTTTATTTTTGACTTGTAAAACTATTGTTTTGGGAAAAATTACAGGTGATGCGAGCTATTTCTTCTTCTTGACGAATATCGCAGATGAGTTCTGCCAAATCCTTCGCTTCATAGGCGCGAGGCCCTTGCCATTGGACAGTAAGTTTAAATTGATATCCCGATGGCGTTGTCGATAATTGAGATTCAAATTTCCACAAATCACTTTCTGAAGGAGCATTGAGTTCTTTGAGAATTTGTTCTTGGAAATTGGTTAGAAAATCTTGGCGATCGCTATCTTGTAGCCATTGTACTGCCTCCATCCAAGGTCGATTATTAACTTGTTCTTCGAGCAAGCGTTGCATCCCTATAAGAATCAACCAACCTTGAGGTTGTAAAGGAGAAAACTCAAAATAGACAATCAACCGACTGGCACTAAAATCTTCTGCAAGAAGGCTGGGGTATTTTTGCAACCAGTTATTACATAATAAAGAGAACTGAACCCAACACGTCAGTAAAATTTGTATTTCTAGTAAAATTAGAAATCCTTGACCTTTATTAGGATCGGGCAATTTAAATTTTAGTTCGGACGTAATACAACTTGCCAGCGAAGCCACAATTGCCGAGAGTGGAAGCCACAAAAGAACGAGAATCTGTGGCTGTATTTTTAATAATCCCCATAATAAAAAACAAATTAACGCCGAGACGATCCAAGGCGTAGATTGCCAATGATTTTCAATTCCTAACCAAGCCAGACTGACAATCAAAAGTAAATAACCGAGAATCGCGATAACTTCTCCAATAAGTCCTCGTGCGATCGCAGACATGACGGCAGAGAATAGACTCAAACAAAATAGAGTTTGCCAGCAGTAGGCCCGTGGCGGCTTGAAAATCTTCCAGATATTATCGAAAATTTCTTTCACGCTCCTCCATATGTATCGATCGCAACAATGAGTAAAACAATAACGAAATGACTTAAAAGATTTGCTTGAAAAACTGTAGCGAGGGTATTAGAATCTATTTGAATTAGAGTAAGATTAATGCGGTTAATCAAAGGCATGGCCTCATTTTCAGCGTCCGTATCCTGTTCGGAAAAAATTTGTAATAGTGTTTGGAATAGCTGGAGTGCCTGAAATTCAACAACGATCGCCAAGGCAAAGATCGTGAGAGAAATAATAGTCAGGATTGGATAAACTGCAGTCCAGCGACCGAGATCGTATAAATTATTAAAGAAAATGAGACTGATGAGGTGTAATCTTTCTCGTTCTGGCGCGAGAGCCTGAAAGGCAAAAAAGACAAACCACAAGGTAATGGTTGACAAAAGGTTAATTGAGATGGAGTATTCTAT
>JBCCVR010000089.1:0-28799 GCA_039194995.1 Cyanobacteria bacterium P01_E01_bin.42 | reverse complement strand
GGGAACATCGCTCACCATTTCTTTCCGCACGGCATCTTTGAGAACGTCAATGAGTTCGTATTCGTATTCTTTAACTCGTCGGGGTTTAATATTTTCGCTGCGAGATAAATTAATATCCCAATACTGCCAGATTTTTAATTTTCCTTCTGAATAGCTGAGGGCATGACCGGGAGGGAGTTTAGAAATTCCTTGAAAGATGGTTCTCGGGGTGGGAATATATTCAAAACTGAGATATTCATTTAAGGCAACTAAATCGATCGCCCGGGGCAAATTGGGATACGCTAAAATAGTCTTCAGTTCCGAACCAAAAATTAAGGCATCATCGTGGAGGGTATAGTAAAGCGGTTTAATGCCCATGCGATCGCGCCCGATAATCAATCTTTTGCGGCGATCGTCCCACAAGGCAAAAGCAAACATCCCATTGAGATATTCTAGGAATTCATCGCCAAATTCTTCGTAGGCATGAACCAAAATTTCCGTATCGGTAGCCGTGTAGAATTTGTGTCCCAAACGTTTTAGAGATGCACTTAATTCTCTATAGTTGTAGAGTTCTCCATTAAAAACCACCCAAATATCTCGAGCTTCATTATGGATGGGCTGCCGACCGCCATCGAGATCGATAATGGAAAGGCGACGGGAGCCCAAACCCACGTTTGCGGATACGTAATTGCCTCCCTCATCGGGGCCACGATGGATAATCCGTTCGGCCATGCGATCGACTAATTTCGCATTGACCGACCGATTCAAGTCGGCATAGACAACCCCACAAATTCCACACATCTTTTCAATGACCAATGAGCAACTATCAATTATCAGTGAAGGACGAACAATTATCAATCAAAAGTTGCCGGATTTTTCTTGAAAAGAAATTGCTCAGACGCGATCGCTATCCTCACTAGATGCTAAAACTGCGATCGCGCGTTCTAAATCTGCCAGTTTTAAACTTAACGCCTCATCCGATCGCGCCGCCAAAATCTGCAAGAGACGATCTCGCATTTGTCGGTGATGGCGGAGGGTGGTTTCGCGATCGCCCTGCAACCCGTAGGCACGATCGTTAATTTCCGCCTCGGGCAAGCCAAAAAATGCCCCACCATCTGCCCGTTGGATGCTTCCTTCCCAAAGATCGAAGAGTCGCGCGTTGCCCGTTATCGTCCCCTCCGGAGAATTGCAACCATAAACGTGCAAGCTGAGGAAATATTCATCGCTAACATTGCCCATTTGGTGAATGAGATCGCGATCGACGAGTTTCACTTCTCCGGGTTTAAAATCGCATTTTTGGTCGGTTCGCAAGATTCCATTGTCTAACCGATAGGTGTAATGTTCTCCTCGACCAAAACATTGAACTGCCCCCCATTCTGTCGATCCGTGGTCGTGAATGGCGCTATAGTCGCGATCGCGCCAAGACATGACCATGATTTTAAATAAAGTCGTTACCGTACACTAACTTGCGACCGTAACTATCCTCAACGGGATGTTCAAAATCCGCCCCAGGCATTAAATCTGTAGGACTCACCCGTGCTTCTAAAATGCAATCGCCAATTATTTCGGGGGTGAGTCGCGCTTGACGGTGAATGCGATCGATTAAAATTTGTAGAGAAGAGGGGAAAACCGCGGTTTTCGCAATAGAACTCGAAGGTGCGATCGCTGGAATCATGAGAGAACTCCTTGATAAAAAATAATGAATGCTGAAGGACAAATGAAGCGATCGTCTGTAGCAAAACTTAGTGAATTGCAATTTTGTGGAACAAGCATCTTGCTTGTTTCTCTGTGAGTCAAACACGGGCAGGATGCCCGTTCCACAATTGACTATTAATAACTCAAATAGACTTGCTCTAGTTCGGATCGGGACAGTAAGGCGGAATATCCGGGAACACTAATTGAAGGATCGCAACATCATGCCAGCGACCATTAAGATAGCCAATTTCTTTCTGAATTCCCACCAATTCAAAGCCAAAATGTTGATGAAATTCGATACTTTTTTGATTGCAAGCCAGAATTTTGGCAACGACGTGATGATAGCCGAATTCTTTGACTTTTTGGAGGAGGCGCGTTTGTAACTGCGTCCCGTACCCCCGACCCGTTTCCGAAAGAGAGAGATAAATTGAAGTTTCGCAACAAACGCGATAACCCGATCGCTCGCTATAACGCTTGATAATTGCCCAGCCGACGATCTTATTTTGCTTTTGCAGAACGAGAATTGTTTCGCGATCGCTAAATTTTTCGACCAAAGCGCGGACTCTATCGGCATTAAAAAACTCGCATTCCATCGTGGTATTTCCGGCTGCAATCGACTCGTTATAAATTAAGGCGATCGCATCAAAATCATCGGGATGGTAAGGGCGAATTAAAATATTCTCGCTTTTCTGACGGGGAGGTGCTAAAGTCGTCATTATGGGCAAATCCTCTGGGGTAAAAATGTGAATTTCACCAATAATCGAATATTATGCCCGCAAACTGAAAAAAAGGGTTTAACTTGACAAGGAAAAAATACAGGCTGTTTTCAGCTTGCTCTCAGGACAATTCCCCGATCTACCCGAGGACGGCGAGCATACTCTTGCAACCATGCAAAAAAGCGTTCCATTACAGGTTGACCCGTTAACAGTTCCAAACGCGCAAATCCACCAATATTCCCGGCATTAATTTCGCTAATGCGCCAAGTTCCCGTTTCATCCATCAGGAAATCATAGCCGAGGGTATGCAATCCCCGATCGCGATAAGCGCCGACTGTAGCCGCGATCGCTTCTTTTTCTTCTGCGGTAATTTCTGCTAGGAAACATTCCCCATCTCCACTAACATTATTAATCCAATGTCCGCTTGCAGAGCGACGAATATAAGCCCCATAGATTTCCCCATCCACCACGACAATGCGTTTATCTCCGGCACCGACGCGAGATAGGTATTTCATCAAAATTAAGGAATCTCCGGAGGACTTTTGCATATAGTGCATAACCTCGGCAAAATTCGCAAATTCTCGTACTCCAGCCAGAAAGTTATCGACCTGAAATTTACCATCGCGATACTCAATTTTAAAAACACCGCGCCCGCCGCAGCTATTCGCCTGTTTAGCGATAATGATATGATTATTTTGTGTGAAAAAATCGAGGGCTTCTTGCCAATCTGCGGTAATGATTGTTGAGGGAATAAACGAGGACGCAACTTTTAATAAAAAATCGGGTTGAATTTGTTCTTTTTTTCCCGTTGGACTATTGACAAATTGCACAAACTGTTCCCAGTTTTGCAGTTGGTTTAAATAACCGGGGGGAAAGGGCTTCAAGGTTCGACAAAAAATCAGATCGATTTCTTCGAGAGAGATGGGATGATGGGCAAAATCGCCGAGTTTGATAAATCTTTCGTAAGACAGTTCGCCGCTAACGGGTGCGACTTGAATTTGAGGTGAGTAAAACGGATTGTCAAAAACGCGATCGCTGGGAATATGAAAAAAGTCGATTCCTTTCTTTTCAGAAAGACGCTGATAAAACGTCGGGACATCCAAAGGCGGGCGATCGTATCGTGTCGGATCGCAAATAGCTAAAAATTTCATTTTTGTTATTGGTTATTGGTTTTTATTACTCCCTCTCTTGCCTCCTCTCCTCGGAGGGGCTGGGGGTGGGTTGTTGTTGGTTTGTAATTATGAACATCCCAACAACAAACAACGAACAACAAACTAAATCAATTCGTAAGTGTCGGGATCGGCTTGCAGTAGGAACATATCGCCCCGTTGAATCACTTCTCCTTTGATGAGGAGAGGATCGGCAACCTTATCGAGAACGCGATCGTTAACGGCTTTTCCTTCGCGATCGGCGAGGAGAAAATAGAGTGTTTCTGCATTGTTATTTTCCACCACAAATACAGGGGGAATTCCTCCACTAATGCAGCGAATGGCACAAGCGCGATGAGTATTGGTGCGTCCCGGTTTCATGACTCCCGGATAGCATTTACTATCCACAATTTCGCCGACGAGGGAGAATTCTCCTAAAGAAACATCGCGATCGATGGGGGGTGGGTTTTCGGGCGCTTCTGTCGGTTCGCTACGAGTGGGAGAGGTCGCGATTCCTGCTAAAGTGTTGCGATTGAAGAGGGTTCCCTTAACATTCAACCATTTTCCCTCATTTTCATTGAGGAAATCGGCACTCAGACTGGCTTTGTTAAAGGCCATCATCAGATAGCGGGAATAATTCGCCGATTCGCTGGTATCTCCCGATCGCGGGACGAGGAGTTGTGCGGCGGGTTGGGTTTGCAAGATGCCGATCAGTTCTTCATTGGCCAAACTGAAACTGCGACCGTCGTTAAACTGGGTGTGAACGCCGGGTAGGATGAATCCCAAGGCGATCGCGATCGCGACGACGAAGGGAACGAACCAAAGCAAATGGCGCAGGAATCCGGGGGGGATTTTGCCGTAATTAACGTAGAATTCATCGCGATCCGAAGGATTAGTCATTCTGCTACCTCCATAGGAATTAAAGCAGGGGTAACGGGCGTACCGGGGGGATGGGGAATGGTTCGCACGAAGATGCGATCGCCTTCCAAACGAACATCAAATGTCGGAATTTTCTCGGTGAAGGGCGGGGGAGAGGCTCCGGTTTCCGGGATGTATTGGAAACCGTGCCAAGGACAGGTAATGCAGTCATACACGATTTTGCCTTCTCCCAAGGGACCGTTTTGATGCTGGCAAACGTTAGACACGGCGGAGACTTTGCCATCGTATTTGAATACCGCCACCCTTTCGCCGCCAATGGTGACGACTTTGGCGCGTTTTTCTGGGATTTCTCCGAGTTTGCCCACCTCAACAAAATCATCGCGATCGGTTTTGGCGAGGTCGTTACTATCCTTCTGCATTTCTCGCCATCCTGCAAAGAGGTGAATGCAAAGAATCCATCCTAAACCGATTCCTACGGCGATCGCGAGGAAAGGATGGCGGTTGGATTGCAATGCACCGATAGTCACGTGACCCACCAACAGGGCATAAGCAACATAAACGCTCATATGCAAGGCTTTCCAAACCGGGGCGGTTAAATTCACCAGCCAAAAATCGTGACTCGTCGCCGCCATGAAGAAGAAGATAATTAATGCTCCAACTCCGAGAATTTCAAAGGGAAAGCGAATAAAAGAAAGATAGTGAAGATTACTGATAAAAACGCTGATGGAGGGGTCTACATTCCCAAAATCGTGATACCAAATCCGTGCTACCCGTGCGTGATTCAAACCCAAGAAAAACATGGTTACGCCCATGTGTCGCCGATTGAATAGCAAGGGGTAAAATTTGGGACTCAAGCGGGAAAGGGGTCCGATGGATAAGATAACGTGCAGTAGAATAAAAGCCGCAGAACCATAGGCACGAATTCGCAATCCCCTCGCATCGATAGAGGGATCGATTTGATTGGCGAAGTGCTGGAACAAGAAGATATAAAGGGCAACCGTTCCCAGCAGGATAACATCGTAAATAATTTTCTGGCGATTCCACTGAACCGAGGTGTAATTAACGCTCATGGGAGTGGGGATGGGGTAATGGTGTTCTGTCGTCGTGAATCGAGACGAATTCTCTCTATAGCAAACCTACATGAATTGTAAACGAGTGGAGCAGGCTTCTAGCCTGTTTCTAGTTTTCTCAAACACTGGCAGGATGCCAGTTCCACACCTAAATATGAAATTTTGTTAGACATCGATTTGTTTACAACTCAAATGGACTTGCTATAGCGATCGCGAGTGATTTTGATTGGCTAGATATTCGATCGCATTGGTGATTTCTTTCTCGTCAAATTAACCTTTTAATAAGTCGGCAGGCAGAGAAAAAGCGGCAACTAATTCTTGTTGAACTTGGCTGTAGAGAATTAAGTATCCTTCCTTGTCTCTCATGCTGTCGGGGAGGAAGAATTGGCGACGGGAAACGCCGGAGAGACTGCCGAGGAGAAGGGCTGTCTCGTCGAGTTCTTCTGGAGCCGATCCCCGATCCTCCCAATACACCAGCACGTCCGGGCGCAGGATCGCTGCTGTCGGTTGAATGGTGAGAATAAAGCGATCGCGATCGTCGAAACCCGTCTCTACATTTAAGGTAATATTCCCCTCTGAAAGATCGGTGCTGGCGATCGTTTCTGCGGTGGGCGTAACGGCAAAACCCGCTCTTTCTAAGAGTTCCGCAGAGACAGGGGTGCTAGTGGCAACATAACTCGGACGCAAGGCAATTCCGGCAATAAAACATAGTGGCAATAAGATCGCCAGTGCGGAAAAGATAAAGAAATGGGTTTGGCGGCGAGAAAGGATCATTTGAGTGGCGAAAATTGCTAAAGTGCGTGTTTAGAGGCGGTCGTGCGGTGTGCGTTGCGCTCGTGGGGATGGATTTTACCGCGCATCAATCGCAGGGCGAATAACGGCCAGAGTGCGGTCACTCCCGGTAGGATTAAAATGCGAAAGCCGATCGCTAAATCGGTAATTACGGCTTTGATGCGATCGAGGACGGAAGGGGGGCGATCGCCTTCGGGGGCAAGATTCCAACTCCGAAAGCTCCCAAACAATGATTTCACGGCCGGATCGACGCGGGGAATAAAAAAGAGAACGAAAAGGACTGCAAAAATAAAGCCAGCGATCGCATAGGCGCGAAGGACATTGAGCGCCCATTCAACAATGGTGATGGCAGTATCATTCATGATCTGAATCTCAATCTGAAACCAACAAGATTTGAAGATCGCGATCGCGAGAAATCCTTCCAGACTGATTCAAATTCACGCAAACAAGAAACAAAATTGAGGATTCTCTCGAACGGATTGGTCAAATTATACCCGTTTCTATCTGAATGCTGGCTGAGGAATAACAGAAAAGTTGCTTGTTGAAAATCTAGGAGATATTCAGTTTGAACCACAGAGACACAGAGGACACAGAGAGGAGAGATAGAGGAGGATCGTACATAATGAGAGAGGGCGATCGCGATGGGAGAAATTTATGATCGAGTGGATGGTGGCATGGGGCGTAACGCAAGCGACGGGTTTTGCGTTTAAGTCCCTGATGGAAGAACTGGCAACGGATGCGGCGAAGGACTACACGAAGGACTTTTTTAAGGACTGTATCGGGAAGGTGGTGCGATCGCCGAATAAAGACCCGCTTAAGGAGGCTTGCGGCAAGGCAATCAAAGCATTTTTGCAATTGGTACAGGAGGAGTTTGAAGATAATGAATATTCCGCAGGGCAAATTCGGGACTATGAAGAACCTTTGAAAGCATTGATCGCTCATCCTGATGTGATGACGGCACTGCGATCGCCTTTCGATCCCGATTGCAGGATTGTGGAAACGCGGGTTTTAGTGGAAACTTGGGCGGAGTTGAAATTACGCTTTTTGCCCGAGGATTTTGATTGGGACACCCTTGGGAAAAACTATGGGAAGGCGGTGCGGAAGATTTGGCGGGAGTCGGGGGAGTTGCGATCGCTGTTTCAGGAGCAAAGAGAGGAGGAAATCGCGGCGGGAATTACCGAACTGGCAGGCATTCAGCCGGATGCGGATTTGGGGCGCTATGCAGAGGGATTGCGGGAGTTTTATGGCGGGTTGCGGTTGGATTCTTTGGATACGACGGGGGCTTATTATAGCGAGATGAAGTTATGGCAGGTGTTTGTCCCGCAAAATGTGCGAGAATGTCGCGAGTTTTTGCCCAAGGCTTACGAGATTCCCAAGGAGCATATCCGATTATTACAGGAGCGAGGGGAGTTAGATGAGATTGCGTTGGCGGAGGAGCTTTTCGAGCGATCGCGCCGCACTTATGCCGAACAACCCCTTGCTCCTGTTTTTGAAATTGTGGGGCATCCCCAGCACCCGGAAAAAAGGGCAGAGGTTCAATATACCGTGATTCTGGGGGATCCGGGGTCGGGCAAGTCTACCCTCTTGCAATATATTGCGTTAACTTGGGCAAAGCGTCCTTTACGGGATTTGCCGCGCTATCCTCTCCCTGTAATGATAGAGTTGCGGACTTATGCGCGAAATAAGCGAGATGGGAAGTGCAAGGATATTCTCTCTTTTATCCATTCGGGAGAGATTGTCAATCGGTTGAACCAGCAGTATTTGCACGAGCAGTTAAAGAGAGGACACGCGATCGCCCTGTTGGATGGGTTGGATGAGGTTTTCGATCCCCAGTTGCGGGATGAGGTGGTGACGGATATTCACCGCTTTACCAACGATTACAAGCAAGTTCCGGCGATCGTGACTTCCCGATGGTTGGGGTACAAAGCGCAACGGTTGCGAGATGCGGAATTTCGCCATTTTATGCTCCAAGATTTCGACGAGAAACAGATCGCGGCGTTTATTGAAAAATGGCACAATTTGACGTTTCCGGCGGCGGTGCAGGGGGAAAGATGGCGGAAACAGGAGCGGTTAGAAAGGGCGATCGCGAACTCGAAGGCGATTCGCGAGTTGGCAGTCAATCCGTTATTGTTGACGATGATGGCGATTCTCAACCGCAATCGGGAGTTACCCAAGGACAGACCGGAACTCTACAATAAGGCTTCGGAGGTGTTGTTATATCAGTGGGATGTAGAACGAAAGTTGATTCAGCAGCACATCGATCTGAAAGCGATCGACTATCGGGACAAGCAGGGGATGTTACGAGAGGTTGCCTATCGGATGCAGGCAAGTGAGAAGGGGTTGTCGGGAAATTTGATTGCGGGGGAAGAGTTGCGGGCAATTCTCAGGGAGTATTTGACGCAAAATACGGACGCGGATAAGCCGATAATGGTGTCGCGTCTGCTGGTGGAACAGTTACGAACTCGCAATTTTATTCTGTGCGATTTAGGGGCGGATTCTTATGCCTTCATTCATCGGACATTTTTGGAATATTTCTGCGCTCGGGCGTTTGTTTGGCGGTTTGAAAAGGCACACACTCTGACGCTTGAAGATTTAAAAACGGAGGTTTTTGGGAAGCATTGGGATGATGAGTCATGGCATGAGGTTTTGCGTTTGATTACAGGCATGATTGAATCGCATTTTGCCGGGGAGGTTATTGAGTTTTTGCTCGAACAAGATGGAGAGGATGAACAGTTTGCTAATGTTTTTTTGGCGGCTGAGTGTCTTTTGGAGGTTCAAAATCGAGCGGAGATTTTAGAGTGCGATCGGGCAGTTTTGTCAAGAGTTCAAGAATTAGCTCGATTTCCTTTTGATTTTTTTGATCGGGAATATATTAATATGGCAGAAATGTCATCAGTCTTTACGATTCGTAACACAGCAATCATAATCGTTGCAGAGATTTGGCATGAAAAAAAGACAACTAAGAATTGGCTCAAAACTTTAGCTCACTCTGCCGATATAGGACAGCAAGTAGTACACGAAGTAGCAAGAGGCTGGAAAGACGATTCTGATACCTTACTTTGGCTTAAGATGTTAGCTCAATCTGAAGAACATCCATCTGTACGAGAGATAGCAGTACAAGAAGTAGCAAGAGGATGGAAGGATGAGCCTGATACCTTAACTTGGCTTAAGATGTTGGCTCAATCTGAGGAACATACGTCTGTACGAAAGATAGCAGTACAAGAAGTAGCAAGAGGATGGAAGGATGAGCCTGATACCTTACCTCGGCTTACAACTTTCATTCAATCTGATAAAGATTTTATTGTACGAAAGATAGCAGTACAAGAAGTAGCAAGAGGATGGAAAGATAATCCAAACACTCTAACTATTCTCAAAAATCTTGCTCAATCTGATGAGGATTGGCCTGTGAGAAGAACGGCGGTAGAAGAATTAGCAAATGGGTGGCAAGATGACCCTAAAATTTTATCCCTTCTCAAAAATCTTGCTCAATCTGATGAAATTTCAGACGTGCGATCTCAAGCAGTGGAAGGTGTAGCACAAGGATGGAAAAACGATCCTGATACTCTACCTTGGCTCAAAAATCTTGCTCAATCTGATGAAGATTCGTTTGTACGGTTTGCAGCCGTAGAAGGATTAGCAAGAGAATGGAAAGATGCTCCCAGTATTTTACCCTTGCTCAAAAATCTCGCTCAGTTTGATGAAGATTTGGATGTGCGGTGTATAGTAATGGGAGAATTGGCAAGAGCGTGGAAAGATGAACCTAGCGTTCTAGCTATTCTCAAAACCAGCGCTCAATTTGATGAAAATGCGCAGATACGGGAAACAGCACTAGAAGAATTAGCACAAGAGTGGAAGGAAGATTCCGAAACTCTAGCCATTCTCAAAATCCTCGCTCAATCTGATGAAGATGCTTCTGTACGGCGGCTAGCAGTTCATGTATTAGCACGAGAATGGAAGAAAAACTCTAAAACTTTACCCATTTTCAAAATTCGCGCTCAATCCGATGAGGATGTGTTTGTACGACGGGTAGCAATGGAAGCATTAGCACAAGAGTGGAAAGATGACCCCGAGCTATTTGAGGTATTTTGTAATATTGCGCTATACGATCGCTTTGTGCGTGAGGAAGAAACGCAAAGGAATCCTCGAAAAATGGCACTCAAAGCACTTATAAAAAACTACCCAGAACATCCCCGCACCCTCGAAATTCTCAAACATAGCAGCGAACAAGACAGCGATGAAAAAGTCCGAGAATTTGCGCGAGAGCAATACAACATTTTCCAGAAAACCCAATCTTAAAACAAGATTGAGCGATAAAATTAAAAGCAGGAGCAAAAAGAAACAATGAATATCGATTCAAAACTGCACATTCAGCAAACCGAACATTGTCACATCGTTAAACATCCCCAAATCCTCAATAGCGAACCCATCGTTAAAGGAACGCGAACCCCCGTTAGAGCCATTGTTGAAACATGGCGCATGGGAATTGCCCCCGAAGAAATCCCGCAAGGTTTACCACATCTGAACTTAGCACAAATTTTTGATACGCTTTCTTACTATTTTGACCATCCAGAAGAAATTCAAACCTACATCGATCGCAATCGCATCCCCGAACATCTCATCGATCCTTTGGTGAAAGATTCGTGAGTGAAATTTTTATAAAACTATATTTTGATGAGGATGTTCATGTTTTAGTTGCCGATCTAATTCGTGCAAGAGGTTTTGATGCGATAACAGCAGGAGATGCGGGATTACTGCAAAAAACGGATGAAGAACAGTTAGCCTATGCAGCAAGTCAAAATAGAGTCATTGTCACTCACAACCGAGTAGATTTTGAAAGTTTAGCACAACAGTATTTTGATTCGGGAAGAACGCACTCGGGTATTATTTTAGCATTTCGCAACACCCCTCAAGAAATCGCAAGAAAACTATTGATTATTTTAAATCTTGCTAGTCATAAATTTCGATCCCCCCCAGCCCCCCTTAAAAAAGGGGGGAGAATCCGGAAGTCTTCCTTGCTTAATAAGGGAGAATCCGGAAGTCCCCCTTATTAAGGGGGATTTAGGGGGATCGAAACCTACGATATTTGTAACGAGCGACTTGGGCTATTTAATTGAACCCCCAATCTGAAATCATAAATTTTTCAATCGCAAAAATAAAGCGCGATCGCTACAATTTTAACGATTCGATTGAGGTAAACGATTAACTCGAATTAATTTTCCTTGTAGACTATCTTCTCTTGAGATCGCCTCATCAATCCGATTGGCAACTCCTGCAAAATCAGAATCTTCCGTACAAACAATAATTCCCTCATGATTAGATTCTATTGATAAATGCAAGCGGATAAAATGACGGCGATTTCGCGTTAAAACGGCTCGTTTTTCTGCGATCGCAAATTCTAATACTTCTTCATCGGGAATTTGTAAATTTGCTTGCTGTGCTTCTCTTGCTGTTAAAATATCGTGGCCTAAATCTCTCAATAACTCAACAACAGGTAAGGGAAAATTTTCATCACTGTATAATCTCGCCATCTTAATCAATTTCTGCCATCATAATCTCTTCATTTTCTCGAATTGCCGTTTCAATTTCCTCCGCATTTGCCTCAGCATAAGCCCAAGCATTAACTAAATCGATCGCGTTTAAATCGGGAAAAGCGGTTAAAATTTGCGCCTCGCTCATTCCCTGACGGCGATCGTTGACCAAAGACCAAACGGGAATGCGTGTTGTACCAATACAGGCATCCCCTCCACAAACTCCTCGTGTTTTTTGAATTCCCAAAAAAGATTGAGAAGCTAATAAACGCACGGCAATATCGATCACTGCATCTGGCGATCGATATTGACCCTTTTTCACCTGCTCTCGTACAAATTCTTCAAGGTCTGGCTGAAGCGAGATTTCCATCTAAAACCTCCAAATTCCAACTCAGCATAACATTATTTGAGAGATATTTTACCCGTATTGAGTCCATTTCAATGGACTTTTTATATGAGGCAGGGAATTTGATTCCCTGACGGATTACGATCGAGTTGGAAAATACAAAAAGAATTAAATGCGATCGCTCATATCTATTCTTTCGGCAAAGCGAAGTTTAGCGGAACGAGAACGGGGATTATTTTGTATTTCTTCATCTCCAGCAATAATCGGTTTTTTAGTAATTACCTTTAAAAGATCTGCATTGCGAAAACCATGTTTAACTAGGCGATCTTCCAAACTGTGAAAGCTGATAATGCCAATAATTCCCCCAACATTCAACCACTCTGGTGCAACTTGGATAAACTTTTCGAGAGATTCTAACTCAGCATTGACCGCAATTCGTAAGGCTTGAAACGATCGCGTTGCCGGATGAATTTTAGCGTGACGATATTTTGCTGGAACGGCAGAATAAATGAGGTCTGCCAATTCTTTCGTCGTTCTTAAAGGGCGCTTTTCGACAATCCGTCGGGCAATTCGTCGCGAGAGTCGCTCTTCTCCATAGTGATAGATAATATCCGCTAGTTCCCTTTCCGATCGCCGATTGACAATCTCCGCCGCCGTGAGGTCTTGACGGCGATCCATCCGCATATCCAACGCCGCCTCTTGTTGAAAGCTAAACCCGCGATCGCGATCGTCGAATTGCGGCGAACTCACCCCCAGATCGGCAATAATCCCATCAAATTTAAGACCGAGGGGATGATAATCGGCAAAATTGCCCTGCCAAAATTGGACGGTTGGGGGTAACAGGGTTCTCGCCGCCGCGATCGCCATTTCATCGCGATCGATCGCCGTCAATTTAACCTTAGATGCCCCCTGTAAGAGTAAAGAACTGTGTCCTCCCCCCCCAACCGTCGCATCTAAATAATGTCCCCCACTCCGAATCTGTAAACCCGCGATCAATTCTTGCTGTAGAACCGGAATATGGTGAAAGGGATGCTCTGACATTTTCGTTCGTATAAAAAGATTGAATAATCCCTAATTATTCCGGTGCGGGTTCGGGAATATCGGGCGCGGAATTCGAGAAAGGATTGGGAGTCGATCGCTCGATCCCCGCCCCGCGATCGTAAAGTTCGATATCCCATTGTCCCGAACGATTGGTTTCAAAGGCAATAAAACGACCGTTGCCACTAATTGTGGGATTGCGAACCTCTCCGAGGAGATTGCGAGTCAGCGTTTCGGTTTGGTAGGTTTTGCGATCGTAAACCATGATATCCGGTTTGCCCGATCGCTCGGAAACGTAAACGATATAACGACCGTCCGCACTAATATCCGGGCGATCCTGTAAAATTCCCTGTTGATTTAACCCCGGAAGCGGCAATAACTGACGGCGTTGGAGATCGTAAACGTAAATCTGGCGAGAATTGCGGCGATCCGAAGCAAAAACAACGTAACGACCGTCATAGGAAAATTGGGGATGATTTTCCGCCGAAGTGCTGTTAAGGGTTGCCCCCAAACTTTGGGTCGGTGGGGTAATAAAATTTTGCCGCGTGCAGGCGATCGCCAAAAAATACCCACTCCCCCCCAAAAGCACCCGACGGAGAATCTTGCCAATATTAGCGATCGCCATCGGGTTCGGGCAAAGTGCAACAGTTCACGTCATCAATACAAACTTTCCCCCATTGCAACGCCCAACGCACCAAAGCAACGCGGTTATCCGTCCCAGTTTTGGTCAAGATATTGCTAATGTGATTGTCTACCGTCCTCTTGCTAATTTCCAATTCGCGAGCAATCTGGTGATTGGTCAACCCATTGGAAACGAGATCGATAATTTGAACCTCCCGCTCCGATAGCGATACTGGCGAGTTGAACTTACTGTCAGCCATAGAAGCTCTACCCTATAGTTATTTTTACCTATTCTGTTCTCAGCCTAGCAAATTTAGCGACAAAAAACCGCTACAAATTCCTTGTACTAGCGCATCTAGGCGAAAATGCCGGGTAGATCGTCAAGTGAAATGGACAAGATGAGCAATCCGAATCAATACACAATTGTTCTGAGTGAGGAGCAACGAAGTGAGTTAAAAAATATCAGCCGTCATGGGGGCTGAGGTGTGGGCTATTCTCGATCGTTGCCGAATCCTCGATCTGATAAAAATTTCCTTAAGATTTGTTGAATGTTACTTTGCACGATCGCCGGGTCGGGCAAGGCATCGAGACGAACAATGCGGTGGGGATTTTGGGCGGCTAACTGGCTAAATCCTTGACGGACGCGCTGATGAAAGTCTAGAGCGCTTCGTTCCATGCGATCGCTCTGTTTCCCTCGCGATTTCGCCCGTTGTAAGCCGATTTCGACCTCAATATCCAACCAAAGTGTCAAGTGACTTTCCAAGCCTCTCGTGGCAATTTGGTTGAGGGTGCGAATCAATTCGAGGTCTGCCCCCCTACCAAAACCTTGGTAAGCGATGGTAGAGTCGGTGTAGCGATCGCAAAGTACGATTGCCCCCCTTTCTAATTCGGGTTCGAGCATCTCTTCTACATGCTGGGCGCGATCGGCCGCATACAGCAAGAGTTCTGTTGTTGCTGTCGGATTGGCAGTCTCTAAAAGAAGGCGGCGTAATTCTTGCCCTAAGTGCGTCCCCCCCGGTTCGCGCGTGATGACAATCGGAACTTTACCTGCATAGTAACTGTCTAACCAGTCTCGCGATTGCTCGATTTGCGTACTCTTTCCCGCTCCTTCAACGCCTTCGAAGGCAATCAGTAGTCCCGTCATTATTTTCCTGTTTTCTTGCTGTTTTTGCTTATTTTGGCGATCGCGATCGGTGTTTGACTCGGGACTGGCTTTAATGGTAGAGAGTCCGGAGCGAAGGGGGGAACAATAGAAAAAGGTACTGAATTAAAGATTGTGACTCTCTCATCTCAATATCATTCGATATCATGGGAGTATCAAAACCACTGTCCAGATTGGGTGAACTTTGATATGGCTCGTTATTCTTATTCTTTCAACGTCCCCCTACCTCTCGATCAGTTCTTGCCCGTTCTCGGTGAAATTCTGCGGGCTTGCAACTTTGAAATTATTTACGATACTCACGACTATTTGATGGGTCGGGAAATTCCGGGGCGCGTTTCATTTTCCCAACTGGTCACTGTTGAAGCCCTTGTTGACAAGCAACCCATCAGTTCTGAGGGAGTACGCATGAATTGTGTAATAAAGAACGAAGAGTTACCCCTTCAAAATAATAACCACTGTCGCCAAATGTTCGATACTGTAAAGCAGGCCATTCAAGAAACAGCCCAAATATCTTCTAATTAATTTAGTGTGAATGAGTTGAATGGAATATTAATCTTTGGGTTGAATTTTCCAATCGGATTTTCCCGGGTGGCATATCTCGCTGGAAGCCTTCAATCATCCATCATCATGGCAGGATCGATCAGCGTAATATCGAAAGGATCTTCAGAGGAACTCGTGTCGGGAATCACGCGCTGACGAGCTTGATAAATGGCAAAAACACCGTTGCCAAATACCAGTTCGTCATTATGTTTTAGATCGTGTTCGAGTTTTTTATTGCCATTGACAACTAAACCATTAGAACTCGGACGACCGCGATCGTCCCCATCCACAATGCGATAGTAAGATGTTCCATCATCTTGCAATTTTCGATAAAGCATCGCATGATGTCGGGAAACAAAAGGCGATTTAAGATGAATATCGCAAGTTTCCTCCCGACCGAGAGAGTAAGATGCTTCTAGCAGGGGGAGAGAGCGTCTGCCGTCTTCATCTTCGACGATCAGAATATGTTCTTGATGAGTTCTTGCCGTTTTTGCAGCCATTAGCAATCAATAAGGTCTCGAGTAAAAGTCTTCTGAATGAAAAAAAGCAGGCGAGAGAAAGCAAAATTAGGTCTGGAAATTCTGTTTTGGGAATTTTCTCTCGCGAAAGATGAATACGATTCTCTATTTTAACCGACTGCATTGCTTTCTCGATCGCCTACATTATCACGACATTCTCAATTGATATCGCAGTAGTAACGAGTTCGTGACGACCGCTACGGAACTGAATGCCATAAAAGCAGCAGCAACAGCCGGACTGAGAGCAATCCCGAAACCGGGCAACAGCGCGCCAGCAGCAATGGGAATGGAGATACTATTATAACCCAAAGCCCAAAAGAGATTCTGACGAATTTTCCCAAAGGTGGCTCGGCTCAATTGAATGGCGGAGATCGCGCTGGCAAGAGTTGGCTCGGCTAAAGTCCCGGTGGAGGGGGCAAGCAGAACAATACTGGCGGTTTCTAGGGCGATGTCGGTACTACCTTGCAGGGAAATGCCCACATCGGCGCGGGCAAGGGCAGGGGCATCATTAATGCCATCTCCCACCATAGCAACGAGGGTCTGGGGCTGTTGTTGTAGGGTTTGAATGAGTTCCGCTTTTTGCTCTGGGCGCACTCGAGCGACGCAGCGATCGATCTTCAATTCTCGGGCGATCGCTTCGGCAACTTCCGGGCGATCGCCGGTGGCGAGAATCGTTTCTAATCCCATGTTTTGCAAGCGGGCGATGGTGTCTTTGGCATCGGGGCGCAAAGGGTCAACGAAGGCAAACCAGCCGGCAAGTTCGCCGTCAAGGGCAATATAAACGAGGGTTTTTCCGTTCTTGGCGAGGCGATCGCTTTGGGCGCACGCCGTTTCCGAAAGGATAATGCCATTTTCGGCCAGCCAGTCGCGATTGCCCAAACACGCCACGAGGGGGCGATCGAGGGTTACAGTGGCACGTACCCCTAAACCGGGTTCTGTGTGAAAATCTGTGGCGGGAAGCAGCGTTAATTCTTGGCGTTGGGCTTCTTTGGCGATCGCCGCCCCTAAAGGATGATTGCTGCCGCTTTCCACCGTGGCGGCAATTTGTAGGATTTGGTTATTGGTTATTACTTGTCCGGCTCCCCCTCTTGGGAGGGGGTTGGGGGGTGGGTTCTCGTTGTCTGTTTGCCAGTCGGTTAATTCGGGCTGTCCTCGAGTCAGGGTTCCGGTTTTGTCGAAAACAATGGTGCTGAGATGATAGACGCGCTCTAAAATATCACCGCCTTTGATGAGAATGCCGCGCTCTGCGCCGATGCTCGTACCGACGAGAATGGCGGTCGGAGTCGCCAAACCGAGGGCGCAGGGACAGGAGACGACGAGAACCGCGATCGCCAGTTGCAAGCTCAACAATAATGGGGAAGTCCCGACCGATGACCCGTGAGCCATTGACCCATGCGCCATTGTTCCCATCTCGGGGGTCAGAATCTGCGGCCAGAGATGAGTGCCGAGAAAATACCAGAAGAGAAAGACCGCAGACGCGATCGCCATGACTCCATAGGCAAAATATCCGGCTACCGTATCGACCAGCTTTTGAATGGGGGCTTTGCGGGTTTGTGCTTCTTCTACGGCGGCAACGATGCGGGCGAGGAAGGTATTATTACACTCTCGCAAGACTTTAACTGCGATCGCGCCGGATTGATTGAGGGTGCCCGCAGCAACGCGATCGCCGATATTCTTAGCAACAGGGACGGATTCTCCCGTCAGCATGGACTCATCAACGGTGGTTTTTCCGGTCACAATTTCGCCATCGACGGGAATTTTCTCTCCCGGTAAGACCCGGGCGCATTCTCCCACGCGAATCAGTTCGACGGGAATTTCAATGCCCGCATCTTCTCCCTCTCGCGTCTCTCCCAGCAAGCGGGCGGTGGAGGGTTGCAAGGCTATCAATTTTTCCATTGCAGCACTAGCTTTACCCCGCGCCCGTCCTTCCAAGGTTCTGCCTAGGAAAATGAATCCCAACAGCATCACGGGTTCTTCAAAAAAACATTCCCATCCCAATTGGGGCATCAGCAAGGCGGCAAAACTGGTGGAATAAGCGCTGAGGGTTCCCAACCCCACGAGGGTATTCATGTTGGGCATTCCGTAGCGCAACCCTCGCATCCCATCAATAATCAACTCTCGCCCCGGAATCAAGAGGGCAAGGGTGGCTAATCCCCAGTGAAACCAAGGCGTGCTCAACACGGGGATTTCCGGGCCGCCTAAATGATGCCAGTGACCGATACCGGATAGAATCAGTAAAATCGCCGCGATCGCCAGTTGCCAGAGTTGCTGTTTCTCTTCAAGGCGACGGCGATCGGCAAGACTGGGGGCATTGCTTCGCGATTCCAAATTGCGCTGCTGACTGGGAAAGCCTCGGGCGGTGAGTTTTTCGGCGAGAGCATCGGGATTCACTGCGGCGATTTCGTATTCGATGACGGCGACGGCCGCAATGAGGTTAACCGAAGCTGCAACAACACCATCATTTTGCTTGAGTTGTCGTTCTACGGCTTTGACGCAGCCCGCACATTTCATGCCACCTACATCCAAGGTGGCCGTTGCGCGAGTATTGGTGATTGGTGGGGATTGAGTCGTGAGCATCGTCGTTGTTTGAAGGGTGGGCGATCGCATTTTTAAAGTATATCAATCTCCCTCATTCGGATTTCCTACCCTCAGAACAATTCACAATCCACAATTCGCCATTAATTCTCTGCTGCAAGAATGGGATTTATAAGCTAGATCGAGCCTCAATTGTTCATACGGCATTCATCGCGCGCGGTTGTAGGGGAATTTTATAACGTTCCCCCGGTTTGGGATCGATAATTCGGGTTTCTAAATTGTATTTTTCTAGCAATTGTTGAAATTCCTCCAAACTGCCTCGCGATCGCAAAATCGTTGCCAATACGCCGTTAAAATCAACATCTCCCCCTGCTGCCGTGGGTAACATGACTTGCGGTTGCAGCGATCGCGCCACTTCAATCGCTGTTTCTTTCCCTTGAATCACGCATCCCAATAGCGGCAAGCTAATCGTAATAAAGGGGGTAATAATGACATCAATGGGCATCAATTCTTTGAGTTGGGGAGAGTGATAGCCGTGGGGTTCGTAATAGAGACTCGTTCCTGTTTTCTTATCTTTAATCACGTACCCATTTTCAACTAAAAATGGCCCGATGGGAGAACCCGGAACGGCAGTAATTTCTACGTGATGATTGAGGGTGAAACATTCTCCATGCTCGAGGGCAGTCATGCGATCGTAATTAAAATTTTGCACCACTTTTATCGCATTGGGAGAACCGACAACGGGAATTTTACGATCCAACTTTTTTAAGGTTTGCGGGTGGGCATGATCTTCGAGACCTTGGGATAAGAGAATCAAATCCACCTTATCCGGAATCGATTTGGGAACCCGTCGGATGCCCTTAAACAGCCAAGCCAGATTGCCAAATACGAGATCGTCCACCAACCAGGGATCGAGAAGAATGCGACTCTCTCCCAAATCGATGCACCAAGAGTTGTTATCTAGATAAGTTAATTGCAGCATTCGCGCTCTTCTTTATGTTTTCTTTATTTTGCCATTCGCTTAACCCAATGGCAAAACGATCCCAAATCTAGTTACCGCAGACTATATTCAAAAATTGCCTGAAAACCTGTAGGAACATTGCTTGCAACGTCCCTCCCATACAATACGGATTTGATATCAATTGCACGAATCGAGATATGATGAAAGAAAGAGAAGAAGGAGAGACAATCGTGCTAGAAGTAACACGCAAGCGTTTTACAATTGACGATTATCACCGATTGGGAGACTTGGGCTTTTTTGCAGAAGGCGATCGCATTGAGTTAATTCGAGGTGAAATTATTCAAATGCCTAATAAAAAAACGCCCCATTCCGTAGTTAACTCGCGATTGGTCAAAAGACTCATCCTCATGTTAGGAGAGCAAGCGATCGTGCGAGGACAAGAACCCGTTATTTTACCTAGCGATAGCGAACCTTTACCTGATGTTGCAATTCTCAAAGCACGTCAAAATGAATATTTAGATTCGCACCCTTATCCACAAGACATTATTTTGCTGATTGAAATTTCGGAAACAACCCTCAAATACGATCGCGAAACCAAGCTATCTCTTTATGCCGAAGACGGGATTGCAGACTATTGGATTGTTAACTTAGTCGATAATTATTTAGAAGTTTACAGCGAACCCTATCAAAATCAAACCGGAGAATTTAGTTATCGATCACGGCGTATTTTTCTCCCCAATGAAACCGTTGCTTTACCTTCTTTTCCCGATCTCCTACTCGATTTGTCAACCATATTTCCTCAATCCCCCTAAATTCCCCTTATATTCCCATCATAACCCATTGATTTAAAATAGAGAGCGAATTAATCCTCGGTTAACTCCTATGGCGTACTGGACGAAGGGACATTCCCTACAAGATGGCAGATATATCATTAAAGAAGTTCTCGGAGCCGGTGGTTTTGGGGTGACGTATCGGGCGCAGGATAGGCGAAAAAAGCAACAAGTGGCGATTAAAACCTTGAGTGCGGCAATTCAAGCCAAACCCGATTTTAACCGATATCAAGAGCGATTTATGCAGGAGGCTTTTCGTCTGGCCAAATGTTCTCATCCTCATATTGTCCGGGTTTATGATGTTTTTCAGGCGGGGAATTTGTGGTGCATGGTGATGGAATGTATTGAGGGAGGCAGTTTACATGATTCTGTTGAGGATGGCGGCATTTTGTCGGAGTTGGAGGCGTTACAATATATTCAACAAGTGGGAGAGGCGTTAGGTTATTTTCATCAAACGCAAGAATCGTTACATCGAGATGTGAAACCGCAAAATATTTTGGTACGCCGAAAAACTACGGAAGCGGTATTGATTGATTTTGGTTTGGCGCGAGATTTTATTGATGGGAAAACCTTGACGCAAACTAATGCGCTGACTCAGTGTTTTGCGCCACTAGAACAGTATCGAGAACGGGCAAAACGCGGGGCTTTTATTGATGTTTATGCCCTCTCTGCGACCTTGTATTATTTGTTGACGAAACAGTTACCTTTTCCGGCTAATTTTCGCGAACAAGGGGTGAATTTGATTCCTCCCAAGCAACACAATCCTCAGATTTCGGATCGGGTGAATGGGGCAATTTTAACGGGGATGGCGTTGGATTATCGAAAGCGTCCCCAGTCTGTGGCAGATTGGCTGGGATTATGCCGGAAAAAGACCTCTGAGGGGGTTAAGTTGGTGTCGGCGGTGGGGATGGACTATCGGAAGTTACAACGCCTTCTCGCGGCTGGAAAATGGAAGGAAGCGGACAAGGAAACAAAACGGGTGATGTTAAAGGTTGCGAAGAGGGAGAAGGAGGGTTGGTTGGATAGAGAACAGATTGACAATTTTCCCTGCGAAGACCTCCGCACCATTGACCAGCTTTGGGTCTATTACAGCAAGGGACACTTTGGGTTTTCAGTGCAGAAGCGCATTTATCAAGGTTTAGGGGGCACAAGGGACTATAATAAACAAGTCTGGGAAAATTTTGCCGATACCGTAGGATGGCGCGTGAATGGTAACTGGTTGTTTTACTTGGAATTGACTTTTAGCCTCTCAGCACCGGAGGGAAATCTCCCATGGGGGATAGATTGTTACGGGTTAGGGAGGGGGGAGAGGTTGTTTGAAGTGTTTGGGATTAGGGAGGGAGGGATGTGGTTGGGGAGATGGGTCGCTTCTCTCGCATCGAGACTTGTAAAATGTAACATATAAGCTGTACAGAATTTTTTAACGAATTGTAACGGGGTTATTTTTCACGAAACTTTGCGGCTTCTGGGTTTCCGTTACCTGTCACTGCCCCCAGTTCCAACTGTTCCTCCGACATTCCTCCACTCGTACTACAATTTTGATAGGATCATGAAAGGAGTACGATCGCTTTTGATGGATGAAGAAAAGACAAATAATACGATCTCGTTGCTCTTATTTGGAGTCAGAGCGATCGCATTCAAATCCTAAACTTCTAGTAACTCTTGTTGAGAATGAGCAACGCCATAAGCAGTATAGGGTCTCACTTCAGGAGGTTGCAAACCCAAGACGATCGCCTCTTTGGGGATACCTGCTGCAACCAATTCTTCAGCAATCAAGCGATCGGTATTGTTGGCTTGAATCCACACTTGACCCTCAATAATATCAACGTGCATCATGCAATGATGAACTCGCAATCCTTTTGACCAACCCATCGATAAAAGCAAATAGCGATCGCTTTCCAGATCGAAAAGCGTTTGATTTTTTATATTTTTATCCGATACAAAAATCTCCGCATAATCCTGCAATAATTGACGAACAATTTGGCGATAGTTTTCTAGGGTAGCTATTTGACAATTTCCTCCCGTTGCTGGCACGATCGCAATTTTTCCGAGTCTAAGTCTACAATAGCCATTATAGATCGAATTTTAACCATTTCAGATCGATAAAATTATGGCAGCTAATGTCACCTTAACGATTGTCGAAGGTTCTCTCAAAGGCAAAAAATACACCTTTAGGGAACGGACAACCTGTTTAATCGGACGTGCCAATGAGTGTAAAATCAAACTCCCCAGCGATCGCGACCATCGCTTCATTTCCCGCTATCACTGTTTTCTCGATATTAACCCTCCCGATATTCGCATTCGCGACTTTGGCAGTAAAAACGGCACCTACGTCAATGACCAAAAGATCGGTCAGCGTCAACAGAATCAAACGCCATCAGAAGGCAGTAAAATTTCCTTTCCCGAATACGATTTGAAAATGGGCGATCGCGTTCTTCTCGGTAGTACGATCTTTCAAGTTCAGATTGCCTTACCTGCCGTGACCTCAGATACAATTGACATTGCCAAAATCAAAATAAAACCCGCTCCTCCTCCTCACTTTCCCAACCTCCTTGGCTTCATTAAAAACTTACTCCAACGTGCCAACCAAGGCGAAAAAGAACTGGCGAATCTCAAACACTATAAAATCATTGAAAAACTCGGTCAAGGCGGTTGCGGAGTCGTTTATTTGGCACTCAATCAAACCAATGGTGAATTAGTCGCCCTCAAAATTTTACTCCCCCAAATTGCAGCCAGTCCTCGTCATATTGAAAAATTCCAACGAGAAATCGCCAATACCCAAGCCTTAAATCATCCCAATGTTGTCAAATTGCGAGATTTTGGCTATTGTGACGGGATCTTTTTCTTCACCCTAGAATATTGCGAAATGGGCAGCGTTTTGCAACTCATGCAGCAAAAAGGAAGACCCCTCACCGTCGGGGAATCTCTCCCCATTATCCTGCAAATTCTCGACGGTTTGCACTACGCCCACCACGCCGATATCCCCTATGTTAAACTCCATGATGGGACGATTGCGAAAGGGCGAGGATTAGTTCATCGCGATATCAAACCCGGTAATATTTTCCTCACCCAAATTAGCGATCGATGTATTGCTAAAATTGGCGATTACGGATTGGCGAAAGCCTTCGATCGCGCCGGATTGAGCGGTCAAACCCTTACGGGCAGCAGTGCCGGGACTCCTGCTTATATGCCTCGCCAACAAGTGATAGATTTTAAATACGCAAAACCTGCCGTTGATGTTTGGGCAACGGCTGCAACCCTTTACACTCTACTAACGGGAGACATTCCCCGCAATTTAACACAAACAGACCCGCTCTTAGCGGTCTTGCGTACCAATCCCATCCCTATTCGAGAAAGGAATCCAAATATTCCTAAATCCCTAGCTGAGGTCATCGATCGCGCTTTAATCGACATTCCCGACATTCCCTTTCAAACAGCATTAGAATTCAAACAAGCCTTAGAAAATTTCTGAATTGGTGGAATGACATTAGATCGCGCCTATTTCTTCGATCGCCCCCCAGAAAACAACCGCATTCTCGTGGTGGATGATTCGCCGGATAACTTGTTTCTGGTGCAGAGTATCCTAGCAGAGGAAGGCTATGAGAGTATTTTGGTGGATAATGGTCGCGAGGCGATCGCCTGCATTGAAAAATCGCCGCCCCATCTGGTTCTCCTCGATGTCATGATGCCGGGGATGGATGGTTTGGAAGTCACCCGCACCATTCGCAAAAATCCCGCACTCCCTTATATTCCCATCCTCTTAATTACTGCTTACGATGGCGCGAGTGTGGTGAAAGGGTTGGATAGCGGTGCTGATGATTTTATCCGCAAACCCGTCGAAGTGGACGAACTACTCGCCCGAGTGCGATCGCTATTGCGTCTCAAACACAGCGCCGACGAACGAGATGCGATCGCCAGTCAACGGGAAGATTTTGTCTCTCGTTTGACCCACGATCTCAGAACGCCGCTTATTGCTGCCGATCGCATGTTGGAATTGCTGGAAGGGGGGGCATTGGGAGAGCTTTCCGATGCCATGTCGGAAGTCCTTTCCGTAATGGCACGCAGCAATCGCAATTTACTCGCAATGGTCAATACTTTGTTAGAAGTTTATCGCTATGAAGCCGGGCGAAAAACCCTGATTTTTTCTCCTGTCAATCTGGGAGAATCTATTGCTGAAGTCGTGGAAGAATTAAACCCTTTAGCAACTGCGAAAGGACTCTCTCTCTCTTTTCGAAATGGTAACAATCGAGAAGCGAAAGTCATGGGCGATCGCATTGAATTGCGCCGAGTTTTTACCAATTTAATCGGCAATGCGATCAAGTTTACCGATAAAGGAGCGATTGAAGTCAAATTAGCCATCCAATCGGAACGGATTAAAATTCAAGTTCTGGATACAGGACAAGGGATTTCTCCCCAAGATCTGGATTATCTTTTTCAGCCTTTTCGTCAGGGGAAACACAAGCGATCGGGCAGTGGGTTGGGATTGCATCTTTCTCTCCGCATTATTGAAGCGCATCAAGGTACAATTGCCGTCAAATCCACCCTAGGGGAAGGGAGTATTTTTACGGTCGATCTGCCGCAAAAATCCTAAAAATCAAGAAAATCTTGAAGGGGTTATTAAACCTTTTAATGGTTCGTTTTCTTGGGTACTATCTAATCCTTTACTTTGAACGAGTACGCCAAATTTTCCCAAACCTGCGGGATCGATTAGTTGATGCAACACTTCTCGACGCTTGATAACTTCTGTTATCTTGAGCTTTCTGGTAGAAAGTTCGGCAAGGCGATCGCCCAATCCCAAGGCCATTAAAAATAAACCTTGTTGTGTAAAACCAGTAACTTGCAAATTACACAAGTTACCTTGACGTTCTAAGGCAGTAAAGTTAACATGAGCGGTAATATCTTGATACCCTAAATTAACGTAAGGATTATCATGATGATGATGTTGATAGTAACATTTTAATGTTCCTTGGTAGCGTTGCATATTGTAATAACGTTCTGCTTTATATCCATAGTCAATGGTGAACAAATATCCCTGTTTGAGCTTCTGGCTGACTCGTTCGATCCATCCTAAAGCCTCTAGGTTAACTTCTGTACGATAGTCTTCAGGATACGTCTCCGTTAATAGATCGATTTCGATTAGATCGAAATATTCTTGCAGTTTAGGGCGAGAAATTTCCGCGATCGCCTCGACTAATTTGCCGTCCTTCCACGTGACATAAGTTTCCTGCAACTTCCCATCTTTGCGAATGACTCGATGGACGGGAAAAGCATCTACTAATTCATTGGCAAAAAAACAGCCAATTTGCGAGCGATCGTCTATCTCCTCCCATGTCTGCCAACAAACTTTGCGATCGCCTTCAATAAACTTCTGTAACTTCCCTTGTTGTCGTTCTCTAAAACTGGGGGATTGTTCGATTATTTTGTATTGAAGTGCGGCAAAACAATCGGGATTATGCAAGGAGAGATAAGATAAAACATCAAAAGCAAAAATACCTTCTCCTGCTCCCATTTCAACCAACGAAAAAAGTTTTGGAGACCCCAATATTTGCCAAACTTGTACGAATTGTTCGGCGAGTAATTCGGCAAAATCCGAACTGAGAGAAGAGGAGGTAAAAAAATCACCGCGATCGCCAATTTTGGGTTTTTCAATGGTATAATAACCATAATGGGAATGATATAATACCAAATCCATATATTCTGCAAAATTAATGCGTTGGTGAGGAGAATCGGTGATGCGATCGCGGATAATATCGAGAAGGCGATCGGAAGTAGAAAATCTAGAAACAGGCATTTGAATGATTAATTATTAACTATCAATTTCTAGGAGGGAAAAAATGCCCAAACCGAACATTTTACAAAAAGATCGCGCTTATACATTTCGCTCTTATTTTGAATTATCATACGATCCCGAAGATATTTTAGCAGAATTTGATTATCAGTTCCGCCGTTCTCGATTGTCTCTACCACAAACGACGACACTCCCCGATAATCTCTCTGAATTACGTCAAAGAATCGATCGCACTCTTCCTGTCGTCACTTTAACAAGTGAAGCCGCACGGAGAGAAACTCTCGTTGCCCCGATTCTGTTAGAAATTGCCGCATTTTGTCAATGTCAGCTTAAGATAGAGTATCCCTTAACGGTTAATCAGTGGCTAAAAGGAACCCTCGACTATCTTTTGCGATCGGATGATAATTTTTTGGTTATTGAAGCCAAACATGATAATATTTTACGAGGATTTACACAGTTAGCTGTTGAATTAATTGCTCTCTCAGAATGGGACGATCGCCAAGATGTTCTCTATGGTGCCGTAACAATCGGTGAAGTGTGGCAGTTTGGTCAACTCGATCGCGATAAAAAGTGCATTACCCAAGATATAAACTTGTTTAAGATCCCCGGAGATTTAGAAAATCTATTCTCTTCTATCTTGGGAATTATAAAAAAATAGTGTTGAAAAAATTATTTTATTGGCGATCGCGCACCAAAACAAAATTTTCTGCTCTTCCTAGAATAGCATTCTCTGGTAGTTGTAGAGTGTCAAAAATTTGCCGATCTAATAGTAAATATTGTCCATCTTCCCATAGCTGCCCGATAGTATCGGGAGGAGTCGAAACAATCAGGCGATCGCTGTAAAAATCCAAACTGGGACGATAATCGGGAAATGAGGTGTAAATTGTTGTTTTTTCGGGAGTATTTTCTTTGGCGATCGCGGCAACTTTGAGGACGGGATACTGTTCGTTTAACTCCCATAGCCAATTGGGAGATAACATCAATAAGGCTAAACTTAAATAGAATCCGATAAATAGGATGGGAATAAAGCGGCGATCGCCTTGCCAGAGGTTCCAAGTTGTCAATACCAGCGTTCCGATTATCAAAAAAGCCATCACAATAAGAATCAAAGGATGATGAGTAATAACAAAATAAATACACCCTCCACAAGCGATCGCTGTTAAGAAGATAAACAAGCCTACAAAAATCCGAGAATATCTAGATTTTTTCTGCCATAAATATGCCAAATAGGTACCAACAGTTAAAGCAAAAAAAGGATAATAGGGCATAATATACCAAGGTAGCTTGGTTTGCATGAGGGAGATTGTTCCTAAAAATAAAATTGTCCCGACAAGAACTAAACTCCCCCAAGTTTTTCCTTTGTCTTTCCAAGCTAAAACTAACCCTCCCGGTAAAAAGAATAACCAAGGAAGACTATATTTAATTAACTCGAGTAAATAATACCAAGGTGCGCCAGTATTTCCCTCAACTGCTTGGGAGAGTCGATCTAAACTCTGGGAATTAAAATAGAGTTCGATAAAGAAACTCCCGTGAGTTTGCCATTGCAACCAAAACCAAGGAACGACGATCGCAACCCCCAAACCCAGCCCCAACCAAGCATAAGGATTAATAAATAACTTCCATTGACGAGTTACGAGGACAAAGACTCCCGCGATCGCCCACAATGCCAGCACTAAAATTCCTTTTGTTAGAGTTATTAATCCCAAACAAATGCCAATTCCAATAGCCCAAATTTTTTGTTTTCTTTCCTTGACCAAACAGAACAATAAAAGAATAAAAAAAGTGTTAATAATTCCGTCCAGCATAACCAAACGACCGTGACGCAGGACGGGAAGCAAGGTTAAATAAACGGATGCTGACAAAATAGCATCTAATTTTCGCAAGAAAATCTCTCTCCCCAAACAATAGAGCAAAGGTACGCCACAAGCTGCGATCAGCGCAAGATTAAAACGACTGCTAAATTCTCCGACTCCCCCTAACAAGTGGTAACCCGAGGCAATCAGCCAGTAAACTAAAGGGGGTTTAATAAAATAGGGAACGTCAAAGTAAGTTAAATGCAGCCAATTTCCTTGGCGATAGACCTCTCGGGCAACGATCGCGTGGGAGCCTTCATCCCAATCTCTCAAAGGAACATTTCCCAATCCTAACATCCAGAGAAAAAGAGCAGCCATTACGAAGAATAACAGCCATTGAGAATCTGTCCAAGCAATTTTTGGGGAGAAACGCAATATTTTTTTCATGTTGACAGGATAGCAGAAACAGGTTCAAAATTAATACACTCGCCTTTTTAGTTATCGATTCTATCATTCAATGCCTTACTCTCTTAAGTTCTCAAGATCGGCATTTTTTAAGTTTTACGATCGCCCGTTTGTTTTCAATATAGCAGTAATTTCTCTATTTTTGAGTCTTAGTTTAATCGGCCTCTTCAGGCATTCCATGTGGCGAGATGAGTTAAATGTTTGGACCATTGTTCGAGATAGTTCGTCTATCTTAGAGTTATTGCTAAATATCAAATATGAAGGACATCCCGTCCTCTGGTATTTTTGTCTGAGTTTGCTTCATTATTTTACGGATAATCCTATTATAATGCAGCTTTTTCATTTAGCGATCGCAACAAGCATTATTGCAATCTTTCTTTTCTTTTCTCCTTTTT
>JBCCVR010000088.1:0-28942 GCA_039194995.1 Cyanobacteria bacterium P01_E01_bin.42 | reverse complement strand
GCGAACGAACAAAATAGAGATAAGAGAGTCTAAAAGTTCTATCACAATTCCCAAAATCTACCAGTACATCACCCATTCCTCTAGGAAGAATAATTTTTAGTCCTCTTAGGATTGGTAAATGTCCTTGGCAAGCTCTTTCAGAAAAATCTATTGTTTCAGATCGAAACTTTACCGTACTCCCTCGATCGTTACTCTTTTTTATCCAATTAACTCGATCGAAAAAAGCATCACCAACTTTATTTTGCCAGACATCTTGTCGCCAATCCATTTCTTTTGGTATCTCCACACTCCCTTTTCTTCCTTCATTTCTTTTTTGTTCTATTAATTTCCGATATTTTTCTTGTTTTTCAAAAGATATTTTTTCAATAGAAGGACGAATCTGCTGCTCTAAATTTTTGTAGATTTTTGCTTGTATATTCAACCCAAATCGATGATTACTAAACTTACTCCAGAGTCGGTCGATTGTGAAGAGATCGGCACAAGGGAATTTTTTGATATCATCAACATATATCAATTCTTTCCTTTGATTTTTCATAACTTGTACAATTAAATTTACAGTTTCTTCATCGGCTTTTTCCCATTGTTTGTTTTTGAGTAGATTATAAAGTTGATTGTAATCAATTCCGACAGCTGAAGGGAGCAAATCAAACTTCTCTAATTCTCTATCTTGGTGAATCATGATGGTCGAGAAAAGTGTATGAACAATGGCTCATTTTTGAGTTTAATTGATTGCATTTGTTTGTGATTCTATAATTGATCGGCACGAATTCCCGCACCTAACAAACCCACCTGCGGATTTAAAATAACCCGAATGGGAATACTATCCAAAACCGGACTGACTCGACCTTTCGTTTTAAGAGCCGTCATAAACTTGCCTTCTTCGAGAATCGGCAGGATTTTCGCTGCAATTCCTCCCGCGATGTACAATCCCCCATAAGGCAGTAATTTTAACGCCAAATTCCCTGCTTCCGCCCCATACGCCTCAACAAATAAATCTAACGTTTCCTTGCAGAGGCGATCGCCCTTTTCCGTCGCCCCCAGATAAACAATTGGCCCAATATCTGCATTTTCTTTCGCAATTTCTGCCGCAATTTCCGGCGATTCGGGAATCTCGGCCAAAGACTTTAAAAACTCGTAAATCGCCACAATTCCCATCCCCGAAACTACCCGTTCCACGGAAACGCGCTGTAACTTCCTGATATTATGAAAAAACTTTAATAACTTAAATTCTCGTTCGTTGCGAGGGGCAAAATCCGCGTGTCCGCCTTCCGAGGCAAACACCCGATAACTCTCTCCTTGGGGAATGACAAACCCTTCCCCTAAACCCGTCCCCGCCCCGATAATGGCGATCGGCGCATCTTTATCCGCCGGAACATCTTGCAAATTGTGAATATCCTCGGGTTTGAGTCCGAAAATCCCATAGCCGATCGCGGCAAAATCGTTAATTAAACTCACCTTAGAAATATTCAGTTCTTTTTCCAACCGCCGCTCGTTCAAAACCCAACTCAGATTTGTTAACGTACACTTATCGTCCTCTACCGGACCCGCGATCGCGAAACAGGCTTTTTCCGGCTGTAACTCCCGCCCTACTTCCTTTGCAGCAGTCGCGAGGAATTGCTCGGCGATCGGCACGAGATCGGTAAAATTCTGACTGGGATACTTCTCCTGAAAAAGCGGCTTCAATTCCCCATCGATCGCCTCTACAGCCTGTAAAATAGTCTTCGTGCCACCGATATCGCCCGCTAGGAGTAAAGTCATTTTTAAAAGCCGTCCTCTAGGTTCTGCTGCTTACCAAAGGATCATGATACCCCATAACCCATCCCGAATAATTGATAACCGATAACTGTTAACTGATAACTGAAAAGATGCGTTTTGATATTGTCACGCTTTTCCCTGATTTTTTCACCTCTCCTTTACAAGCAAGTTTATTGGGGAGAGCGCTAGAAAAACAGATTGCTACGGTTAATTTAGTCGATCCCAGAGATTTTGCCACCGATAAGCACAAGCGGGTCGATGACGAACCCTATGGGGGAGGCGTGGGAATGCTCCTCAAACCCGAACCCATTTTTGCCGCCGTCGAATCTTTACCCGTCCTTCCCCGCCGAGAAATCGTTCTCATGTCTCCCCAAGGCAAACCCCTAAACCAAGAAACCTTGCTAGAATTGTCCCAAAATTACGACCAATTAATTCTCATTTGCGGACATTATGAAGGGGTAGACAATCGCATTCGCCAACACCTAATCGATCGCGAAATTTCCCTCGGGGATTTCGTTCTAACCTGCGGGGAAATTCCCGCCCTCGCCCTTCTCAACGGAGTCGTGCGCCTGCGTCCGGGTACCGTGGGCAAAGAAGAATCTCTGAAAGCGGAAAGTTTTGAAGCAGGATTGCTAGACTATCCTCAATACACTCGCCCTGCCATTTTTCGAGATTGGGAAGTTCCCCCAGTCCTGCGATCGGGAAATCACGCCGCGATCGCCCAATGGAGAAAAGAGCGACAAAGGGAAAAAACTCGCATTTGTCGTCCCGATCTCTGGGAAATCTGGCAGAAAGATAATGAGGGGGATTCCCCCTAGGGGACTTCAAATTTGGAGAACAATTTACTAGAGTGAACGTCAGGGAAAACACTCAATCCCTGGCTTCGATTCGAGAGTTTCCACCACCAGCAAAAAACTTTGATTTTTCTGCGAACCGAGTAATTAATAACATACCGTTTACCAATTATCGAGCGATGAAATTTCTGCACAAATTAACAGCAACCTTAACCACAGCCATTCTCTTGTCTGGCGGTCTGGTGACTCCCGCTCGGGCGGCTTATACGTTTAATAAAGTCGAGGTCGATCAGCGCCGCTTTGTGGCGATCGCAACTCCCTTTGGGGTCGGTCGGCGCTTTTACAACTTAATTATTATGGAGCAGCAGTCCAACAGTCGTCCTTGCTGGCGGGAGTATGGCGAGAGTCCCACGTTTATCGAACCGACTTGGGAAACCTTCGATTTTACTGGCATTTGCGGTCGCAGCACGGATAGTAATGGCTACTCCATGCGGGTTAACGATAACGATCTGGGAGCGCGTTTTATTCTCAGTGTTGTCCGCCGGGGAGATGACTTAGTTTTATTGGCGAATTCCATCCGAGAGCGGACTTCTGTAGAAATCGGTCGGACGCGAGGCATGGATAATGGCGATCGCTATATGAAAATTCACCTCGATCCCGGTTGGCGCTTTACCAAACGCACCTATAACGGTCGCATGCTCGGTCATGTCTATCTCACTTCCGATAGCAGTACCGCCACGATTCCCCCCGTCCAAGATTCTCGTCCCACTACGCCGCCCGCCAATACGCCCCTACCTCCCGCCGATCGTGAGTTGATTTTCACCCCCGAATCTAATTCTCGACCCAGCAACCCGACCCCCAGTCCTCGTACGACAGTGACCCCTCCGCCTCCTCGGCGACCGATTAACGTTAATTCTCGTCCTACCTATCCCCGCGTGGCTTCAGAGCGATCGATTCCCACGTTTGAGTAGGAGAAAAAATCATTCCCATATCAAAGAACCAAGGCGATCGCACCTTGGTTTTTTGTGTTGCGGGAATAGATATTGTGCAACAATTTTGAATTCTGAATTTTGAATTTTGAATTCACCAATCCATTCCCATAATTTGAGGAATCATTTGTAAAGTACCGATTCCCAACTCTTCTGAATCGATGGCGCGGGTTTCAAATAAAGCCAGCATATCTTTGAGTTTGGGTTTGCCTCGCGAAGCCCCCGTGACTCCCATCGCTAAAACTAAACCGCAATGACCCTTGGTTTTTTTGAGACGTTGCGTCCAATTCTTTTTCGCTCGAATATGAGTGGAATCATCCCCAGAGTATTCTGAAAACACATAAATAATCCCTTTTCCCGTTTTGACCACACCCAGATCGTACTCGGTGTCTGTAAGCGGATCTTCCCCCGGCGTAAACGCGATCGCTTCGATTCCGCCTTCATTTTGAATGCGAACGATCGTATCTTTAGCTTTGGGACGAGAGGTTTGAATGAGAATAATCGGCAAACCTTCGCCTTCTTCGGGGAACTCCAAAGATTGAGTATAAGTTCGAGGATTGGCGCGCACGCTTTCCACTGTTGACCAAGGCAGCATTCCGATACTGACAAAAGATTTATCGGGAAACAAATCATCGCGAATTTCCGGGAAATCTTCATCGTCGTCCTCACCGCGTCCCATACTCAAGAGTTCGTCGGTTAAATCCGGTAAGGTGCTTACGCCAATCTCTAAAGTTTTTACTGGGGAATCGGTTTCGGGCAAGGGAATCTCATAGGATTTCTTTAAGACCGGGACGCGCTCTTCTTCTTCTTCGATGCGATCGCCCCATTCCTCAAAAAACTCCACTAACGCTTTCAAGGACGCATAAACAACGATCGCTTCTTCTTCATCCAAAAACGGTCGCAAGCCTTCATAGGGGTGCAGACTGCCAAAGATGGGAACGATATCTTCGAGGGGTAAATCTGCCAAATTCTCATCCTCATCTTCGGGATCGAAAGCCGCATCTTCGTCGGCTTCGTAATTGAGAAAGAGGCAATCTTGAGACAAAAAGGCGCTTTCTAACTCCTCCATCGAATGCTTTTCAATGGCAGAGGCACGGAAGCGCTTGAGAGAATCCAAAGAGCGATAGAGCAATACGCCATATTCTTGTCCCAACATTCCCAAAAGGGTGACGTAGAGGGTTTCGATATCGCCGTGATTGACTTCGAGAGCAAGGATATCACAATCTTCTAAATACTCCCAAGGCGCAATTTCCCAGAGTTCGTCGGACGCTTCTCGCAAACGCTTGGCGTATTGTGGAGGCAAGCGAGGGGGGCGGGCATTTTGAAACTCGGCGAAACTGCGAAATAATTCATCGATGATGGGTAATTCCGGCTCGTAATCGATCGCAATATCGAGATCTTGCAGAGCACCGCGCAGGAAAAATTGAATTTCGCGATCGCGCACGACAATTTTTTTCGGTCTGGACGGCCGGCCGGGGCTTTGGGGACTTTCAATGGCCCGCAGGAAAGTGCGCGCGATCGCTTCTACGCCAATTTCCGGGGAGATAATTTCCATGGCTCTCACCATCCCTTCCGAACCATCAACCCAAAGGATGCAATCTCCACCTTCCTCCTCCGAACCCGACTCAGAAGCTAGAGCCGTTAGCGATCGCCGATCTCCCT
Source organism: Cyanobacteria bacterium P01_E01_bin.42 (assembly GCA_039194995.1). Lineage (GTDB taxonomy): Bacteria > Cyanobacteriota > Cyanobacteriia > Cyanobacteriales > Spirulinaceae > CCY15215. Next base: position 23,742 of record JBCCVR010000088.1, on the reverse strand, counting down.
CCCAAACGCTAGGACTTTGAGGAATTTTTTTTAATCGACGCAGAGTATTTAGGGGGAGATTGCTCATACTTAGCCCGTCACCTTATAACCAATGCAATTAATCTACTGTAGCGCGGAACAGTCCGAATCGGTTATCTGGACGCAGCTATCGGCGATCGGCGGCAAATAACCATTGCGAGGGAGAACTCGCGACGGCGGATGTTGTAAAATGTTCTTACGTGCAAAGAAATACAAGATTTCCCATTATTAATCTTTAGGAGTTCTTTCATCCATGACTCAAGCCACTCAGACTCAAGCCCCTCAAGCCCCGCAACAAGGAATTCAACTCACTCCCGTTGCTTTAGAACACTTATTAGCATTGAGAAATCAACAAGGAAAAGACCTCTGTTTGCGAGTTGGCGTTCGCAATGGCGGTTGTTCCGGAATGTCCTACATGATGGACTTTGAAGATCCGACGAATATCCGCGAGGATGATGAAGTCTACGATTATGATGGTTTCCAAATTATTTGCGATCCCAAAAGCCTGCTTTATCTCTACGGTTTAGTTCTTGATTACAGTACGGCTTTAATCGGTGGCGGTTTTGAATTTACCAATCCCAATGCCAATCAAACCTGCGGCTGCGGCAAATCTTTTGGTGTTTAAGTTGTTGGTTATTTGTTGCTTGCACTGTACTTCGACAGGCTCAGCAGCCGCTTTGTCGAAGTGTTCGTTGTTTGGCTCCCAATCTCGAATCCCTAGCACCCAATCTCTAAACTATGGTTGAATCAGTTGCTTCTCTCTATGAAAATGGCTTAGAACGCTACAAGAATGGAGAAAGCCCAGAATCTCTCATTCCCGTTTTTAAGGAAATTTGCGATCGCGCCAAGAAAAATGCAACGGCATGGTCGAGCCTGGCTTGGTTGTACCTCCTGGTCGATAAGCCCCAACAAGCCCTCAAGGCCGCTCAAAAAGGGGTCAAACTCGATAAAAACTCCCCCCAAGGTCGCATCAATCTCGCCCTTGCCCTGTTAGATACGGGGAGCAAAGGAGTGCGAGATCATATCGAAGTCGTCCAAAGAGTGATGGCATTTAGTGCCGAAGTCCGTCAGGAAATTCAAGAAAATATTGAGGATGGTTTGGAGCGAAAACCCGATTGGGAAAGCATGCTTCGCATCCAAAAATGGTTATTCGACTAATTCCAGGCAATCCCAAGCCGACCGAGTGAGGGTCGGTCATTAATAATCGATTGTTAATAATTGAAATGGCAGCCTCTAAAATTCCTTTAATCGGACTCAAAGCCGATCTATTTCGACACCCTCTAGATCGGGCAGCAACTAATACTTTAAAACAACTGCCGGGGATGGATGTTGCCGTCCGCACCCTGTTAGGATCCGTAGCAGAAGAGTTGTTTTATTTTAATAACATTGCCGCGAGCGTGCAGGTGAGCGATCGCCAACTTCCCCACCTGCACGAACTCTTATTAGATGCTTGCCAGATTCTCGATCTCGAACCGCCTCAACTTTACATCCAACAAAATCCCGCCCCCAATGCCTACACCTTCGCCATGCGCGGGAAAAAGCCCTTTATGGTACTGCATACGTCCTTAGTCGATATGCTGACCCCAGAGGAAATTCAAGCGGTGATGGCGCACGAATTGGGACACCTCAAATGCGAACACGGGGTTTATTTAACGATGGCCAATTTGATTATGCTGGCCTCGAATATTTTGCCCATTTGGGGGTCTTTAATCGCCCAATCCCTACAGGAGCAAATGATGGAGTGGTTGCGCTGTGCCGAATTTAGTTGCGATCGCGCCGCTCTCCTCGCCACCCAAAACCCTCGCACGGTCATGTCAGTCTTGATGAAACTGGCCGGGGGATCCCCAAGCATTGCGCCCATGTTAAACTTGGATGCTTTTATCGCCCAAGCTAAAGATTACGACGCAATGAGCGCAACGGAGGTAGGAGAATTACTCAAAGCAACCCAAAGCAGTCAATTAACCCATCCCGTCCCCGTCCTGCGAGCCAGAGAGATCGATCGCTGGGCCAGTTCTCCTTCTTATCAGGACTTGCTAAATGGGGGTAAAGTAGGTTATAATAGCAAAGGCGAAAAAAATCCGGGCAAGTGGCGGAATTGGTAGACGCACTACACTCAAAATGTAGCGGCCTCTGGTCGTGAGAGTTCGAGTCTCTCCTTGCCCATATCTCCCTTTTCATAACCTGAAATAGCGTTAGCTATTTCCCATCTGCTTCTCAAAAGACTGGCGAACTAAATACATGACATAGGGTAACTCATCGAGAGTTGCCAATCCGACCTCTACATCGCCGTTTCCCCACCGTCCGACATGGGTAATATCCTTACACCATCCTTGCGGATCGCAAATGTCGGGATAGGACATATTCAAAGAAAGCCGCAGTCGCCTCGCTTGAGGGACGACATCTACAAAATTCGTTTCTGCCTTATAGGCGACATAAAGTTTTAAAAACTCCTCGCTCACGCAGGGGTTCAATGCGAGAACGCGATCGCGAAACGCTGCAAAAATTTCATTTAAAGGACTAACCAGTAAATTGGGATGATCGTCAATGGTATATAGATCGCTTTTCGGCGGTTTGGTTTGATAGGCATTGAGTCGATCGGTCTCGACTTTAGGAGCTTTCCAGACCTCCACCGCCCAATTTGCCAGACGTTCCGCCCTTGCTTGTATGGCTTGCTCGTTCCAAATGTCCGCACTTGCCAATCCTTCATTGAGCTTGAGGGGGCTGTGCTTGAAACCGCCCTCGCGATCGCGCTTTTCGGGAAATGAGCGATCGCTATATTCGGCATTGTAGCCCGTTAGCGTGAGATTTCCGAGAGTATGCAGCCAAGTTTGTTGAATGTTGTGAAAATCAGCACCGAGAGCATCTTGCCACGCTTTCGACAAGTTCTCATTTTGTGGCAAAATATGCTCGATCGTATATTCCCCAACCGGAACGCGCTCTTTCCGTCCGTGATTTTCCAGTCGGCGAAGCCAATAGGAACGACTGCGAAAATTGTACAGATCCCGAACCTTCAATTCTCGCTTGAATTCCTCATCGTTAGGAAAACGACGATAGGAAGGAAGCAACATAAAAATAGCCCGAATACTTTCGATATAATTTTCCTTCTGCAAACTCCGTTTAAATGTTGCAAAAGTCTTGTTGAGGGAATTGGTCGGAATTTGGCAAACTGCTCGGCGAAACACGTAGGCTTCAATCAATCGAATGGCCTCGAGCAGATCGGCTTGCGATAAAATATCGGATTTATAATCGCGATAAAGCTCTAAAAGAAATGGATAGGCGACCTCTACTTTGAGTTCTCGTAAATCTTGAAATGCTTCTGCTAAAGTCTTTTCTCTCTCTTTTCCAAATGCCATGATACAGTAATACTTGGCGAAAGTATGCAAATCTGCCACTAGCCGATCCACATCAAATCCCTTTTCTTCTTCGGTGCGAACTAAGGTTTTAAATTCTTGATACACAGCCTGAATATTAGGAATAGTCCCTGTTTTTACAGTCAGATAATGTCTCATGAAATTATCAAAATATTTCCCATAGGCCTCTTGACCGAAATCCTGTTCCATCGGTCGCCAATGCTCTTGATATAATCTTGTTTGATGTTCCGGTTCGAGACCCATGAGAATAAAATTACGGATCAAGTCTGCTTGTGTTAATTCCCGACCCGTTGAATTCATACTTTCAAAGATAAGTTGAGGATTATCTTGCTCTCGACTGAGTGCAATATCCACAATGACCAGTTTTTCAAGACCTTTACACAGAGGAGCAAGATCGTGTTTACAACTGGCAATCTTGCGCTCAAAAAATTCAAAATTTTCTTTCACTCGAATCGAATAGTTTTCGGGTAATTCCTTCTGACGGATCAGTGCTAAAAGACTATCCCGATCTGTTTGAGTTAACAGGAGTTTAAAGGCTTTATCTCCATCCTCTAATGCATTCAACAGATAATAATTGCGAATCTTTTTAGCCGAAAAACCTTCTCTTGGTTCTAAACCTTCTTCTATCTGTCGTGCAAGGGCTTCGAGAAGCAATGTAATCGTTGTCAGTCGTTGTTGACCGTCAATAACCAGTACAGATGATTGAGTCGCGATTTGAGCGAGACCTTTTTCGATATAAACGACAGAACCCAAAAAGTGAGCAGATGTCCGATCGCTTTCACCCGCTCGCCAAATATCATACCAAAGTTGTTCGCACTCCTTTTCCGTCCACGAGTAAATGCGCTGATAAATCGGGATAACGAACTGCGATGCCTTTTTGAGAAATACAAGTAGTTTGGTCTCGGTTGCTTTCATGATGTCTTATTTTCAGTAAGGCAATCTTACCAAACTGGATGAGTTGGTGCTGGGTAATGCCCAAAAATTTCTTCTATACTATTTTTTTATAGCCAAACACGAAGGGCGATCGCCGTTTCTCCAAAATCAGATTGGCGGTAAAATTTCCAAATTTGGATAAACCAGTTTTTCACCTCTGTCGTCGATTTACCGCGATAGCGACAAAGTAAACCATTTCCTTGCATTTGAGTTATCCCAAACTCTCCTTTTTCTGAATTGTTTGTCTGGGGATGAGGGAGAGAAAGGGGGGTTTTTTCTGTTTCTAAATGGCTAAACCAAATTAACTGACCAATAACGGGATATCCCCCCAAACTATGGGGATGACTGTAAGTTTCTTCACATCCCGGCAACAACTGACGCTCGCCCCATAACAATTTCCCTTCTCGCCAAACTTCCAATTGCGATCGCCATTCTCCTCGCAAAAATTTCTCGCCTCTGGCACTGCGTCCGAAACGCAGAATTTCCCAACCGAAAAAGCCAGAATTTTTGGCGAGATCGATCCGCATTGTTTGCTGATAAAATGCACCATTAAACGCGATCGTGGGTTGCGGTAGCCATTCTAAAACGGCTTGCTCTTCTATCTTTGCTGAAATCTTTTGTCTGGCTTGTTTGCCATTGCTACCATAAATTTTTCCGGCGGCGGCTGTCGTCATAACTACCCGACTGCGAGGATTTAACTGTAGGGATTGAACCAAGCGATCGCCGCCGACAATTCCTCCTGCAGTGTGCAAAGAAATCGTATGACAAACTGCCTTTCCCTCTGGATAAAACGGTCGCTGTACTTTTAATGGTGCTTGATTGAATGCCCGTAAAACTCGTGTAGAATCTGCTTGTTTGTCATAAACTAAGTCTAAACATCCCTGCCAGCTTGAATTGTGGGAAAGTGCTACCATCTTGTCCTGCAAAATTATTCCGGTATCGAGCAACGCGATGCCTCATCCGCAAACTATGGGAAAGGAAAGACGCAAAAATCGGGAATTGCCTCTCACAACATCCAAGATAGTCTCCAAGATTGCCGCGATCGGGTTTATTTTTACGTTTCATCGTGCCTGGATTTAGCATAGATGATGTCGGGCGCAATCGTCTGTTACAATCGTTTAACAGTAATTTAAGAATCCGTTAATTTTATTCTCGATGATAATCAACGAACTTTTTCCCTTTCAGATCGAAATCGATAGAGTGCTAATTGCAGGCACTTCTCTGTGGTCTTTGGCTTTATATTTGGGCTTGGCTTCCTTACGAGAGTGGTTTGAGGAAATATTCGATCGCTGGTTTAATTTCGCCGAGAGATCGCTCTATTTATCTGCTGAAGAGTTCGAGCGTACCCGCCCTGCTAGAGAAGCGCAAAATGCCTTTTATGCGTCGATTTTTGCCATTTTTCCGTTCTTATTACTGGGTTTTTTCTGCCATTATGCTTTGGAGTTCGGTTTGGGTCGCAGTTGGGCAATTAGCATGGGAATTTTAGGTTGTTTTTGTTGTGGTGTTTTTGAATTGGGAAGGCGAGATCGACAATAATAGTCGGTAAAAATCGACCAGTGCATGGCAGGTTATTCAGAGAACATTATTCGATCGCGCTGCTAATTTTACCGTTAATCGCAGAAATCGCAACCGTTCGCGGAGAAGCCAGATAATTTTGACCAGTGGGATCTCCGCTCCGACCTTTAAAATTACGGTTAGTCGCATAGATACCCGTTTCTTCTCGCTCTAATGCTCCCATCCCTGCGTTAATGCAAGCACCGCAACCGGATTTGAGAATTCGCGCTCCAGCTTGTTGCAAAATCTCTAAATACCCCAAAGATTCCGCTTGCTGGCGAACCTCTTGAGAAGCGGGAACCACGAACAACTCGACTGTCGAAGCAACTCTCTGTCCCTTGAGAACCTCTGCCGCTCGAGCCAGATCGAGCAGTTTACCCCCAGTGCAAGAGCCGATAAAGGCTTTGGTAATGGCAACATCTTCGAGTTGACTGATGCTAACAACGCGATCGGGCTTCGGGGGACGAGCAATCTGAGGCTCTAGATCGCTCAAATCGAATTGGTAGATTCGTTCGTAGACGGCATCGCGATCGCCGATTACCGCTTCGCGCTCGTCTGCGATAATATTGCCTCGGGCCACTCGTTCGCGAATATAGCGATCGGTCTTTTCATCGGGCGCGATTAAACCGCACATTGCCCCGCATTCGATCGCCATATTAGCAAGGGTCATGCGTTCGTCGATCGCCAAAGCATCAATGACGGGACCGCGAAATTCCATCACCTTACCCGTCGCACCGCTACAGCTAATCTCGCCCAAAATTTTTAACATGATATCTTTGGCACTAATCCCCGACGGTAAAGAACCGGATAGCTCAAATAATAAGGTTGGTGGAACCCGAATCCACATATCTCCCGTTGCCAAAATATTCGCCATATCGGTGGTTCCCACACCTGTAGAAAAACAGCCAAAAGCGCCATAGGTGCAACTGTGGGAATCAGTGCCGGCGATCGTCATTCCCGGTCGAATAAACCCTTTTTCCGGGAGAAGAACGTGACAAATTCCCGCAGCTTCTCCCGGGGAAATAACATCTAATAAATGACAGCCTTGATCTTTGGCAAAGTCAACCATTTGCTCTCGTAAAAGAGGGGCTTTGTCGTCGCTCCGAATGTCATTGACTTGAATAAAATGATCGGCGACCAAGACAATTTTATTAGCATCCCAGACCTTGGCATCGGCACCAAAGTGCTGGTAGAAAAGTTTCCCAACAGGTGCCGCAAGTGCATCGTGAGACATGGCTAAGTCAATCTGTGCAAATACGACTTCACCGGGTTGCACGTAGGCATTACCCGAAGCTCGAGCCAAGAGCTTTTCTACCATTGTCATGGCTCGAGGTGGGGTCTGGCTCGGAGGAACTATAGCCGTTCCCTGACGGCGGTGGCGATTAAAGGGGAATAATCCGCCAGCATTGGCGATCGCCTCAATAACTGGATTATTTTGAACTTGTCCGACGATCTCTAAAGACAATCCGATATTAATACTATTGCGATAAAAGATTTCTGCAAAGGATTTCGCTCTCACTTTCTTAATCCCAGCAGCTTGGATAGCAATGGGAGCATACTCCCGACTCGAGCCGCAACCAAAGTTTTTCCCCGCTTCAATGAAGTCATATTCTAGTAATTTCCCTTCACCGATCAGATGCTCGAGCGCATATTGCTTTAAATAGTCCGGATCGGGATTTGTGCCGCGTTTGGCGGGAATAATATCATCGGTATTGATATCATCATCCAGAATCAGAGTTTGTTCTGTTGTCATCTAAAATTCTCCTCAAAAAACGAAAGGTCAACACGATTCAAAAGTAATTTTTAGGAATGTAGGTATATCCTTCAATTAATCTGCGTGCTGTTCTAGCATAGGCTAACTTTTGAAAAGCATCTCCCCGGCCTCGTTCGACTTGAACGGGCATTGCACCCAATGGATGCCCAATTCTAATCTCAGATTTATTCTGACCCTGAAGTAACTGATTGACGAGAGTGCCTGCGATCGCAGAACAAGCCGCAGTGGAGCAAGCACCCGTACCCGCATACGCAGGATGGCAACTATTGACGGCCATGAGACGAGCCAAGAAATCAACATTTTCTCCTAAAATTAAATTCCCATGAGTATCTCGATAATCCCGAGGGGGAGAAATGATGCTGATGAATGGAATCAAGAGATTAGACGCAACCTCATTGCCCGTTTGCACGATTCCGCTCTTTTGTGCAACTTTAGCTCGAAGCTCTTGAAATCGCTGGATGAGTGCGGTATTCGATCGCAGTTGAGCGGGGGTTTCATCTCCCTTAATTCCCATATCTCGAGCCAGTACGTGTCCGACCGCGATCGCGGCATCTGTAATGCTTACTCTAACGATAGACCCATCAGACAAGGGTATTTCATCGATCGTATTCCCCGTGGGTAACAACTTACCCGTATTTGCGCCGATCGTGTGCCTAAAATCGAGATCGATGCGGGCTCCAGTTCCCGGAATCCCTGCAATCGCGAAGTCACCGATCGCGGCAGCTTCTCCATCGGCGAGAGGGACTTGCATATACAAAGTTTTGTCGGTATTCGTATTGTAGACGGCAACATGGGCACGATCGCTCTCAACGTTCGCATATCCGCGATCGATGGCAAACGCGGCAACGGCCGCGGAAATGTTGCCGCAGTTCGAGCGATAATCCACAATATCGCGATCGAGCGCAATTTGACCGAAAGTATAGTCGATATTAATTCCGGGTCGTTGGGATGGGCTGAGAATCCCTACCTTAGAAGTCCGCAAATGTCCGCCCCCAATACCATCTATTTCATCAGGGTCGGGTTTGCCGAGAATGCGAAGGAGAAAGCGATCGCGCATCGCACCGGAAGGAGGAATGTCTTCGGCGAGGAAAAATACCGCTTTACTGGTTCCCCCTCGATAAATGGAAAACGGAATTTTAAGTTGATCGCCCATATTTTACTCCTTTAATTCTGCCATCATTTCTACAAATGCAACCCGAGCGGCAGGAGACATGTATGAGAGCGATCTCGTTAGCATGTGCTTGCGACGGGAAAGAATATGGGGATGTTCTGCCATCGGAAGCGATCGCAATTCGATTGCATTGGCAACTTCGATCTCTATCAGGTCTCTAATCGTTTGTGGCGTTGTCGAAATCAATTGATGATGAACGCAGTCCCATAAAATGGGTTCGGGTTTCTCCGCTTCATAGAAAAAACCTTGCCGCTCAGTCACACAAAATAGATAGGCCAGATTTTCAGCATCCAAACCAATTGCTTCTCTGATGCGCGATCGCTCTTCTAAACTAATCGAAGGAACTTTGAAAGTCTGCGTCCCATAAATACTATGAAATAGTCCTCCCACGGCAATATATTCCGGGTTTCCCCACTCAACCAACACTTTATAGGTTCCGATAAGATGATTCCTGAGAGAACCGAGTATATGCACTTGGGAGGAAGTCCCCAATCGATCGAGAAGATCGAGATGTTTTTGCAGCATTGTATGTCTATTACCTCATTCATTTCTCGAATGAAAATATTCCTTGAGAAGAAAAATATGGCTCGACTCGACCATATGCAGACAGAAACGAAACTGGCGATCGCTTACCTTCCTAAAGGAATAGTCGAGCGATCCCGATCGTAACTTCCGAGAATACCGAGAGATTCTCCTTTCTGTAAGGCAATATTGCGAAGGACTTCGGTAGGGATAACCGCTTTCTGAGATTTGGCAAACTGCAAAATTGCTTCTACCGTTTCGGCTTTTGGCGAGAGGCCTTGGCGTTGAAACCAGTAGTAAACATTCGCCTTGCCACTCATATGATTGACACCTACTTCTTGTTGACGACCTAACATACTGGCCGGAACGCTAGAGTAAATCAGATCGGCCAACTCTTGACCGCCCCGAGGATGGGCAAGGGCTTTAAGAATAGCCGCAGCATGAACGCCTGTTGTCGTCCGAAAAGCATCTCGACCCAAGCCGGGATAGTTACAAGGAATCGGGATTCTTAGAGCATCGCTGACATTCTGACAAAGTTCTTCTAAGTCCGTTAGATCGCGATCCCAAGAATTCTGTAATTTTAAGTGAATCAGCAATTGATCTAAGGGCGTGTTCCCCGTGCGTTCGCCAATGCCCAAGACCGTGGCATGAATGCAATCCGCTCCGGCGTTGATGGCGGCGATCGCGTTTGCTAAAGCCAAGCCGCGATCGTTGTGTCCGTGCCACTCAATCTTTGCCTCTACACCTTGTTGAGCGATCGCCTGGCGAGTGAATCCAATCAGGTTGCAAACACCGTCAGGAGTAGCATAACCGACAGTGTCGCACAAGGCGATCGCCCCTGCCCCAGAATCCAGTGCGGCTTTAAATAAATCGAGTAAAACCTCTGGATGAGAGCGAGTTGTATCTTCGGTGATAAATGTCACGGAATGTCCCGCTCTCACTGCGAAGCTAACGGCTTCTCGAGTTCTTTCGACGAGCCAATCTCGATCCCATTTTTCCACCACTGCTCGAATGTTAGAAGAACCGATAAAGGTCATCACATGACAGGGAATTCCCACCCTGTCAGAGATTTCGAGGATGGGTTCGATGTCTCCGACAACTGTTCGAGCGCTCAAAGCCGGACAAATGCCGAGTCGCTCTCGTTTTATTCCCTCTAATAAACATAGAGAATGTTGGTAAGCGCGATCGCTCGAAGCAGGAAAGCCCAAGACGGCTCGTTGTACGCCAACTTTATCCAGAAGATGAAGGATGCGAAACTTGTCTTCTACTGACGGATCGACGACCGAGGGAGACTGCAAACCATCTCTCAACGATTCATCGTGAATCAGAATCTTAGAATTAGTTTTTCCCCCGCTTTGGTTGAAACGATTCCAGTCGTAAAACATATCCGATAGATAACCAGTCATAAAATGTCTCGGAAATTTGAGTACGGGACAAAGGTTGCACCACGGGACAGGGAGAAGATTTGAGGGAAATCGCGACAAAATCCACAAACCTTCACCAAATAGGTTAACCAACTCTAAGAGAAATGGCGACTCATCTAAACAGGTATAAATCGAGCTTTATGTATTGTTAGGTGCGAGTTCCGATCGCCTCCACAGGTAGAGACCAATGAGAAAGCCAACAGCCAGCAGTCCTGCGAAAATGCGAAAACTAACCTGCTCTCCAAAGACAAGTGCTTCAACCGGCGCAGAAAACAAGGAAGTAAAGTCATCCCCGACAACCCGACTCGCGGTTAATCGCGAAAACAGGACGCTCATGAAGGTGATGCCGATGACTTGACCGAGGGCTCGCGAGAAAAATAAAAGTCCCGATATTACACTGAGATATTGCTTTGGGGCAATTTTGAAGATTGCACTTTGATTGGGGGGCTGGAAGATTCCATAACCAATGGCAAAGGGGACAACGCGGACGAGATACCCGATAACCGTTAAGCCTTCATTAAAGGTACTAATCGCCAAACAACTGATCAAAATCATGCCAAAGCCGATCGTACTAATTGGTCTTTCCCCAATGCGATCGGCTAAATAACCCGCGATCGGACCCACGGCCACCCCCAATGCGGGCATAACAGCCAGCATTAAACCGACTTGCTGTTCGGGGAAATGTTTAACCAGTTCCAGAAAGAAAGGAAAGAGAAACATTATGCTATTGGTGAACATATAACCAATTAGGGTCATCAATAGGTTCAGCGTCAGATCCCTCGATTGAAATAGACCGAGATCGAGCAATGGCTGTGATGTTTGCTGTTGCGATCGCAAGAAGCCAGCCAGACCCAACCCGGAAATCAACAGTAATAATAATGTTAGCGATCCGCCTCCGTTTGCTTCTTGGATGCGGGCGACTCCCAATAGAAAACAAAGGAGTGTAGCGGCTAACAAGAATGCCCCTGTGAAATCGAAAGATTCTCTCTCGTCGCTCGATTTTTCTCGGTCAACCAATAAGAATACAAGGATGAAACTCAACAAACAAATGGGGATATTGATGAAGAAAATTAATCGCCATTCCCAGTTTTGAAGGATAAATCCTCCAATCGTCGGTCCTAAGGAAACCCCAGCCCAACCGACGCTGACAATGATTCCTAAACCGAGTCCTCGTTGTGTATTGGGAAATGTTTCGGTCACGATCGCAGGAGCCAATACGGCAATAAATACCGCCCCGAGTCCTTGAAATACGCGAGCAATAATTAATCCCTGAATACTTGGAGTCAGTCCGCATCCGAGAGATCCCAAAGCAAAGACAATGACTCCCAGCAAATAGAGCCGTTTCTTACTCCACATATCTCCCAAACGTCCTACTGCAAGGACTAAGATTGCGAGCATCAAAGCATAGCTAATCTGAATCCACTCACCTGTGGCAAAATCACTTTGATAGGCCTTAACAATTGTAGGCAATGCTACATTGACAATATGAACATCTAGGCTAAATAGAAATGTGCCTAAACTGACTGCAAAAAGAATAAGCCATTGATTAAAGGGTGACTTTAGAATCGTTGACGCAGGTGTATTAGGTTGTGGCATTGAATTTGAATGGATTTAAAGGTTGAAGGCTTTTATATTTTTCCAACGCAGATCCTTCATCTCTCACTCCAAGTGCGATCGCGGCAAGCAATCCCGCACCATCAGCGATTAAAGCCCGATAGAATAGAGGACAATCTCCTCGAGTTCAAACGCGCCATTTTCGAGATGGTACGGGTGTTGTCTGGGCACTTCAGCAGGGAAATTTTAGAGCCGTTGCCCTCTTTTTAACTCAAACGGCGCTGTAATAACGGTTGAATGGCAGTTAAGACAATCGCATCAAAAACCAGCAAAACCGCGAGAACCGCTCCAAAGGTCATGGTTCCCCAAGGGGCATTCATAACAACGCTATCAAGTCCCCAAGTTTCATTTAAATAGAGATAGCGAATGGGTTCGATCGCATAGGTTAAAGGGTTAAGCGAAGCAATCCACTGCAACCAATCCGCCATAAAGGAGAGGGGGGCGAGAGCCGTGCTGGCAAAGAGCAACGGTAAGTTAGTTACAAAAATAACAGCAATTAGTTCGATATGTCCGGGCAGGGCAAAGCTCAAACTCAAACTCAACGCCGTCACCCCCACAACAATCAGGAAAACGATCGCCGCGATCGCCCCCAAACCGCCCAAACTCGGCCAACCCGCACCAATAAAGGCACTGGCAACAACAATCGCCACGGTTTGAATAAATGCCAAGCTAATGATGTAAAGCGTCGATGCCGCAACAATGGAATAACGAGAAGCAAGCGGGGCAACCAGAAAGCGATTGAGAAATCCGAACTCGCGATCGAACATAACGGGCAACCCGGCATTTAATGCCCCCGAAAACGCCGTAAACACGATGACTCCGGGGGCGAGGAACTGACCGTAATTGGTATTGTCTCCTAAAAACCCTTGTGGGGCGTTGTAAAAGAGCGCGCCAAAGAGAATCAACCACATTAACGGTTGCACGATACCCGCCATAAGCGTGGTCGGACGGCGCTTGAGTTGGATAAATAGGCGCTTGGTTAAGGCAAGGGTTTCTTGGATAAATTCCCCGATGACATTCTCGCGATCGCCCATCTGCTCTTGTAGGGAAGCATTTGGGGCTAAACTCTCGAGTTGAGAAGGGATAATCGATTGACTCATGGGAATACGCGAATAATGATAGCTTTACCTTGTAGTGTAAGCGATCGCTCTAAAATGACGCAGTAGCGCCAATAAATATCTGCAACAAGTTTATAATCATCAAAAAAATATTTTGTCCCGATGAGTAACACCGATCGCTTACAGGAAACAGAGTCAGATTTTACCAAGGCAACGAATTATCAGAATCGCGATCTGCGCGGTTGGGATTTTCAAAATGCCCAACTGGAGCAAGCGAACTTTGAGAAGGCAAATTGCCAAGAGGCAAACTTTCGCGGGGCCAATCTTCGTTTTACCGAAGCCAAAGAGTCTAACTTTATTTGCGTTGATTTTACCGAAGCCAGTATTTCCAATTGTAATTTTGTGGCATCGGATTTGCGCGGTGCTTGTTTTCGTCGGGCATATCTTCGGTGTTTTCTATTGGTCGGAGGCAGACCCAGAGATCCCCATTTCTGCGATAGTGCCAACATGGATTTCACCAATTTTTATCAATGCGACATCCCTTTCAATGCTTTGAGAATTGGTGTGTTGAGACAGTGGCAATCTTCCTTCGGTCCGATCGGTTTGATTACTCCAAAAATGGCTGAATGGCTGGCTTGTGCGGCCAATACGTTGGCGACTCCCACCGCGAATCAGGAAGAGAGCGATCGCCATCTTGCCATCCTTCAGGATATTCAAGCATGCTGGCCGCTCCTGAGATGGACGCTTGAAGATACAGCCGTGGAGATCGAACGCCATCGGGAACTATACGGGCTTTACTGGCAGCAGAAACAACGGCAGGTCAAGCGGGTCATGGAGGAAATTTCTGGCAGTGTAGAGGCACTGGCCGGACGAGAGGCCGTGTTGAAACCTTCCTGTTGGCTTTCTCATTTAAAAGAATGGCTGCCCGTACTTGCCTTACCCGATATGGGAGCGATACCAGAACTTTCCGGTCGTTCGTTGTTGTCTCAAGCGCTCAACATATTGCTCGAGCGCCGGCACGTACAACCTTACAGCCCGCAAGAAAAGGCGCGATTGATGCTTCAACGACCGACGATTGACGAGGAAAACGAATTCTGCGATGCTGGAAATCGCTTAAAAGAAATTTATGTCGATCGCTGGCTAAGCTGGCTCGACGAACATCCAGAGAAGGAATCTCTCATCAAAACGACATTTGTATTTTGTCATGAAGCCGATGATGATAATGATTCGGTTTACAAAGGCGATCGCGCTTATACTCGCGAAGTTTTGCTCGATCGATATCCAGAGTTGACGGTTTCAGGTAATTGAGGGAATGCAAAGCGGTAGAATTGTCAAAGCGATCCGAGTGTAACAAATATTATTAATCGAATACTATGGCAAGAAAAAAGACCAAAGCCACTTCGAAAGTAAATTCGGAATTAGCCCTCTCTTCATTTCACCTGCGCTTTGAAGAACTCGAAAAAGACCATCAGTGGCTTCTCAAACAAATTAAACGCAAGCGGAAGGAATTAACGAACTTCCTCGAACAAATGCAAGGAATTGCCGTGGAAATTGCCCGTCGCAGTCGGCCGTTTCACGAAAAACTCATCGAATTGGATCGCGAAATTCATACCATCTTTGAGGAGATTTTTACAACACGAAAGTTCGGAAAGCAAAGTCGCAAAAAAATCGAAAAAGTTTACCGAATGCTGCAAATGATGGGAACGATTAGCCCCAAACGACAGGGACGTGGAGAAGATGAGGAAGCACTCGACGAAGAAGAATTTTTCCAAACCGATGAAGACGAAGAGTTTAATTATGATTTTAACGCAGGGAGACACGAGCGCCAAGAGAATACCCCGCCCCAACATGAAAATTCTCACGAAGATTTGAAACAAATGCGCCAAAGTTTTCTGCGACTGGCCTCAATTTTTCACCCCGATAAAGTCGTGGATGGGGAAAATAAGGAAGATTACGAAGAAATCATGAAAGAAGTCAACCGCGCTTATGAAGAAGGAGATATGGCACGATTATTAGAACTCGAACGCCAATACGAATTGGATAAGTCAATAGCTCGGGGTAATGCCTCTAGCAGCGAAATAGAACGACAGTGCGATCGCATGGAAAAAAATAATCAAATGCTCAAAGTTCAATATGAAAACATTAAAACAGAATTGCGTTGGATGCGACGCACTCCAGAAGGTGAAATGGTGAAAGAATATCGTTCTCTCGTCCGACAAGGTTTCGACCCCATTGAAGAGATTGTGGCAGAGGCAGAAAATCATATTGAAGCCGTGGAAGAGATCCGCGATTTCGTAGCAGATTTTCGCGATAAAAAAATAACCATTAAGGATTTCTTGAAAGGTCCGAATTTTGGTCAACCCCAAATTGTTAAGATCGATGGCGATATGCTGGATGAATTATTGGAAGAGTTGATCCGGAGAAACATGGGAGATTTTTAAGCAGGATCGCAAGCAGAAGGTAGATACTGCATAATCAGTCGCTTATCTTGTCGCAAACCCCGTCGATCTTCAGCGATCGCTAATTTTTGTAGTTCCACGTTGCATTCTGAGAGAGAAATCGCCTCAAATCCCATTTTTTGATAAAAAGGAGCATTCCAAGGAATATCGCGAAATGTTATTAAAGTAATGGCAGGAATCTGCATTTCTTCCGCGCGATCGCAAACGGCTTTCACTAAGGCGCTGCCAATGCCTCGTTTCTGATGTTGGGGATGCACGTCTAGTTCTTCTAAATGCCAATTTTCGCCTAGTTTTTCCACATAGGCGAAACCAATGGGCAGATCGTCGCGATTGCAGACTACCCAAAGCAAATTTTCTTGTTGCGCTTGTTGTAATTTTATAATGGGAACGGGGCAATCGAGGAGTTCGCTAGGTAAATTCAATTGTTCTAAATACTCAGTGAAAATCAGAGCCGCCATACGTTCGATCGCAGGTAAACTATCAATATCTCGACGATCCGCTTGACGGATTGTATAGTTTTTGTGCATATTTTATGGTAATGATAAAAGCGATCGCATAATTGCCATTCTAACAAGCAATGGATATTTATAAATTAGGAATTAAGCCTCTCTTCTTTTCTGGATTAAAAACCGATCCGGAATGGATGCACAATCGAACGTTACAAGTCCTCGACTGGCTCGACTCTCATCCCCAAAATTTGTTAGCAATTTCTCTCCGACATTATCTAGAATCCTCTTGTTGTTTGAGCGATCGCCGATTGGAACAAAACCTCTGGGGTCTGAAATTTCCCAATCCTTTTGGACTAGCGGCGGGATTTGATAAAGATGGCGTGGCGGCGGGAATTTGGCATAAATTGGGGTTTGGTTTTGCCGAATTGGGAACTGTTACTTTTTACCCCCAAACTGGCAACCCTCAGCCTCGTTTATTTCGTTTAATCGAAGATGAAGCCGTTCTCAATCGTATGGGGTTTAATAATCGAGGCAGTGAAGTTTTACAGCAGAACTTACAGCAACGACAACAGCAATTTTATATTCCCATTGGTATCAATCTAGGCAAATCTAAAATTACCCCTTTAGAGGCCGCAGCAGAAGATTATCGAGGCAGTTTTAAACGCTTGCAAAATTTAGGGGATTATTTCGTCATTAATGTTAGCTCTCCCAATACTCCCGGACTGCGATCGCTACAAAATCGCCAGCAACTCGCCACGATTTTAGATGGCATTCAACAGGAAAATCGCGGTACGAAACCCGTTCTCGTGAAAATTGCCCCGGATTTGTCAAAAGAAGCGATCGCGGATATTCTCGACTTGGCGAAAACCTACCAACTGGCGGGAATTATTGCTACCAATACCACGATTGACAAAGAAAATCTCAAAACCAAGATTATCAAAGCGACGGGAAACCCTGTCACGGAGGAAGCGGGAGGCATTAGCGGTCAACCTCTGCGCGATCGCGCTACGGAAACCATCCGTTTTATTTGGCAGCACACTGAGGGAAAATTGCCTATTATTGGAGTCGGCGGTATTTTTACCACCGAGGATGCTTGGGAAAAAATTACGGCGGGTGCGAGTTTATTACAAGTTTATACGGGTTTAGTTTACGAGGGTCCGTGGATGGTTAAACGCATTTTGGAGGGGTTGATCCAAAAATTAGAAGAACGGGGGTTAGAAACGATTGGCGATGCGATCGGACTACTTCAATGAACCACAATCGGCGATCGCTTATCAATGAAAGAAACTTGTTGAATTTTTGCTGAATTAATGGAAATTGCTGTTATTATTCTCCACGGATTGTTATCTTTTCTTGCTCCAGTTGGCTTTGCCCTCGATACAGCGATCGAAAGTAACGTGCGCCGCCGTTTTGTCGATGCCGAAGTTGTTGACGTGCGGATCGATAATACTCCCATCCATCAAGCACTCTCTGGAAAAGTCGATCGCGTGCGAGTCGCCATGCGCGGGGTCGAACCCGTTGAAGGATTGCGGATCGCCGCTTTTGACTTGGAAACCGATCCCCTCTACATTGATATTCATCGCCTGCAACAGGATATCTCCAACTTTCGCCGCGCATTTCGCCAACCCGTACAAGGGGCATTTCGCCTCGTCCTGACCGAAGACGACCTCAATCGTGCTTTTTCCTCCCCCCGCTTTGCCGATCGCCTGCAACAGGCAGTAGAGCGCATTTCCGCCAGTATTCCGGGTGCGGGTCAACAAAACTACCAACTCGAGGATCTAGCCATTGATTTTCAGGAGAACAACCGCCTGCAAATTCAAATCGACTTAAGCGGAACCGATACCGACACGGCAGAAATTACCCGCCTGAAAGTGCAAATCGAAACCGGATTAGTCATGAGTAACGGTTATTATTTAGAACTGATAGAGCCAGAAATTTTGCTCGACGATCGCCCCCTACCCCCCTTTGTTGCGGATATCGTCAGTAACGCCTTGGGAGATCGCCTCGACCTGCAAACTTTGCAAACGGACGGAATGCTCTTACGCCTTCTACAATTAGAGATAGAAAGCGATCGCCTCGAACTGGCTGCCTTTGTTCGCCTCGAGCCGGAAAATCTCCCTCCTGCTCCTGAAGAATAGATCGTAATCGCGAATAATATTTTCGTAGCGATAACCGCTTCCCGAAAAATTGGTACGAGGAGGGCTTTATGCCAAACCGACAACACGACAACATGAATTTTCCCCTCAAAGCGATCGCCATCGCCTTGATTTTGGGCGCGATCGCGGCGGGATGCCAAAAGGACGAATCCCGAGTCACTTCTTCTCCCGATCCTGCTTCCACCCCATCGGAAAACGTACAACCAGAGACCCCTTCCCAGGCCGAGAACCCGCCCAAAACTGAAGATATTCCAAAATCCGTCGGAACGAACGCCTCGGGCGCAGAAGGAACGGAAGCCCCCAAAGATCAAGTTGTTGAAATCTATTGGCTCAACGCCCAAGGCAATGAGATCGCCCTGGTGGCCAGTTCTGCGAGTATCGAAGTTAAAGCCGAAAATCCTCCCGAAGACATTCTCGAAACCGCCCTCGAACAACTCTTAGCCGGGCCTTCTAGCGATCGCCACGCCACGACGATCCCGGAAGATACCCAGCTACGGAACGTCATCTATAAAGGCGACGGTATTCACGTCAACCTCTCCGAGGAATTTACCTTTGGCGGCGGAACGGCTTCTATGACCGGACGAGTCGCTCAAATTCTCTACACTGTCACCAGCATCGATCCCAATGGTAAAGTCTGGCTGGAAATCGAAGGAGAACCCCTCGAAGTCTTAGGCGGCGAAGGCATCCTACTCAATCTTCCCCTAACCCGCCAAAGTTTTGAATCCAACTTCAGTCTGTAACGAGTTGTTATAACTCCCCCTCTTGGTCTCTCCTCTTGGGAGGGGTAGGGGGTGGATTGTCATTCATTGCTGGGAGTCAAACAACAAACAACTAATAACTATTTGAGATTCGCAAGGCTAAAATCGCGAAATTCCTGCGCTTGCTGTTCGATGCGGGCAGCAAGACGATGGCACACTAGGTTACATAATTCATAAATGAGGGGATCTTCCACGCGATAATAAGCAGACGTTCCCACCGTGCGACGACTGAGAATGCCTGCTTGTAACATGACCTTCAAATGCTTCGAGACATTGGCTTGACTGGTTTGCGTAGCTTCAACCAACTCTTGTACGCATTTCTCCCCATCGCGCAAGAAATTTAAAATTCGCAAGCGCATGGGTTCGCTGAGAATACTAAAATAATCAGCCAATTGTTGAACGACTTCTTGCGATACGGGTTGGGCTAGCTGCATAAATCTCAAGCCAAAATATCGATCCCCAGATTTCAACAATCATAACAAACACCCAAACAAATTAACCATTCAGGGATTTTTCCGGTCTTGTCAATCGGGTTTGACACGCATAAGAACTTGACCGTATTCGACCGGTTCTGCATTTTCTACGAGAATTTCCATAATTTGCCCGGAAACTTCCGCTTCAATTTCGTTCATCAGTTTCATCGCTTCGATAATACAAACCGTTTGCCCGATACCGACGCGATCGCTAATAGCGACAAATGGGGCTTCATCCGGAGCGGGGGCGCGATAGAATGTCCCCACCATCGGCGAGGTAATTTCCACCCAACCCGGGTCTGCCGTCGGTGGAGGCGCGGATTCTACGACAACTGGAGAAGGTGAAGGCAGTTTGACGGGAGGGGGAGAACTTTGTAAGACTACAGTTCCTGCGGACTCGGAAGCGGCGATCGCCCCTAACGAACTCGCTCCTTTTTTCACGGTCAGTTCAAAGTCCTCGCTTTTTAAGCTCAGTTCGACAATATCAGTTTGGGCGATCGCGGCTAGCAGTTCGCGGACTTGTTGAAAATCAATAGACACCGATTGCAAATCCCTATATCAGTTATCAGTTATCAGTTATCAGTTATCAGTTACCAGTTCTTTACTGTTCGCTGTTTACTGTTCGCTGTTCGCGGCTTACTCCTTACTTCTTTCAAGGTAAGAATCATTGCGGGTGTCAATTTTAATCTTTTCTCCCACAGAAATAAAGAGGGGCACCATAACTTGGGCACCGGTTTCTACGATCGCGGGCTTGGTTCCTCCTGTCGCCGTATCGCCTTTGACTCCGGGATCGGTTTCGGTGATTTCTAAAACAACCGTGTTGGGAAGCTCCACTTCTAATACTTGAGTGTCCCAAGTCACGACATTAACTTCCATTTCTTCTTTGAGATACTTAACGCGATCGCCCACTATCTTGGGATTCAAGCGCATCTCTTCATAAGATTCCATATCCATGAATACCAGATCTTCGCCGTCTTTGTAGGTGTGCTGCATTTTTCGCTTTTCGAGAACGGCTTGGGGAACGGTTTCCCCCGCTCGAAAGGTTTTGTCTATCGTGTTCCCGGTTTGCACGTTTTTGAGTTTGGTTCGCACGAAAGCCGAGCCTTTACCGGGTTTAACGTGGAGGAATTCTGTAACGCGCCAGACCGAGCCGTCTAACTCGATCGTTACGCCAGTTCTAAAGTCATTACTCGAAATCATGAGGCCGCCCAATGCAGGTCAAATTATCCGCAATCTATTCTACCTTGCTGGGGTTCTTTCCAATTAAGGATTTTACGGGTTGCCCTTCTTTTGATACAAGAAGAACTAGATAGGAGAATTTTTCACATCATTAGTAGCAGCCTTGGACAGAATTTATGAACTTTTTTCAACCCTCTTGGGGTAAGCGTTTATCGTATTGGGGCGCGATCGCCCTGCTCGCATTTTCAACATTTTGGCTGGCAATACCGAGTGCTAGGGCGAGTCTCGCTCAGGGGGATGCGGTGACCGATCCCGTTGCCATTCTCCGTTATGCCCTACCCATCGACAATGAAGACGTGCGGCGCTTGCAGAGCAATCTCGAGGCGATCGAGCGAGAAATTCGCCGCCGTCGTTGGAGTTCGGCGGTGAAAGAAGCCAAGAACGCGAATTTAGTCGCCAAGTATAGCGATGAGAAAATTTTGGCAGATATTCCCGCAGCCCAAAAAGAGGAAGCCGAAACCCTCATCGGCGAATTACAAGACGGCATTCCCACGCTAATCGAGGCAACCGAAAGCAAAGATAAGGAAACAGTTGCCACACTGCGCGAGGAGATGCTCGATCGCGTCGGTCAATTGGAAGCGATGATGGTAACGGGCTTTCCGTTTGAAGTCCCGGAAGAGTACGCGGCTTTGCCTCAGTTGAAAGGGCGCGCGAGGATCGAGATCGAAACCAATAAGGGCACCCTTGAGGCGATCGTTGATGGCTACAATGCTCCGGTGAATGCGGGGAATTTTGTCGATTTGGTGCAACGGGGCTTTTACGATGGTTTGGAGTTCTATCAGACTCAAGACTATATCGTGCAAGTTGGCGATCCTCCCGGTAAAGCGGCGGGTTTCATCGATCCGGAGACGGAAAAATATCGCGCGATTCCCCTAGAGGTGAAAGTTGCCGATGAGGAGTTACCCATTTACGAATTTACCCTCGAGTCCATTGGCTTGTATTTAACGCCTCCCGTACTACCTTTTAACGCTTATGGGGCGATCGCTCTCGGTCATCCGGCGGCGGATCCCAATGGCGGATCCTCGCAAATTTTCTTTTTCCTCTACGATAGCGAACTGACTCCCCCCGGTTTTAACCTCCTCGACGGGCGTTATTCTGTCTTCGGCTATACCGTTAAGGGACAAAAGGTATTAGCTGAATTAGAAGCTGGCGATCGCATTATTTCGGCCAAGGTCGTCGCGGGTAGCGAAAATCTCCAACCGTGACTGATAGCAAATAACTCGACGATCCCCCTAAATCCCCCTCCCGTCCCCCTTAGTAAGGGGGAAAGCCAGAGGATGCTTCGCCTTTCAACGATGGGGACTTCCGGATTCTCCCCCCTTGATAAGGAGGGCTGGGGGGGATCGAAATTGATAACTGATAACTGATGACTGATAACTGTATCGGAGATTTGGGGGAACAGAAACTTTTGCAATTGGTGCAGGGGTTCTGTTCTGCCGATTTGGTCGGGGATGACGGGGCAATTCTCCCCCTCGATCGCGATCGCCATTTGGTGGTGACTACCGATGTACTGGTGGAGAATACCCATTTTAGCGATCGCACCACTTCTCCGTTTGATGTGGGTTGGCGATCGGCGGCGGCTAATTTATCGGATTTGGCGGCGATGGGGGCAAATCCTGTGGGTTTGACCATCGGTTTGAGTTTGCCCCCCGAAACGCCTGTCGCGTGGGTTGAAGGCTTCTATGAGGGGTTTACAGCCTGCGGACAACCTTGGGATGCTCCCATTATTGGCGGCGATCTGTGCAAGTCTCCCATCATTACGGTATCGGTTACGGCTCTCGGTTCTGTATCTCCCGCGCGGGCGATCCGCCGTTCTGCGGCTCGTCCGGGAGATGCCATTATTGTCACGGGGGAGCATGGGAAATCGAAAGCAGGTCTGGAATTACTGCTCGATCCGGCTCTGGGAAAGTCTCTTCCTCGGGATATGCGAGAGGCTTTAATGCAGGCACATCAGCGTCCCGTACCGCGTTTGGATGTTCTGCCCCATTTGCAAATTGTGCCGGATCGCGTGCCGATCGCGGGGATGGACAGTAGCGACGGGTTGGCCGATGCGATCGTGCAGATTTGTCGGGAAAGTGGGGTGGGTGCTGCGATCGATCTGTCTGCGGTTCCTATTCCTGACCCCTTATCGCGGCTTCTTTCTCCAGAACAGGCAAGAAACTGGGTTTTTTATGGGGGAGAGGATTTTGAGTTAGTTTTGTGTTTGCCTCGGTCTTTTGCAGAGTCTTTGGTGCAGCAGTTGAGTGGAGATGCGAGAATTATTGGCGCGATCGCTTCAGAATTGGAAGTTAAAGCGATCGACCCCAAGGGCATCGATCCGCCTTTGATTCTGTCGTTAGAGCAAGGTTTTCAGCATTTTGGTTGAATATCCCGCAATGATTGCGCCACGTTTTCAAGTTTTGCGGGATGACGTGAAAAAGACCGATTCATTGCGATCGGTCTTCGGATTTATTGATTAATTTGGCTTCCGAAGAAGCCTAAAGAACAAATGGCTCATTTTTTCGGCCGGTCGTATGATCGATAGTTTCCATTAATTCGACTTCCGAAGAAGCCTAAAGCATTTCGGAGGAGTTGAAGAAAACGGAACTCGTCAGTTTCCATTAATTCGACTTCCGAAGAAGCCTAAAGACAGCTTGGAATTCAGGAGATCAATGCACAGAGGGTTTCCATTAATTCGACTTCCGAAGAAGCCTAAAGTTTTAAAGTATGGACATTCGGTATTGGCAGTAGAAAGTTTCCATTAATTCGACTTCCGAAGAAGCCTAAAGG